>JADZBU010000066.1 GCA_020851955.1 Chromatiaceae bacterium | reverse complement strand
TTGTCACCAGTTGGCGCAATCCGGGCCCCGAGGCCAGGGGGACGACCCTGGAAGACTATGTGCTGGGTGGCGTGCTGCCGGCGCTGGCGGCGGCTCGCGCCATCTGTGGCGTACCCCAGGTCCACGCGGCGGGTTATTGTCTGGGTGGTACCGCCCTGGCCATGCTGCTGGCCTGGCTGGCGGCTGACCCCGAGAGCCAGGACGTAAGTCATAATCCCGTCGCCCATTGGTCCAGCCTGACCACCCTGGTGGACTTCAGCGACCCCGGCGCCATCGGGGCCTTCCTGAGCGAGGGCAGCCTAGATTTCCTGCAGGAGCGCATGGCCGTCAGGGGCTATCTGGATGGGTCCGACATGGCTAGCGCCTTCCGTTTGCTGAGACCCAACAGCCTGATCTGGCACTATGTGGTGCACCGCTATCTGTATGGCGAGGCCCTGGCCCCCAACGAGGTGCTCTTCTGGAACTGCGATTCCACCCGCATGCCCGCGGCCATGCACGACTTCTACCTGCGGGAGTTATACCTGAAGAACCGGCTGGCGCGGCCCGGCGACCTGGAGTTAGGCGGGCGTCGCCTGGACTTGGGGGCCATCCGGCAACCCCTCTACGCCGTGGGCGCCGAGCAGGACCATATCGCCCCCTGGCGACACACCTTCCGGCTCTGCGGCCTGATCGGCGGGCCGGCTCGCTATGTGCTGGCCACCTCTGGCCATATCCTCGGGGTCATCAATCCCCCCGTGACGCCCCCCAAGCGGCGCTACTGGGTGGGGGATGCCACCCGCCAGCAGGATCCGGATAGCTGGCTGGAGAGCCTGGACAAGCGGCCGGGTTCCTGGTGGGAGGACTGGACCCAGTGGCTGGGCGAGCGCTGTGGCCCCTTGGGATCGCCCCCGGACTTGGGCAATGCCGAGTATCCGCCCCTGGAGGCCGCGCCGGGGCAATACGTCCTGCAGCGCTAGGCAGCCCAGGCGCCCGCGCCGGCAACCGCCGCTTAGTGGGCGGATATACCAAGACGTTCCATGCCTCATGCCCAAAGAGACTGGAGTGGCTGAACGGGTTACATCAGCCGTGCCGGCCGATCCCAACGGGACCCCTTGATGCTAACGAGCGGCGGCTAGGCTTCGTCACCCTCCCGTGGGGGCTCGCCGGTGGCGCGCGCCATCAAGCGGTCAAAGGCATCCAGGTCGGCCCTGGCCTGGCGTTCGGTGAAGTAAGACTCGGCTTCCAGCATGGCCAGTTTTTCGGCCACGGCAATGCTGACGAACTGGTTGATGCTGACCCCCTCTTTTTTGCTCAGGCGCTCGACGCCGGCACGGATGGAACGGGGCAGACGCAAGGGGTAGGTACTAAGGTCACTCATGAGGGTTTACCTCCATGGAAGGCGCGCAGGAAGGGTCCGGGTTGCGATACCGGCAAACCAAACTTTGCCGCTGCACGCTGAAAATGGCGGACATTGAAGCTCAGCAAGGCATCCGCATGGGCATTCACGGCGGCCTCGAGTACCAGTTCGTCCGCCGGGTCATGCAACTGGGGCCGCCAGAGATAGTGAATCGGCACAGGATGGACCATGCCCGGCAAGGCGTCCAGAAACACCCCGACATCGGTCAAGGTCAGGCCCGCGGCTTCCAGGTGCGGTTGTCGGCTGCAGACCGCTTCGTACTCGACGAAGAGGCTCACACTGGCGGCCAGGTTGATATGACGGTGCCGCGCCAGGCGTAACAGTTGCGCCGCTGCCCCGGTGGGGCTCCGCAAGGCGGCCACGACGACATCGGTGTCCAGGACCAGCTTCATCGGCTAATGGTATCACCTGTGATGTGACGGGTCAGAGCGCAAAACCTTCCTGAGTTAAGGTGTCCGTCGCCCGTTCCTTGCCGTCCCTGCTGATCGAACGCAAGTTGACCCAATTGCATAACGCCGCCACACTGGAATTTCTGCGCAGTCCGCCCAGGAACCGGCTGGAGGCCTTCAGGGGTGACCTGACCGGCCACTATGGCATACGCGTCAATGCCCAATAGCGACTCTTTTTTGTATGGCGGGACGGGCATGCGGAAGACGTAGTAATCCTGGATAACCGCCCAGTCCTGGCTGAACCTCCAGGCCTGCTATGACTTGAAGGTAGTCTCACGGGAAGTGGGTGAGATCATCGCTAACGAGGTGAGGCCCCGCGCGGCCTGATGGTCGCCAGGAAGGTATCGCCGACACCCCTTTGCTCACTTAATACGATGACCGACCCTAAATCCCTCAACGACTCCTGGCGAGCCACCTTGCGGCCCTTTCTCGATAGCCGCGTCATCGCCATGTGTTTCCTCGGTTTTTCCGCCGGGATTCCGCTGCTGCTGATCTTCTCCTCCCTGTCACTCTGGCTGCGGGAGGCGGGGGTGGATCGCGGGGCCGTGACCTTTTTCAGTTGGGCGGCCCTAGGCTACTCCTTCAAGTTCGTCTGGGCGCCACTCATCGACCGTCTGCCCCTGCCGCTTTTGACTCGCTGGCTGGGGCGCCGCCGCGCCTGGCTATTGGTCGCCCAACTGGCCATCGCCAGCGCCATCCTGCTGATGGCGGCCATCGACCCGGCGCAAGGAGGCAGCAGTCTGACCCACATGGCTCTGGCGGCGGTGCTGCTCGGTTTCTCGGCGGCGACCCAGGACATCGTCATCGATGCCTACCGGATCGAGGCGGCGGAGACCAGCCTCCAGGCCATGATGTCGGCGACCTATATCGCCGGCTACCGCGTTGGCATGGTGGTCTCGGGGGCCGGCGCCCTCTACCTGGCCGCCGCCCTGGGTTCGACCGCGGAGCACTACGTCTTCGCGGCCTGGCGCTGGACCTACATCGCCATGGCTGGGACCACGCTGGTGGGCATCGCCACCACCTTGCTGATCCCCGAGCCGGTATCCGGGCGGCTGGTTACCCGGCGTTACGGGGCCTGGGATTACTTCCGGCTGGTGATCGTCTTCGCAGGCGCGGCAACGGCCTTCGTGGCGACCTTCTTCCTGAGCGGCGACGGTTTCGCCGCGCTCCAGGGCTCGCTAGGGCAGGGGCCCTTGGCCGGCTTCCTGCTTGAGAGTCTGCATTTCCTGCTGGCGATTCTGACGGCGGGCGTCACCGGCTGGTTGCTGGTGCGTATGGGGGTGGTGGATCAGGCCATGGCCCGGGAGACCTGGGTCGCCCCCGTGCTGGATTTCTTCGACCGCTATGGCACCCGTACGGCCCTGCTGCTGCTGGCCCTGATCGGCCTGTACCGTATCTCGGACATCGTGTTGGGGGTGATCTCCAATGTCTTCTATCAGGACATGGGCTTCACCAAGAACCAGATCGCCACGGCGGTCAAGACCTTTGGCGTCGTCGTCAGCATCGCCGGCGGCCTCCTCGGCGGCCTCATGGCCACCCGCTTCGGGGTCATGCGCATCCTCATGCTCGGCGCCATCCTCTCGGCGGCGACCAACCTGATCTACGTCTGGCTGGCCTGGGTGGGCAACGACGCCGCCGTCCTCTATCTGGCCGTGGCGGCGGACAATCTGGCGGCGGGACTGGCCAGCGCCGCCTTCGTCGCCTTCCTGTCGAGCCTCACCAGCGTCGCCTTCACCGCCGTCCAGTACGCCATCTTCAGCTCCCTCATGACCCTGCTGCCCAAGGTCTTGGGGGGCTATTCGGGCACCATGGTCGAGGCCATCGGCTATCCGGCCTTCTTCGTCTTCACCACCCTGATCGGCGTCCCCGTGCTGCTGCTGGTCTGGCTGGCGGGACGGCACCTGCAGGCCAGGCCAGCGCCCTGACGGGTCGCGCGCGCCTGGATAGGCGCATCTCCCGAGGGAGGATGACTAATTCGGTGATTAATTCGCGATTGCTGCGGCGCATCAGATATGCGATTGTTACGGTCGTTAAGGGCAGGCGGCGATAGGTCAGGCCAAGGAGCCCCCTAGACATTCTCTGCTCCCTTCGACTCGCGCCCGATGGCTGAAAACAGCGCATGGCGCGGATCGTCAGCGGCACCTGGGGTGCCGCTTGCGGCTTGGGGCTGGACCAGGAAGGACGGGTCCCGAGGTTTGGTTAAAAAAACCGGAATGTAACGATGATTACCACCCAAAAACGACCTTTCTTTCTGAATTTGCTGGTGATCCGGCTCCCGGTGGCGGGGGTCATGTCGATTGGTCACCGTATCAGCGGCGTGGCCATGGTCCTCACCCTGCCTTATTTCATCCATGTACTGGCCCTCTCGGCGTCCAACCCGGCGGGCTTCGAGGCGGCGGCCCAACTGGTCGCCAGTTGGCCCTTCAAGGCCTTTCTCTTCCTCTTCCTGTGGGCGCTGATGCACCATTTCCTGGCGGGCATCCGCTATTTGATGCTCGATATCGACGTGGGTATCGAGAAGCCCCTGTACCGTCAAACGGCCTGGGGCGTGTTGGCGGGTGGGCCCGTCCTGGCCCTGATCCTGTTGGGAGCACTGTCATGAGCCGTCAAGCCTCGGGACTGCGGGCCTGGGTTTTCCAGCGCGTGACCGCGATCGCCCTGCTGCTGTACTTTCCCTATCTCCTCCTCTCCCTCGCCTTTGGCCCGCCGGCGACTCATGCCGAATGGGTAGCCTGGCTGGGCCAGCCCCTGGTCGGCATCGGCTTCCTCATCTTTGTCGGCGTGCTCCTGCTCCATGCCTGGGTCGGCGTGCGCGACGCCATCATCGACTATGTGCACCCCACCGCCATCCGCGTCACGGCCCTGAGCCTGTTGGCGCTGGGACTGATCGGCTGCGGCCTCTGGGCCCTCAAAGTCATCGTCCTGGTGGGCTAGGGCCAGGCGAGAACTGAATGCGAGAATGATATGTCATTAAACAAGCGAAATTTCGACGCCCTGATCGTGGGCGCGGGCGGGGCCGGGCTCAACGCGGCGATCCAGCTGGCCAACGCGGATCTGCGCGTGGCGGTGGTCTCCAAGGTATTTCCGACCCGCTCCCATACGGTCGCCGCCCAGGGTGGGGTCAACGCGGCCCTGGCCAACGTCCTGCCGGACAACTGGCATTGGCACATGTTCGATACCGTCAAGGGTTCGGACTACCTGGGCGACCAGGATGCCATCGAGTTCATGTGCCGGGAGGCCATCCCCACCGTCTATGAATTGGAACACGCGGGGGTGCCCTTTTCCCGCACGGACAATGGCAAGATCTACCAGCGTCCCTTCGGCGGCATGACCCAAAACTTCGGCGGCGACCAGGCCGCCCGCACCTGCGCCGCGGCGGATCGTACCGGTCACGCCATCCTCCACACCCTCTATCAGCAGAACCTCCGCGCCAAGACCCACTTCTTCGACGAGTTCTTTGCCCTTGATCTGGTCAAGGACGCCGAGGGCGTGATTTGCGGCGCTCTGGTCCTGGAAATCGAGACCGGCGAGCCCCTGCTGATCGAGGCCAAGACCACCCTGTTGGCCACCGGCGGCTGCGGTCAGGTGTTCCGTACCACCTCCAACGCCCACATCAACACGGGCGATGGCATGGCCATGGCCCTGCGCGCCGGCGTGCCCCTGATGGACATGGAGTTTTTCCAGTTCCATCCCACCGGCATCGCGGGCAAGGGCATGCTCATCACCGAGGGCGTCCGTGGCGAGGGCGGTTATCTCCTCAATGGGCGCGGGGAGCGCTTCATGGAGCGTTATGCCCCCAAGGCCAAGGACCTGGCCAGCCGCGACGTAGTCTCCCGTTCCATTGTCACCGAGATCAAGGAGGGGCGGGGCGCTGGGCCCAAGGCCGATCACGTCCTCCTCAAGCTTGACCATTTGGGCGAGAGTGTCATCGCCAAGCGCCTGCCGGGCATCCGCGAGAGCAGCCGTATCTTTGCCGGCGTCGATCCCGTGGTCGAGCCCATTCCGGTCTTCCCCACCGCCCACTACCTCATGGGCGGTATCCCCACCGACCGCTTCGGCCGCGTCATGACGCCGGCCGGTGGCGGCGAGGATGCGGTGCCGGGGCTCTATGCCGCCGGTGAATGCGCCTGCGCCTCCGTCCATGGCGCCAACCGTCTGGGCGGCAACTCCCTGCTCGACATCCTGGTCTTTGGCCGCCTGGCGGGCAAGAACATCATTGATTACGTCAAGGAAAACCCCTTCCATCGCACCATCGACCCGGCCAGCCTGGAGGCGGCCATGGGGCGGCTGTCGCGTTGGGAACAGCGGGGCCATGGCCCCAGCGTCCACGAGACCCGCGAGAAGCTGACCCGCTGCATGGAGGATCACGCCGGCGTCTTCCGCACCGAGGAGATCATGTCCGAGGGCCTGGAGAAGATGAAGGAGATCCGGGACGCCTTCGGCGAGGTGCGGCTCACCGACCACTCCAAGGTCTTCAATACTGCCCGCATCGAGGCCCTGGAGCTGGAGAACCTGCTCGACGTCGGCATGGCCATCGCCGCCTCCGCCCTCACCCGTCGGGAGAGCCGCGGCGCCCATTCGCGTCCCGACTACCCCAAGCGCGACGATGTCAACTGGATGAAACACACCCTCTACTTCCAGGAGGGCGACCGGCTGGACTACAAGCCGGTGCGGACCAAGCCCCTGACGGTGGAGAGTTTCCCGCCGAAAGAGCGCGTCTATTGAGCCAGGTGGAGGGAATATCATGAAATTTCGTGTCTATCGCTATGATCCCGAGCTGGGCCAGAAGCCCCGCATGCAGGAATTCGAGGTCGAGACCCATCGCGGCATGATGCTGCGCGATGCCCTCAAGGCCATCAAGGCCCAGGACGAGACCTTCGCCTTCCGTCACTCCTGCGGCGAGGGCGTCTGCGGTTCCGATGGCGTCAACGTCAACGGCACCAACAAGCTCGCCTGTGTCACCGCCATCGCCGATCTGAAGGAACCGATCGAGGTGCGGCCCTTCCCGGGGCGGCCCGTCGTCCGCGACCTGGTCGTGGACATGACCCAGTTCTATGAGCAATACAAGGCCGTGGAACCCTGGCTCAAGCGCAAGGAGCCCACGCCGGAGCAGGAGATCCTCCAGTCCCCCGCCGACCGCGACAAGCTTGATGGCCTCTATGAGTGCATCATGTGCGGCTGCTGTTCCACCTTCTGCCCCTCCTTCTGGTGGAACCCGGACAAGTTTCTCGGCCCCCAGGCCCTGCTCACGGCCTATCGCTTCCTCGCCGACAGCCGCGACCAGGCCAGCGCCGAGCGCATGGACTTCCTGGAGGGCCCCTACAAGCTCTTCCGTTGCCACAGCATCATGAACTGCGTCGAGGTCTGTCCCAAGGGCCTCAATCCCACCAAGGCCATCGGTCACATCAAGGAAATGATGTTGAAGGACTCGGTCTAGTTTCCTGACCCCGCGGATGACCCCAAGCCGTGCGCGCGGGGTTCCTCATCATCTGTTTGTCCCCTGGTTGACCATGGGCTGCTCATCTTCCGGGTCGGGTTACGTCCGCCCAAGGAGGGTCGGGTAGCGACTGGCGGGGGTGTCGACCGCAGGGATGCGGTCGCCAAGCCTACAGGGACCTATTCACGGCGCCCCCCGCCAGCCGCTACCCGATCCTCCCCCGCACCCGCACCCGCACCCGCACCCCACCCGCACCCCCCTCCGGGGCTTTTGCTAGAATGCCCGCCTTCCCTGTCAGTGCCTGGATTGCCATGACCATCCGAACCCGTTTCGCCCCGTCTCCCACCGGTTACCTCCATGTCGGCGGGGCCCGGACCGCGCTCTTCTCCTATCTCTTCGCCCGCCGGCATGGCGGGCGCTTCATCCTGCGCATCGAGGACACGGATTTGGAGCGCTCCACGGCGGAGTCGGTCAACGCCATCCTGGAGGGCATGGCCTGGCTGGGACTGGAGTACGACGAGGGGCCCTTCTACCAGACCCACCGCTTCGACCGCTACAACCAGGTCATCGACGAACTTCTGGCCAAGGGCCTGGCCTATCGCTGTGACTGCCCGAAGGAACGGCTGGACGCCATGCGCGAGGAACAGATGGCGGCCAAGCTCAAACCGCGCTACGACGGTCTCTGCCGTCATCGCGACCTGGACCCGAGTCAGCCCCACGTCATCCGCTTCCGCAACCCGGATACGGGCCAGGTGGTGGTGGACGACCTGATCCGGGGGCGCATGGCCTTCGATAACCGGGAACTGGACGACCTCATCATCCGCCGCAGCGATGGCGCCCCCACTTACAACCTGACGGTGGTGGTGGACGACGCCGATATGGCCATCACCCACGTCATCCGCGGTGACGACCACATCAATAACACCCCGCGCCAGATCAATATCCTGCGCGCCCTGGGCAAGGAGCCGCCGCATTACGCCCATGTCCCCATGATCCTGGGCGACGATGGCTCGCGCCTGTCCAAGCGCCATGGCGCCGTTAGCGTGGTGGCCTACCGGGACCAGGGCTATCTGCCCGAGGCCCTGCTCAATTACCTGGTGCGCCTGGGCTGGTCCCATCGCGATCGGGAGATCTTCTCCCTGGAGGAAATGGTCGAGCTTTTTGACATCGGCCAGGTCAACAAGGCGGCCGCGGCTTTCAACACCGACAAACTGGACTGGCTCAACCAGCATTACATCCAACATGCCGATCCCCGGCGCATCGCCCACCTGCTGCGGCCCCATCTGGGGGATCTGGGCATCGACCCCGCCGAGGGCGCCGACCTGACGGCCGTCGTCGCGGCCCAGGCCGCCCGGGCCAAGACCCTGGTGGAACTGGCGCGCATCAGCGCCTTCGTCTATCGGGATTTCGAGGATTACGAAGAAGGTGCGGCCAAGAAGCACCTGCGCCCGGTGGCGGCGGAACCCCTGGAGCGCCTGCGCGATCGCCTGGACATGCTGGCCCTGGCGGACTGGGAGCCGGTAACCCTGGAACATACGGTGCACCGGGTAGCCGAGGAACTGGGGCTGAATCTGGGCAAGGTCGCCCAACCCCTGCGCGTCGCCGTCGTCGGCCGCGCGGCCTCGCCGGGCCTCGACATCACCCTGAGTCTGGTCGGCAAGGAGGCCACCTTGCGCCGCATCGACCGGGCACTGGCCTATATCCGCCAGGGGTCCGCAGGGGTCTGATGTCCGCCCGGTCCGCCCTGCCGCTGGCATCACCGCGACGCCGCCTCGCCAGGTTGCCCGGATGAACGCCGTCCCCGTCCTCAGCATCCTGCTGCTGTTCCCGGTCGTCGGCGCCCTGCTGGTGGGCATGCTGCCAGGTGGTCGCATCGCCCTCATCCGCTGGACCGCCATCCTGGTCGCCCTCCTGACCCTGCTCCTGGCATGGGGTTTGCTGGGGTGGTTCGACGCCCGGGCGGAAGGCGTCCAGTGGTTCGAGCACTATAGCTGGAATCCCCGCATGGGCACGGCCATTGCCTTGGGGCTGGATGGATTTTCCTTGCCCTTGGTATTGCTGGCGACCCTGCTGTGCCTGGTCGCCCTCCTGGCCTCGCGCGGCATCCGGGAGCGGGTCAAGGGCTACTATGCCCTGATGCTGATCCTGGAATCGGCCACCCTCGGCGTCTTCATGGCCCAGGACTGGTCCATCTTCTACGTCTTCTGGGAACTGGTGCTGATCCCCCTCTTCTTTCTCATCGACGGCTGGGGCGGCAAGAACCGCCATGGCGCGGCGCTGAACTTCGTCCTCTATACCATGGGCGGCTCCGTCTTCATGCTGATCGCCCTGCTGGTGGTCTTCGATGCGGTGGGGGTCCATTCCTTCGCCATGGCGGACCTGGCCGCGGGCGGGCCGAGTCTGAACCGGGAGACCCAGGTCCTGATCTTCCTGGGTCTGCTCGTCGGCTTCGGGGTCAAGATGCCCATCTTCCCCATCCACGGCTGGCTACCCCTGGCCCACGTCGAGGCCCCGAGCCCGGTCTCCATCCTGCTCTCGGGCATCCTGCTCAAGATGGGCTCCTACGGCCTGATCCGGGCCGCCCAGATGTTGCCGGAGGCGGTGATGGCGCTCCAGACCCTGCTGGTGGTCCTGGCCATGATCAGCCTGATTTATGGCGGCCTGCTGGCCTGGCGCCAGACGGATCTCAAGGCCATGGTGGCCTATTCCTCGGTGAGCCACATGGGGGTGGTGCTGCTGGGCATCGCCGCCCTCAATGTGGCCGGTCTCACCGGGGCCTTGCTGCAGATGGTGGCCCACGGGCTGGTGGCGGGGGCCCTCTTCCTGCTCATCGGCCTCCTCTACGAGCGCACCCACACCCGGGAGATCGGCCATTACAGCTCCCTGGTGCGGGTCATGCCGCGCTTTGCCTTCTTCACCATCCTCGCCTTCGTCGCCGCCGTCGGCCTGCCAGGGAGGGCGGGCTTCATCGCCGAGCTCCATGCCCTGATCGGCGGCTTCCAGGTCTGGGGTGGCTGGGTGGCGATCCTGAGCCTGGGCGTCCTCATCAGTGCCGCCTACGCCATTCGCACCGTCGGACGCCTCTTCACGGGGCCCGTGCGCCCGGAAATGGCGGGGGTACCGGACCTGGGACCCACGGAAATGCTGGCCGCCGGCGTGCTCACCGCCGGTTTCCTGCTGCTGGGGCTCTTTCCCGCCGCCATCCTGCAGCTCGTGGGGGCCAGCGTCGCCCGTTTCGGCGCCGTCCTCGCGGCCTCCTGAAGGGGATCGCACCTTGTCCCATCCCAGTCCAGCGCCCAGGTTGGAGCCCGAGACCGATAACCGTGCGCGCATCCTGGCCGCCATCGCGCATTTGGATCACGTCCTGCCCGGTCAGGCCCCGCTCCAGGATTTTGTCCACCACAACACCCTCCACGGCTTCCAGCATCTGCCCTTTCCCGAGGCCCTGGCCCAGGCCCATCGCCTGAACGGCGCCGCGGGCTATCTCAGCCCCGAGCAATTCCGCGCCTACTATCGTCGGGGCCGCATCGAGCGGCGGGATCTGGTGCCGGTCCTGGACGGGGAAACGGCCTTGGCCCCCGGCGAACACCTCCTCACGACACCGACGGGTCCGGTCCTGAGCCGCGATATCTACCTGCTGGCCCTGCTTTACCCATTGGAGCCCATCGCCAATAACCAGTTGGCCTGGGAACTCGAGGAGATGGGTGCCCTGGAGCGTTTTCAGGCCGATGTCCCCCCTGAAATGCGCGCCCGGCTGCTGGCCGCCAGTGGCCTGGGCGAGCAGGAGAGCATCGCCGATCTCTGGAGCGCCTGCCTGGAGCGGCTGGACTTGAGCTGGTACCGGCTGCACCCCGAGGAACTGGTGGACCTGACCCCGGAACGCCTGGAGGCCATGCAGGCGGAACTGCAGGGGGAAGGGGCCAGCGAGGGCGCTCATCACCTGCTCCAGCGGCGGATCAGCCGCCTGGCGCGGGACGAACTCAAGGCCCTGATGGAGCGGATCGGCCAGGACCTCACCTTGACCGGCCTTTTGCGGCTACTGACGGGCCGCGATCTGCTGGACGAGATCCGTCCCTATCTCAT
This sequence comes from Chromatiaceae bacterium, assembly GCA_020851955.1. GTDB lineage: Bacteria > Pseudomonadota > Gammaproteobacteria > Chromatiales > Chromatiaceae > M0108. Next base: position 495 of record JADZBU010000066.1, on the reverse strand, counting down.
CCGACAACTGGCCAACTTCCTCGACCAAGGGCTGGCCGCCTGGCATGCGGCCGACCGGGGCGCGGGTTTTTATGCCTGCTGGCGGGAACTGGCCCGGATCAATCCGGGCTGGCGGCTGCTGGGGCTGGAGGACTGGACCCGGGACCTCGACGACCTGCCCGAGGACCCCCTGGCGGCCCTGTTGGCGGAACTGGAGCGCCTGGGACTGCCACCCGACCGTTGGCCCGGCTATCTGGAGCGACTGGCCCTGGAGTTGCCCGGCTGGTCCGGCATCTGGCTGTGGCGCCACCGCCATCCGGGCTATAAGGGCTGGGGTCAGCCGGTGGGTATGCTGGACTATCTGGCGGTGCGTCTCATCCTGGAGCGCATCTACAGCCGGCGCCTCTGCGCCGAGGAGTGGGAGATAGCGCCCAACCTTGGGGCTCTGAGCGAGCATTTCGGCAACCACCCCGCGGAATTCTTGGTGCGCTGGTCCCTGTTCAGCGGGCCCCTGCC
>JADZBU010000065.1 GCA_020851955.1 Chromatiaceae bacterium | reverse complement strand
CTGGGCACCGCTCCTGCCAATCTTGCAGGGCCTGAACGGGCGAGAGATGGCCTAGCGCGCGCTGGGGTATTTGATGATTATAGAGCCGTACATAGCGGCTCAGGGTGTCCGCCAGGCTCTGAGCGGAATCGAAGCGGGTGGTGGCCAGCACCTCGCTGATACGGCCATTGAAGCGCTCGACCATGCCGTTGGTCTGGGGATGGCGGGGCTTAATGAGGCGGTGGTCGATGTCGTGTTGCGCGCAGGCGCGGTCGAAGCGATGACGCCCGGTGGGATCACGTTCACCGGTGGCACAAAAGCGATCGGTAAACTCCTTGCCGTTATCGGTCAGGACTTTTTGCACCGTGAAGGGCGCCTGCGCGATGAGTCGCTGCAGAAATCCGGCCGCATTCGCTGCGGTTTTCTCGCCGAGAATCTCCACATACACCCAGCGCGAGGCGCGATCGATGCCGACGAACAGATAGCGATGGGCGTCTTCGTCTGGCATCTGCGGCAGATACTTGACATCGACATGGACGAAGCCAGGCTCATAATCCTTAAAGGTTTTCTGCGGTGGCGCCGCGTCTTCCGGCTGCGGGATCAAGGCCTTGAGATCCGATACCCCATGCCGCCGCAGGCAGCGATCCAGGCCGGAACGGGAGACCGCGGGATTGATAAATTCGCGGGTCACCGCCAGCAGGTCATCCAGGGGCAGGAGCAAAGTTTTGCGCAGCTCGATGACCACGAGCTCTTGGGCGGGGGTCAGGGTGGTGTGCAGACGATGAGGACGATGGGAGGCATCCTGACCGGTGTCGCGGCGCCGCCATTTGCGCACCGTGGCGCGGTTCAACTGGTATTTGCGGGCCAGTTCCCGCTCGGACTCGGTCGATTCACGCAGCTCCTGGCGGATGGCGGGCGTGGTACGCGCGTTCTTATGCAGGTTCAGATTCATCGTTGGCGGGTCTCCGGGTGGCTCGGTTCGACGTCGGGTGCGCTTCTGCTCTCAAGAGGCGCAGCACCGCCCTGGCTGAGAATAACGGGTAACTCCGTCTCGGTATATAATCACACGGGGCTGGACAGTTTATAAAAGGTGCGCATAAGGTCCAGCGCTTCCGCCGGTGACCAGGGGCCGCCGTCCGCCGCCAGCCCTTGCAGCACAGCGGCGATCTCCGGCTCGGTGAAGCCGCACAGGTCGTTGAACCCCGCCTTCAAATAGATATCCTCGCCGACGTTGTAGCCGCTGGTCATGTCACTCAGAACGATGGGCGAGACCCCGGTGATAAAGACGCGGTCCATGCCCCGGGTACTACCTTTCACCGCCTTGAACAGGGTCTTAAGCACTCCTTCGCCATAGAGCAAGCCTTCGTAAAATTCCCGCCGGCGGCCGGTCACCAGGACCTCGTTGGCGAAGTTGTCGTACTCGTCGATCAGCAGGTACAGGGGATAGGGGGTTTCGGCGATGGCGGTGAGCGCCGATTCCCAGGAGGACACGGCGTTGGTGGGTTCGATGGCGATGGGGACGGGCAGTCGGTCGGCGTAAGTGTGCTGAAAGCGGATGATGCGATCATTGACATGGCGGTACAGCGCCGCCTCAATGTCTTTTATGTCTCCCTGGGCTTTCACCAGCGAGAAATCCCACTTCATGATGAAGTACTGGTTGTGCCGCGGCGTGGGATGGCAGCCGATCGCCAGGTGGCCGAACAGGTTATCAAACTGGTCAGCCCGGTTCACGTCGTAGTAATGCTCCAGCATCGACAGCAGCAGGCTTTTCCCAAACCGGCGCGGGCGGATGAAGATGAGTTGCCGTCCAGCCTCTTCCAGTTGCGGAATCCGGTCGGTACGATCCTGGTAAAAGTAGCCGTCCTGGATCAGAGTGCCGAAATCGCTGAGGGCGTAGGGGAATTTCATGGCTGTGGACTCTTGCATGCATGCAATGGCGAGCGTTCACCCTGGTAGGGAGCCGCCGCCAGCGTTGACAGGCTGCTTATTTCCAGGGTTTGAGTATTGAAAAGCAGTCATGAGACGGCAGGGAGGGGACTGAATGCCTACTCCAGGCTTATTCCCCGCCAGACCACCCGTTCCAGTCCTATTCCCACCACCGCAAACAGGCGCAGGTCGGTCAGACCGTAGCGTTCCGCCAGGGCGGCGCCATAGCGTCGTGCCTGCGCCGCCGCCGCGTCCAGTGCCGATTGCACCGCCCCTAGCGCCGCCAATTCGGCCATTGATTGCGCCTTGACCTGCTCGCCGGTTAGTTTCAGATCTTGCAGGCTGACATATTTGAATTCCAGCAACAGATCCAGCGCCTTGGTGGCGCGTTGATCCGAGCGCACGATCAGGCTCAGATCGATATAGCCATGATCCATCTCGGTTTCCGACACCATCATGTACAACCGGTCATCGAATAGCAGGGTCAGAAAGGCGATCTTGACCATCAACTCATTGCTCCAGCGATAGTCCCGGTTGGACAGGATCGGGAAGTAGCGCTGCTCGATGAAGTCCACTAGGGGGGCCAAGTCGCCTTGCAGATAAAAGTGTTCCGCCAGCCGGGGAATGGTCTGGCGATCCTCGTAGGTCGGCAGCCACATCTCGCGTAACCGTTCGACATAGAGCGAGCGGGCCACCAGATTGGGAATATTCAGGATCGCTTTACCCAGAATGCCCACGCCGGTGAGGGTGAGGATGCCAAAGTAATAGAGCAGCGAGGCCATGAAGGGCTCATCCTTGACCGCGGCCAGCACGTCAGCAACGCCAAACCGTTTGGCCAGGCGGGGAATCAGGATGCCGGTCTCGCCGTTCAGGGCCTGCGCCAGCACTTCCTCGCCATGGGGCAGCTCGGCGATATAGCGCAACTTGCTCCGATCCATCGCCAGATTCTCGTCGAGCATCTGCTCGGGATAGACGCCTTTGGTCTGCAGGGTTTTGAGGAAGTAGAGGCTCAGGGTCGGGTTATAGAGCCGCTCGCGGGCTTTGGTGGCGAAGCGATAGCCGTTATAAAAGGTGCGCATCAGGTCCAGCGCCTCGACGGGTGACCAGGGGCCGCCCGCCACGGCCATGCGGTCCAGTGCCGCGGCGATTTCCGGCTCGGTGAAGCCACACAGATCGTTGAAGGTTTCATCAAGATAGATATCCTCGCCGACGTTGTAGCCGCTGGTCATGTCGCTCAGGACCACCGGCGACACCCCGGTGATGAAGACTCGGTCAAGCCCCTGACCGACGGCGCCCTTGACGCCCTTGAAGAGGCTTTTCAGGACGCCTTCGCCATAGAGTAGGCCCTCATAAAATTCCTGCCGGCGGCCGGTCATGAGCACTTCATTGGCGAAGTTATCGTATTCATCAATCAGCAAATACAGGGGACGCCCTTCCTGACGCACCCGGATCAAGAGGCTAAACAGAGAATTGACCGCATCATGGGGCGTGATCTCGATTCCGTCCCAGCCATAGCGGGCGGCGCAGGCCCGAATGGCGGTATTGACATGCTGGTACAGGGCCGCCCTGATCTCCGGCAAGCTGCCCTGGGCGTCCACCAGCGAGAAATCCCATTTCATCACGAAGTATTGATTGTGCAGCGGCGTGGGATGGCGCCCGATTGCCAGGTGGCCAAACAGGGCATCAAACTGGTCGGCCCGGTTCACGTCGTAGTAATGCTCCAGCATGGAGAGCAGCAGGCTTTTGCCAAAGCGGCGCGGGCGGATGAAGATCAGTTGCCGTCCGGCTTCTTCCAGTTGCGGAATCCGGTCGGTGCGATCCTGGTAAAAGTAGCCGTCCTGGATCAGGGTGCCGAAATCGCTGAGTCCATAGGGGAATTTCATGGAAGACTTCCTGGAAAGAGGATCATCAAATACTTGAGCGCCAAGTCACCCGATGGTAGAAGCCGGCCAGTGATATTTCAAGAATTTAGGGAGGACATGCCTCGCTTGCTGCGGCGAGGCCTGGGAGTCCCCTGCGTTTCAATGCTAGCCAATCTCCCGCCCCTCGCCCGCCTCCTCGTGGGTGCGGCCGTCGCGGATGTGATAGAGCCGGTGGAAGGTGGGGATGATCTTCTCGTCGTGGGTGACCACGATGACGGCGGTCTGGTATTGCCGGGCCATGCGGTTGAGGATGCGGATGACGCTCAGGGCGCGCTCGCTGTCCAGGGGGGCCGTGGGTTCGTCGGCCAGGATCACCGGGGGGCGATTGGCCAGGGCGCGGGCGATGGCGACGCGCTGTTGTTCACCCCCGGACAGATGGGCGGGCATGGCGCGGGCGCGGTGGCTCACGTCCAGGGCCGCCAGCAGTTCCCGCGCCTGGTCCCGGGCCTTGCCGTTGGGCTGGCCGGCCAGCATGAGGGGCAGGGCGACGTTGTCGGTGACGTCCAGGAAGGGGATCAGGTAGGGGGCCTGGAAGACGAAGCCGATCTTGTCCCGGCGCAGGGCCCGGAGGTCGGTCAGGCGCCAGCCCTCGTCGTAGATGACCTCCGCGCCCAGGGTCATGCGCCCGCCGGTAGGCTCGATCACCGCCCCCAGGCACTTGAGCAGGGTGCTCTTGCCCGAGCCGGAGGGCCCGATCAGCCCGATCACCTCGCCGGGCGCCACCGCCAGGTCCACCCCTTTGAGGGCGTCCACCACCGTATCGCCGGTGCCGAAGCGCTTGCGCAGGCCCTCGATCAGGATGCCGTGGGTGCCATTCATCAAGGCATCAGCCACCGATGGCCTCCGCCGGGTCCACCCGGAGCGCGGCGCGGATGGCGATGAGGCTCGCCAGTACGCAAATGATCATGACAATCCCGAAACCCCGCGCGGCGTCCCCGGGCAGTAGCAGGACGTATTTGGGAAAGATGGGCGCCCAGAGGCTGGCGGCGATCTTGCCCACCATGAAGCCGATGGCGCCCAGGCCGAGCGCCTGCCACAGGATCGTGGCGGCGATGGTGCGGTTGCGGGTGCCGATGAGCTTGAGGACCGCGATCTCGCGGATCTTGCCCAGGGTAAGGGTGTAGATGATGAAGGCGACGATGGCGGCGCTCACCACCGAGAGGATGACCAGGAACATGAAGATCTGGCGCGCCGAGGTGGCGATGAGCTTGGCCTGGAGTATCTCGTTCATCTCAGCGCGGGTATGGACCGTGAGGCGCTTCCAGCGCCGGATCTCGCCGGCCACCGCGTCCGGGTCGGCACCCGGGGCGACGCGGACCAGGATGGCGTTTACCGAGGAATTCACCGTTTGGGAGGCCAGCACCGCCTCCAGCAGGCCGGGCTGCCCGGGCCGGTTGAGGGCGGGATTGGCCAGGGTGCGCTGGCGCTGGTGGATGATGGCGTCGTTATCCTTGAGGAACTGGGCCTCCTGGGCATCCTTGAGGGGGATGAAGACCATGGGATCGCCCCCGGAGGAGACGGCGCGCCGGGTCAGCCCCACGATGCGATACAGATTGCGGCGGATACGGATTTGCTCGCCGAGACGAAAGCCGGTGGCGAGATCGGCCACCGCCTCGTAATGACCCTGGGTGAGATGGCGACCGGCGACCAGGAAACGGGGCTGACCCGGTTCGCCGGGACCGCCCGGGACTACCCCCACCACCATGGCCCGCCGCTCCCGATCGCCTTGGCCGACCTGCATGGTGAGGTATGTGACGTTGGCGGCCCGCACCACGCCGGGCAGGGTGAGGATGCCCCGATACAGATCATCCTGAAGGCTGGAGGACTCCGCGTAGGGCCCCAGGGTATCGCGTTGCACCACCCAGAGGTCCGCCCCGCTGTTGTCCAGCAGGATCTCGGCGTCATCCACCATGCCTCGGTAAATGCCCGCCATGGAGAGGGTGACGCCGATGAGCAGTCCCAGGCCCAGGCCGGTGAAGACGAACTTGCCCCAGGCGTGGAGGATGTCCCGTCCGGCGAGACTGATCATTGGGGCGCTCCCGGGGCGCTGGGGTTGGCGGGGGGGGCAGGGTCGGGGGAGGTGCCGGGGATAGCCGCCACCACCTGGACACGGCTATTCGGGCCAAGGGGCGAGCGGCTGTGAGCCACGATCGAGTCCCCGACGCTGAGGCCTGACCGGATCTGGACCCGGCCCTCCCGATCGGCCACCCCCCGCTCCACGGGCACGAAGCGGGGGGCATCGTCCTCCAGTCGCCAGACGCCGAGCTGGCCGTCGCGGCGGTGCAGGGCGGCGTTGGGCACCCAGGGCGTGGGTGGTAAGGGCGCCAGCAGCACGGTCACCTCGGCAAGTTCGCCCAGGCGGGGCAGGGGGTCTGGCAGGGGCGCGAAGACGATCTTGGCCAGCAGTTCCTCGGTGACGGCATCGGCCCGGGGCTCCACCCGGCCGACCTCGCCCGCATGGATCACCAGGGGCTGGGATCTGAGGCTGACCCGGGCCGGCAAGCCGGCGGCCAGGCCCCCGGCCCCCAGCTGGTCAAAACGGGCATTGACCCAGAGTTGCTCGGCGTCGATGACCTCCACCACCGACTGACCCGCCACCAGGGTGCTGCCCGGTTCCGCATCCCGGGAGACCACCAGGGCATCCACCGGGGCCAGCAGGCGCAGGTTGGCCCGCTGGGTCACCAGGGCCTCGTGTTCGGCGCGCACCCGATTGAGCTCCTGCTCGGCGGATTCCAGGTTGGCTTGAGCGGCCTGGAGCCCGGCCTTCGCGACCTGGGATTCCTGGCGCTTGGCCTCCACCGAGTCCTCGCTGGCGGTCTTGGCGAGCAGCAACTGTTCGTAGCGCTTGACCTGGGCGGTGGCGAATTCCCGCCGGGCCCGGGCGTCGTCGGTCTGGGCCCGGGCGGCCTCGATTCCGGACTCGGCGCGGCGCTGGGCCGCCTCTTGGGCGGCGACCCGGTCGTCCAGGTCCACCGGGTCCATCTCCCCCAGCAACTGGCCAGCCTTGACCCGTTCGCCCACCTGCATCTCCACCCGACTCACGCGGCCGGCGAAGGTGGGGCCGATGCGATAGGTGTAGCGGGCCTCCAGGGTCCCGATGCCGAAGAGGCTGGGGGTGATGGCATCCGCCGTGACTGTGGTCAGGGTCACCGGCACCGGGGCCAGGGGGCCCGTGGTCAGGGCCAGCCAGAGGAAGGCGGCCCCCAGGGGGACGAGAAAGCCGAGCAGGGGGAGGGCGCGACCGGTAAGGCTGGGCAGGGCCATGGCGGAATCTCTTCGGGTATTTAGGAGGGGCCGAGGGCTTACATCCGTGGAACCACAACGAATGAAATCAATGCCAGAAGGCAAATTGGCCCGATTTCCAAGGTGCTCGGCATCATAGCCGGGCAGCTCTGATAGAGCCGGACCTATTCCAATGTCAGCCCGACCTCTCGGCCTTGACGCAAGTCAATCGCTTCAGAAGGATTGATTGCGGGCAAGGCATGCCCTGCGAAGCCGCTTTGCAACCTACCGGGGAGAGCGTTGCAATAGCAAGGGTGCCAGCATAACGGGGATTGTGGTCGAATTGCCCTTACACTGGTGACTAATGGAATCTGGAGTCATGATGAACGAAGACGAGCTGGGCGCCATCCTGGCCCGGGGCGAGGACAGTCGCCACCAATTCAAACGCGACTTTACCAACGCCGACGCCCTGGCGGCGGAACTAGCCGCCCTCGCCAATGGCACGGGGGGCCAGCTCTTTATCGGCGTAGCCGACGACGGCCAGATCACCGGTCTGGCACGCCCGGACATCAGCCGCCTTAACCAACTGCTGTCTAATGCCGCCAGCCAACACCTGCGGCCACCGATCAACCCCACCAGCCGCAACCTCCAAACTGACGCGGGTCTGGTCATCCTGGTCGAGGTCCCGGAGGGTATCAACAAACCCTACATCGATGTGCAGGGGCGCATCTGGGTCAAGAATGGCGCCGATAAGCGCCATGTCACGGCACGGGAGAAAATGCAGCGGCTGTTCCAGCAATCCGGCTTGATCCAGGCCGACCAGGTGCCCGTGCGAGATGCCGGCGAGGAGGACATCGACCCCCGCGCCTTCGTCCGCTATTTCCAGCGCCGTTATGGCCAGACCCTCGAAGAGACTGGCCTGCCCCTGATGCGCCTCTTGGAGAATATCCGCCTGGCCCGCGAGGGCGTCCCCAACCTGGCGGGGATGCTGCTGTTCGGCAAGAATCCCCAGGGCCGGCTGCAGGTCTGTGAGATCACCGCCGTCGCCTTCCCCGGCACCCTGCTTTACGACCAGCATTACCTGGACAGCGAGAACATCGATGGCCCCTTGGAGGAACAGTATCGCCGGGGTCTGGCCTTCATCAAGCGCAACCTGCACCATGTGCAGGGTGATCAGGGCTTCAACTCCCTGGGGATGCTCGAGGTCCCGGAGGAGGCCTTCATTGAATTGCTGGTCAATGCCCTGGTGCATCGTGACTTTTTCGTCAGCGCCACCATCCGGCTCTTTGTTTTCGCGGATCGGGTGGAGATCATCAGCCCCGGGCACCTGCCCGACTCCCTGACCCCGGAGCAAATTCGGACGGGTCGCTCCAACCGCCGCAACCAGGTCCTGGCCGAACATGCCGCCCACATCCTGCCTTACCGGGGGATGGGCACGGGCATTCCCAGGGCGCTGAACGTCTGGTCGCGGATCGACCTGATCGATGAGCGGGAGGGTAATCAATTCCGGGCGGTCGTGTGGCGGCCCAGCCAAGAAGGTTCCCCCGAACAAGTCACCCCGCAAGTCACCGGGGAAGTCACCGGGGAAGTCCGGCGGCTACTGGCGGTCATTGGGGGTGAAATGAAGCGGGCGGAAATGCAGGAGGCGCTCGGCCTCAGACACGAAGACCATTTCCGAGATGCTTATCTGCTACCCGCCCTCGCGGCAAAGGTTATCGAAATGACGCAGCCCGATAAACCCAGATCGAGCAAACAGCGGTACCGCTTGACCCCACGGGGTGAGGCCATCAAAGGCCAGTAGGCGTGTGCCGCGAGGCACTGGGCCTAGCCGCCCGCGGTCAGCCGGGCGTAAAGCAGGGGCAGACGGGCGGGTAGCTCGGCGGGGTGGCGGATGACCACATAGCCGCCGCTGCCGAAGAGGTGGGGGAGATAGTCGTTGCCTTCGGGATCGATGGTCACGCAAAAGGGCTCCAGGCCCTGGCGGCGAGCCTCGCCGACGGCGTGGCGGGTGTCCTCGATGCCCCAGCGGCCCTCGTAGCGGTCGAGGTCGTTGGGCTTGCCGTCGGTCAGGATCAGTAGCAGGCGGCGGCTGGCGCCCTCCCGCGCCAGGCGCTGGGCGGCATGGCGGATGCCGGCGCCGAGGCGGGTGTAATAGCCGGGCTTGATGGCCTGGATGCGGCCGCGGATCACGGCGCCGTAGGGCTCGGCGAAGGTCTTGATCTGGTGGACCCGCACCGGGTCGCGGCGGCGGGAGCTGAAGCCGAGCATGGCGAAGCGGTCGCCGGTAGCCGCCAGACTTTCCCCGAAGAGGAAGAGGCTGTCGCGGATGGCGTCGATAACCCGGCCCCGATCGTCCACCCAGGTGTCGGTGGAGAGGGACAGGTCCGCCAGCAGCAGGCAGGCCAGGTCGCGGGCGCCGCTGCGCATGTCGGCATAGAGGCGGTTGGGGTCGCCGTGGGCGCCGGCGTGGCGATCGGTGGCAAAGCGTAGGTAGGCATCCAGGTCGATGGCCTGACCATCCGGGAGACCGCGCAGCCAGGTACGGGCCGGGGCCAGGGCCTGGAACTGATCGCGCAGGCGGCGGGCGGTGCGGCGCAGATGCTCCGGCAGCGGGCAGGGCGGGGCCTCGGCGGCCAGCATCTCCTGGATGCGGCAGTGGTCCGGCAGCAGGCGCCGCTGCTTCCAGTCCCATTCGGGCAGGCGCTCGCCGTCGGCGAGGACCAGGTCGTCCTCGCTGGCGGCGGGGAGGTCCAGATCGAAGCGCAGGCGGGCCCCGCCGGCCTTGCGGTCGCGGGCGACGGCGATGCGGTCCATGTCCTCGGCGGCGGACTTGGCGCGCTCCAGGTCGTCTTCCTCGTCCGTGGCGCGGTCCACCCGGACGTATTCGCCCCAGGTGAGGATGTTCTCCATGCGGATGCCGATGAAGCCAGCGTCCTTCTGGGGCATCTCGGCGCGTTCGGCCTGGCGGCGACGCCGGCCCAGGTTGGCGCTGGGGTCATCCGGGGTCCGCTCCTGCTCGTCGCCCTCCTGGCTCGCCGTGGCGCTGCCCATGGGTAGCGGGGGGTCCGGATGCAGCCAAAGCGGGACGGGCAGGGGAGGGTGGCGGCCCCGGGGCAGGTGCGTGACGGCGCCGGGGGTGGTGAGTGCCTGGCGGATGAGCACCTCGGCCTCGGCCTCCGCTGGCGGCAGGCGGGCGGGGTCCGGGCGTTCGGCGAGGTGGGCGGCGACCAGGCGGCGATAACGGTCGCCAAGGCCGGGGAAGCGGGCCAGGGTCGTCCGGGCCAGGTGCTGGTTACCGGTCAGCCAATCGTCGTCTGGCCGGGCCTCGCCCGTGGCCAGGGCCGCAAGCCAGAGATAGAGGTCCCGGTTGAGCCCGGGCTCCGGAAAACGGTCGATGAGGGGCGGCAGGAGGAGGGCGCGGTCATCCCGCCAGGCCAGGGCCAGCTTGTCGCCGACTCCGGCGATGCGGGCCAGCAGGCCGCGGCGGGCGCCATGGCGGTGCTCATCGGCGGCCTTGACCTCCAGGCCGGCGTCGCCCCCCAGGGCGCGAAAATAGATGCCGATCAAGCCGGCCATGTCCTCCAGCCGCACCGCGGCGGCGGGGAAGCGGCGTTCGCTGACCCGGGTGACGAGGCGGTGCCAGAGGGCGCCGACCTGCTCTTCCATCAGGCCTGGCCGCCCAGGCTGGCCTGGATGACCTCCCGCAGGGCGGCGATGGTCTCGGCATCGTCGGTGAGGGGTTCCACCAGGGCGGCATGGCAGGCGTCCAGGATGGGCATGCCGCTGCGGATCAGGGTGGCGGCATAGACCAGGAGGCGGGTGGAGGCGCCTTCGTCCAGGTCGTGATCCTTGAGGGTGCGCAGGGCACAGGCCAGGACCACCAGTCGCTTCGCCAGGGCGGCGTCGATGGCCGTCTCCCGCATCAGGATGGCGATCTCCAGTTCGGGATGGGGGAAGCCCAGGCTCAGGGCGACGAAGCGCTGCCGGGTGCTGGGTTTCATGCCCTTGAGGAGATTCTGGTAGCCGGGGTTGTAGGAGACCACCAGCATGAAGCCGGGCGGCGCCTCCAGGGTCTCGCCGGTGCGCTCCAGGATGAGGATGCGGCGGTCGTCGGTCAGGGGGTGCAGGACCACGGTGGTGTCCTTGCGCGCCTCCACCACCTCGTCCAGGTAGCAGATGGCCCCTTCCCGCACGGCCCGGGTCAGGGGGCCATCGGACCAGAAGGTGCCAGAGTCGCCGATCAGGTGGCGCCCCACCAGGTCCGCCGCGGTCAGGTCGTCATGGCAGGCCACGGTGTAGAGGGGCCGGCCCAGGCGCTCGGCCATGTAGCGCACCAGGCGGGTCTTGCCACAGCCGGTGGGGCCCTTGATCATGATCGGCAGGCGGTTGTGGTAGGCGTGTTCGAAGAGGGCTACTTCCCGGCCCTGGGGCTGGTAGTGGATACCCGCATCCGGAGCAGGGGGGGCGGTGAGGGCGGTGGCGGCGGACATCTGGGCTTCCTGGACGAACATGCTTCGGCGATGGGGGTTCGGGGTTCGGGACGCGCCGCCTGATTAAGGTGGCTGGTCGGTGCTTGGCGAAGGTCTGGGGGGCGGTTCCGGCGCTAGGGGCGCCCGGGGCACCGGGAGTTTAGGGATCGAAAGGGCCGGTCCGCCGGGCAGCGGCCCGGCCCCAGGCGCGGGGGCTCTGAGTCCCCGCGACGCAGGGCGATCAGTTGCAGCCCATGGCCGCCTTCATCTCCTTCATCCGGCCGGCCTGGACCCCGGTGGCGAGCCCCTTGGCCTTGGCGGTGTCGCCGGCCTTGACGGCGGGGACGATCTCGCCGTCACGGGTCGCCTTGAAGAGGTCCCAGGTCGGCTTGAAGGCGTTTACCTTGGCGGCGTCGGGTCCAGTAGCCATGGCGGCCAGGTTCGCTTCCAGGGCGGCGGTCGCGGCCTTGATCTGGTCCACGTAGCTATTCTGCTTGGTGGCATCGGCCTCGTCGAGCAGGGTGACCAGGGCCGTGCGGGCCGCGCCCAGGTTGGTGCAGACGTCCGCGGGGGTGGCGGCCTGGGCCAGACCGGCGGCTAGGGTCAGGGCGCCGGCGAGGATGGGGAGGTAGCGCATGATAAGTGTCTCCTGGGTGGTAAGGGCGTGAGGTTTTGGATTGACCCGCGGCATCCGGGACCGTCCCGGCCCGCGGGTTGGCCGATAGTCCGCCGCCGATGGGGCGGACTCCTTAACCTGGATCAAGTCTCGGCCAGGTCCCATCAGGCGGTCCGGGTGAAGGCCAGGGTAATGAGTCCGCCGAGCAGGGTGAGCCAGATGAGGATGACCCAGCGCCAGGGACCGCGCAGCCCATGGAGCCCCATGAAGAAGTCGCCCACCAGGTGCCCCTTGACGAGGGCGATGCCGAGCACCAGCAGAGCAAATGAGAGTCCGCCCAAGCCCAGTTCGCCCACGGCGTAGGTGGTGAAGGTGAGGGCGATAAGTACTAAATAGACCCAGGTGCAGGGCCGGAGGAAAGCGGAGGTGCTGTTCATGGCGTCTGTCCTCAGTGCATCACGTAAACCAGGGGGAAGAGGATCAGCCAGACCAGGTCCACCATGTGCCAATAAGACGCGCCGGTCTCCACGCCGGTATGTTCCTGGGCATCATAGTCGCCCTTGCGGGCCTTGAGGGCCACCGCCAGCAGGATCACCAGTCCCAGGATGACGTGCATGAAGTGGAAGAAGGTCAGGGACAGGTAAAACATGTAGAAGCGATTGGTGGACAGGGTGATGCCCTGGCCGAAGTGATGGGCGTACTCCTGGCCTTTCACCCCCAGGAAGACCAGGCCCATGAGGATGGCGAGCCCCAGCCAGCGCGCGCACAGCCCACCCGCGCCGACCCGGATGGCGGCCACGGCCCGCACCACGAAGTAGCTGCTGGTGATGAGGGCCAGGGTGTTGATCAGGGCGGCGCCCCGGTCCAGGGTGGCCTGGTAGAGGTTGAACAACTCCGGGTTGTTCATGCGCGTAAAGGCATAGGCGACGAAGAAGATGGCGAAGACCGATAGCTCGGCCAGGATGAAGATCCAGATCGCCAGGTCGCCGGGAGGGTATCGTCCCGCCGCCGGGGTGCTTACTGCCGTGCTCATCG
>JADZBU010000064.1 GCA_020851955.1 Chromatiaceae bacterium | reverse complement strand
CGCCGGCGTCTGGGCCAACTCCGCCAAGCGCGCGTCCTCCAGCGGCGCTTCCGCCAGCATCCCGAGGATTATCTGGCTGCATTGGAGCTGCGGCTGGTCAAGCTAAGTTTGCCTCCATAGAAAAAAAGGCGGCACATATGCCGCCTGAAGATGGGTCTATCGGCTGCCGTCCCTGGCAGCTTGTTGCTTGCGCTTAGACGCTCATTTCTGACGGTGACACATGCCGCAACCCACGGGGGTGCCCTTCGGGATGACCGCCGTCGTCTGACCGGCCTTGCACTCGGGCAGACTGCCTTGGGTGGTCTTGCAGCGCACGGTACGGTCATCGGCGGTGCGCGACAGGACGGTGCCCGTCAGGTTGGTGCCGTGGCAGGACTCGCAGCCGGGTCCGGTGTTGCGGTAGTTGCGATGCTGGATGTTCCAGCGGTCGTCCGGCAGGAAGCCGGTGCCGGCGGCGGGCTGCAAATCCGTGATCGCGTGCATGCCGTGGGGGCCGTTGTTGCCGAGGGGCAAGGAGGCATCCGTAGGCTCATGGCAGACCTGGCATTCGGCGATGTAACCCGAGTGACCCTGGAGATCCTTGGCCGGGATGTTGTCGTTGGCGTTGGGGTTGCTACTGGGCCACTCCGCGTGGGTGCTGCCGTGGCAGGCCTCGCAGAAGAGCCCGCCGTGGCCGGTGCTGACCCGGTAGAGTTTCGGGTTGCCGTCGGCGGCGCCGCCCTCGGCCACCACGTTCTCCGCAAAGGCCTTGTTGTTGGGCACGATGGGCGTGGCCTTGGCATCGCCGGCCAGGTAGGCCGTCAGCAGGCGGATGCCGTCCCGGTTACCCAGGGTGTCGGTGGGGTTCACCAGGGTCCCCGCCGTACCCGCCAGGTTGCTGGTCGCGTAGCCGGTATGGCAGGAGCCGCAGCCTGGCTCGTTGGCCCAGGGTACGCGCGGCGTCGCCGGGTTGTCATAGAAGTCCGCGGCCAGGTGGAAGGCGCCTGGATTGGACGGGGAGACATCGCGGGAGAAGTCGTTGCCCACCTGGGCCATCTGACCGTGGCAGTCCTGGCACACCAGACCAGCGTTGGCCATGGCCCCGCGCATGCACTGGGTGCGATTGCCGGGATGGCACATGTAGCAGGTCTGCTCGAGGATGGTCTGGGTCTGCACCGGGTCGCGGCGGTTGCCCTGGCCATCGATGGCCGGCGGCATGGTCGGAAACAGCGGGTTACCGTTGACACCAGTCGCCGTCGCGTGATGGCTGTGCATCACGTTGGACATGGACTTGTGCTTGACCTGGTCGCGGCCGTTGACCTCGTTCGGGCCCACCTGGGCCAGGTCCAGGGCCGGCGTGTAGTGGCAACTCTGACAGACCACGGGCTTGGCGGCCCGTCCGGTGGTGGCATCGAACCCCAAGAGCAGCGAGGTCCCGTGCTTCTGGTCATGCAGGCGCAGGATGTTCAGGTCGCTGGCCCACTCGACGCTGGCGGTGGAGGGCACCGAGCCTTCCAGGGGATCGTCGATCGAGAAGTTGATGGTGGTGAGGTTCTTGACGGCGGCGCCGTTGCCGCCATCCCCCATGGCCGCGTGACAGGACTGGCACTCGGCCTCGCCGGAGATGGGCATCACCGTATCGAGGGAGGCGATGGTGGTTTGGCCCTGCTGGGCCTGTACCCGCACCAGCGGGTAGGGGTTCTCCCGGCCGAAGTCGTCGAACATGGCGATGGGTACGCCGGCAGCCTCGAACCAGTTGACGTTGTCGGCCACGTAACCGAACGGGAAGTTGATGAAGAAGGGGAAGTCCGTGAAATGCTCCTGGAACGTCTGGGCCTCGTTCAGACTATAGGGGTTGTTCAGCCCCGGCATTGCCTGTTGGGTGGCATGTAACTGGCCGTCGCCCAGGTAGAGACGCTCGACGTCAGGTACCGGCAGGCCGATGTCGACGTTTTGGGCCGGGTTATTAGGGTCGTAGAAGGCGGCCAGCACGCCCGGCGGGTAGAAGGGATCGTAGGCCTGGAAGGCTACGTCCCAGAAGTTCGTCTTATAGACCTCGCCATTGACTACCGAGGACAGGGCCTGGCCGCTGGCGACCTTGGCGATGGCGGGGTCGTTCGGGTTCGAGGCGGCCGAGTAGGAGAGAGTCACTTCACCCTCCCCCAGGACCCGTGGCAGTCCGGTGCGGCCCCGCTGGACCACCTGGGCGTGCAACACATTGAAGGGCGGCAGGATGCTGGAGATGCGGGTGTCCTGGTCGCCACAGTGCATGCCCAGGTCGTTGATGGCCAAGAGGGTGAAGGCGTTGGTCGGGTCAATGCTTACCTTTGATTGCTCTTGGACCGCAGTCGTCGGCAGGGTGCCATCGGCGCTGGTGGAGTTGATGGAGACCTGGGCGGCGGCAGCGATGCCGATGGTCACGGTCGCCAGGTTGGAGGTGGCCCCGAGGCTGTCCCGAGCTTGGTAGGTAAAGCTCTCCGAGCCGTTGTAACCGTTGTCAGGGGTGTAGGTGAAGCCGCCGTTCGGGTTCAGGCTCAAGGCGCCATGAGCGACGTTGGTCCCCAAGACGGCGGTGATGGGGTTGCCGTTGGGGTCATTGTCGTTGCCGAGGATACCCGGGGCAGCCACCGTCAGCGAGGTGTTTTGCTGGGTGTTGTACTGGTCGTTCTGGGCCACCGGCGGGCTGTTGCCCACCGCATTGACCTGCACGGTCACGTTGGCGGTACAGGTCTCGTTGCGGCCGTTTTTGCCGTTCAGGGTCGCCGCGAAGCTGCCGGCGCTTGCGTAGCTCACCGTCACGGACTTGGCGGTGGCGCTGGCCGGCGTGCCGCCCGCAAACGCCCAGGTATAGGTCAAGGGGGCCTTGCCGGTTACCGTTCCGGTAAAGGCGATGCTCTGGCCGATATTGATCGTCGGCGGGTTCGGCGTCGTGCCGATAGAACAGGTGGCCGCCTGGAGCCCGCCGGTGGCGAGCAGCAGCGTGAACCCGGCGGCGATGGCCACCACTCCCCTCGTTGGCGGCTTGACGACGCCGCGGTAAGTCTCTTGATGCATTCCAACCTCCTCTCTCTCTCGATGGTCGACGCCGGATGCTAATGCTCCGGCGCCTTTGGGGCCGCCTCCGGGAACCGCCGCCAGGGCCGGTCCGTCAGCGTCTTCTGGCAATCCCTGACCGCGGAACCTAGGTTCCCGCCGGGCAAGTTGGGCGCCAGTGATTGCGGGGTTCGCCACCTCCTGCCGAGGTGATTATTTCCCCGTCTAGTCTTGATGTCGGTGTGCAAGAGCGGTCGCGCCAACGACGAGGTCCCGCTGGTCCTCGCCAGTGGCTGGGAGCCGACGGTAGGCCCTTAGCCTTGCGGCTGTCCGCCCAGGCGTCGGCCGTTTTCAAGTGAGCGTCTGGAACCGGTAGGCTGTGATCAGAGCTTGGAGGAGGCAGGACGCCGAGGGGACCGCTTCATGATCGATAGGATGGGCGCCATGATAATCCGCAGTCATCGCTCCACCCAGGGTTAAATTTCCTTGCATGATGATCTGGATCAAGGATTGGTTTTGCCTGGCAGGTCATCTCGTCCAGGGATGAACGATCGCTACAGGCCTACGAGGAGGGATTGTGACTTGAAGTTGATGGGGTCTTGCGGTCATCCCCGGCCCGCCGCGTGACCCGATGCGGGTCATTTTGGGTCATCCGCTCGCCAGCCAGGCATGACTTTGCCAAGGGATTGTTGCTGATTGAGCAATACAGAATTGCTTGCCGCCTGCTATTTCGCACCCCTCGGGGCCGGTAGAGTACCCCCATCGCCCACAGCCGCCGCAGGGGCCGCCACGAGGAAGACGCTCATGACTCATCATTACACCCGCACGGCCAAGGGCCTGCACTGGCTGATCGCCCTGCTGATGCTGGGTCTGCTGGCACTGGGCTTTTACATGCAGGACCTGCCCCTGTCGCCCCAGAAGCTGCAACTCTACGCCTGGCACAAATGGGCCGGCGTCACCGTCTTCCTCCTGGTGATCCTCCGCCTGGCCTGGCGGGTCACCCACAAGGCGCCGCTCCTGCCGGCGGGGATGCCCAGATGGCAGCAGTGGGCCGCCCAGGCCACCCACCTCTTGCTCTACGGGTTGATGCTGGCCATCCCGCTCTCGGGCTGGCTGATGAGCTCGGCCAAGGGTTTCCAGACGGTGTGGTTCGGGGTCCTGCCGCTGCCGGATCTGCTCGCCAAGGACAAAGCCCTGGGTGACCTGCTGCAGACCCTGCATATGAGCCTGAACCTGCTGCTGGTGGCCTTGCTGGTCGCCCATGTCGCCGCCAGCCTAAAGCACCACTTCATCAACAAGGACGACGTCCTGCTGCGCATCTTGCCTAAGTTTGGCAAGGCCTGAACCCTGTCACTTAAGCCCCGGAGATACGAAGATGAAACGACTTGCCCTCCTGCTTGCCCTGAGCGCCCTGGTGGCCCCCGCAGCCCAGGCCGTGGAATTCACCCAGCTCCAGGCCGACCAGAGTCGCATCACCTTTGGCTACTCCCAGATGGGGGTCGGCATGGACGGCGGTTTCAAGACCTTCAGCGGCCAGTTGCACTTTGATCCGGCCCAGCCGGCCAGCGCCCAGGCCGTGATCGAGGTTGACCTCGCCAGCATCGATACCGGCACCCCGGAGGCCGATGAAGAGGTGGCGACCAAGACCTGGTTCAATACCCCGGCCTTTCCGACCGCCCGCTTCGCCTCGAGCAGCGTCAAGGCCGTCGGCGATAACCGCTACGAGGTCGCCGGCCACTTGACCATCAAGGGCCAGACCCGGGAGATCCTGGTGCCCGCCACCTTCACGGCTCAGGGCAACACCGGGGTCTTCGCCGGCGGCTTCACCCTGCGCCGGGGAGATTTCGCGATCGGCGAAGGGCCCTGGTCCGCCTTTGACATCGTCGCCAACGAGGTCGAGGTCAAGTTTCAACTCGCTGTCACGCCCGGCAATTAATCCCATTCCCTCACTAAACCACAACCTGAACCGCAATCGGAGATTAGCCATGAACAAACTCAGCCAGCTTTCCGCCGCCGTCATCCTTGCCGCCACCTCGGCCTCCGCCCTGGCCGCGCCGGTGACTTATCAGGTGGACGGCTCCCACACCTTCCCCAGTTTCTCCTACAGCCACTTTGGCCTCTCCACCCAGGTCAGCCAGTTCAACAAGACCACGGGCACGGTGATGCTGGACCAGGAGGCCAAGACCGGGGCCGTGGACATCACCATCGACACCCGCTCGGTCGATACCGGCTATGCCACCTTCAACGAGCACATCCAGGGCGAGGACTTTCTGGACACCGCCAAGTACCCGACCGCCACCTTCAAGTCCACGAAAGTGGTCTTCGAGGGTGACAAGCCCAAAACCATCGAGGGCGACCTGACCATCAAGGGCGTCACCAAGCCGGTGACCCTGAAGGTGGAACACTTCACCACCATGACGCACCCCATGCTGAAAAAGGATGCCATTGGCGCCAATGCCAGCACCCTCATCAAGCGCAGCGAATTCAACGCCGGCAAGTACGCCCCCAACGTCGGCGATGAAGTGACCATCAGGGTCGCCATTGAGGCGATCAAGGGCTAAGACCCGGACTGTCGCCGTGGCGGGTACTCCCCCGCCGAGTGCCCGTCACGGCGGCACACAGAGAGGTATCGGACATGCTCGAACTCAGACCCGCCGCCGACCGGGGTCTCGCCAAGCTGGGCTGGTTGGATTCCCGACACAGCTTTTCCTTCGGCAGCTACTACGACCCGGAACAGGCCGGCTTCTCGGATCTGCTGGTGATCAACGATGATCGCGTCCAGCCGGGCCGGGGCTTTGACACCCACGGCCATCGCGACATGGAGATCTTCACCTATGTCCTGGAGGGGGCCCTGGAGCACAAGGACTCCATGGGTACGGGCTCCGTCATCCGTCCCGGCGACGTGCAGATGATGAGTGCCGGCTCGGGCATCCGCCACAGTGAATTCAATGCCTCGCGCCAGGAATTGGTGCATTTTCTGCAAATCTGGATCGTCCCCAACCGCAAGGGGGTCACCCCGCGTTACCAGCAACGGCGGTTCGAGGAGGCGGACAAGCGGGGCAAGCTGCGCCTCATCATCTCTCCGGAGGGTGAGGAGGGGTCCCTCGCGGTCTATCAGGACGCCCGGGTCTATGCCGGCCTGTTCGACGGTCAAGAGCAGCAGGTCTTGACCTTGCCGGAGAACCGCTATGCCTACATCCAGGTGGCGCGCGGCGCGCTGGCGATGAACGGCCAACGCCTGACGGCGGGGGACGGCGCCCGCCTGCGCAACGTCGAAGAGATCAGCCTCGGCCAGGGCGAGAAGGCCGAGGTGCTGGTCTTCGACCTGCGTCCGGTGGAATTGCCCAGTTACTGAAGGCGGGTGGCCCGGCTATGGAATCAGCCGGTGGCCACCGCCTGACGCGAAAGCACCCCATAACGGCTTCACTGCCAAACCCGAATCCCCCCCGTTCCGGAGCAATCATGATGAAAGAAGCCGCCTTTATCAAACGTAGCAGCGGCAGTCACTGGGTCGGCGATGGCTTCCCGGTGCGGACCCTCTTTTCTTACCATGACATCGCCGCCGAAATGTCCCCCTTCCTGCTGATGGACTATGCCGGCCCGGTGGATTTCGCGCCGACCAGCGAGCGCCGGGGCGTCGGCCAACATCCGCACCGGGGTTTCGAGACGGTGACCCTGGTCTATGCGGGGGGCGTCTCGCATCGGGATTCGTCGGGTGGCGGCGGCACCATTGGCCCGGGCGACGTCCAGTGGATGACGGCGGCCTCTGGCTTGATCCACGACGAATATCACTGCGCCGACTTCGCCCGCCAGGGCGGGCCCTTCGAGATGGTCCAACTCTGGGTCAATCTGCCGGCCAAGGACAAGATGGCGGCCCCCGGCTATCAGGGCCTCACCGCCGACCAGATCCCCACCGTGGCCTTGCCCCAGGAGGCCGGAACGGCCCGGATCATTGCCGGTCGCTACGGCGATACCCGGGGTGCGGCGCGCACCTTTACCCCCATGAACGTCTGGGACCTGCGCCTCCAGGCAGGCCGTACGCTATCCATCGACCTGCCTGCCGGGCATACCACCGCCTTGTTTGTCCTGCGGGGGTCCCTCCAGATCGGTGCCCATACCATCCGCGCCGCCGAGCTGGCGATCATGCAGCGCGAAGGGACGCAGCTCGTCTGCGATATCCCGGAAGAGGCCGTGGTGCTGCTGCTGAATGGCGAGCCGCTCAACGAACCCATCGTGGGTCACGGCCCCTTCGTCATGAATACCCAGCAGGAGATCAGCCAGGCGATCCACGACTACAACAGCGGCAAGTTCGGGCAGATCGTCCATTAACCCGGTTAAGAGGGTAGAACTTTGTGGATTCGGCGCTACAACCAGGGTGAAGCCCATCAGGCCGCCAACCCCTTCATCTGCAGCTCCTTGAGCCGGTCGCGGACCGCCGCCGCTTTCTCGAACTCCAGGTCCTTGGCGTAACCGTACATCTCCTTCTCCAGGGCCTTGATCTTGCGGGCCATCTGCGCCGGGGTCAGGCTGGCGTACTCGGCCGTCTCCTCCGCCACCTTGGCGTATTCCCGGGCCGACCGGGGTCCACCGGGCGTCGCCCCCTCCAGGATGTCGGCGATGGCCTTGTGGATGGTCTGGGGCGTGATGCCGTGGAGGGCGTTGAATTCGGTCTGCCTGGCGCGGCGGCGTTCGGTCTCGCCGATGGCGCGCTCCATGGAGCCGGTGATCTTGTCGGCGTAGAGGATGGCCTTGCCGTTGACGTGGCGGGCGGCCCGGCCAATGGTCTGGATCAGCGAGCCTTCGGAGCGCAGGAAGCCCTCCTTGTCGGCATCCAGGATGGCCACCAGCGACACCTCGGGCATGTCCAGACCCTCGCGCAGCAGGTTGATGCCCACCAGCACATCGAACTCCCCCAGGCGCAGGTCGCGGATGATCTCCACCCGCTCCACGGTGTCGATGTCCGAGTGCAGATAGCGCACCCGCACCCCGTGGTCGTTCATATAGTCGGTGAGATCCTCCGCCATGCGCTTGGTGAGGGTGGTGACCAGGACCCGTTCGTTGTGGCTGACCCGGGCCCGAATCTCCGACAGGAGATTATCGACCTGGCTCAGGGCCGGTCGGACCTCCAGATCCGGGTCCACCAGCCCCGTGGGCCGCACTACCTGCTCGACGATGGCCCCGGAGTGCTGGATCTCGTAGTCGCGCGGGGTGGCGGAGACATAGATGGTCTGGGGCTGGCGCTCCTGGAATTCCTCGAAGCGCAGGGGGCGGTTATCCAGGGCCGAGGGCAGGCGGAAGCCGTACTCCACCAGGTTCTCCTTGCGCGAGCGGTCGCCCTTGTACATGCCGCCGAGCTGGGGCACGGTGACGTGGCTCTCGTCGATGATGAGGAGGGCGTTGTCCGGCAGATAGTCGTAGAGGGTCGGCGGCGGCTCGCCCGGCCCGCGCCCGGACAGGTAGCGGGAGTAGTTCTCGACCCCGGAGCAGTAGCCCACCTCCACCATCATCTCCAGGTCGAAGAGGGTGCGCTGCTCCAGGCGCTGGGCCTCCACCAGCTTGTCGTGTGCCCGCAGCCAGGTCAGGCGCTCCCGGAGCTCCACCTTGATCTGGTCCACCGCCGCCAGGACCGTCTCCCGGGGTGTCGCATAGTGGGTCTTGGGGAAGACGGTATAACGGGCGACCTTGCGTAGCACCTCGCCGGTCAAGGGGTCGAAGACCGCCAGGGACTCGATCTCCTCATCAAAGAGGGTGACGCGCAGGGCCTCCTCGTCCGACTCCGCCGGGTGGATGTCGATGACGTCGCCCCGCACCCGGAAGGTGCCGCGGTGCAGCTCCACCTCGTTGCGCTTGTACTGCAGGTCCGCCAGCCGGCGCAGGAGGGCGCGCTGGTCCACCCGGTCGCCGCGGCTCAGGTGCAGCACCATGCGCAGATAGGCATCCGGGTCTCCCAGGCCGTAGATGGAGGAGACGGTGGCGACGATGATGACGTCCGGCCGCTCCAGGATGGCCTTGGTGGCCGAGAGGCGCATCTGCTCGATGTGCTCGTTGATGGAGGCGTCCTTCTCGATATAGGTGTCCGAGGAGGGGACATAGGCCTCGGGTTGGTAATAGTCGTAGTAGGAGACGAAATACTCCACGGCGTTGCGCGGAAAGAAGTCGCGCATCTCGCCATAGAGCTGGGCCGCCAGGGTCTTGTTGGGGGCCAGCACCAGGGCCGGGCGCTGGAGTTCCTGAATGACATTGGCGACGGTGAAGGTCTTGCCCGACCCCGTGACCCCCAGCAGGGTCAGTCCCGCCTCGCCATCCCGCAGCCCCGCCACCAGGCGGCGGATGGCCTCCGGCTGATCGCCGGCGGGATTGAATTTCGAGACCAGTTCGAAGGGTTTGTCGGGGAGCTTGCTCATGAGGGGAGGCGGTCCTGGTGAATCCCCGTGCCGGAGAGGGCGCGTTTCGCTATTATTGGGAGC
This sequence comes from Chromatiaceae bacterium, assembly GCA_020851955.1. Taxonomy (GTDB): domain Bacteria; phylum Pseudomonadota; class Gammaproteobacteria; order Chromatiales; family Chromatiaceae; genus M0108. The sequence continues at coordinate 1,433 of JADZBU010000064.1, read as the reverse complement.
CCCGCCCGCGATTGCCAGGGCGCCAAACCTCCCCCACCGGCAAAGAGTCGAGAACAGGACCGATGAGCAGCAAACTTTCCGCCCGCGTACAATCCGTCAAGCCTTCGGCGACCCTCGCCATCACCGCCCGCGCCAAGGCCCTGCGCGCCGCGGGCAAGGACGTCGTCGGCCTGGGTGCCGGTGAACCGGACTTCGATACCCCGGACCACATCAAGGAAGCGGCCATCAAGGCCATCCATGACGGCTTCACCAAATACACGCCGGTGGAAGGCACCCTCGAACTGAGGCGCGCCATTGTCGATAAGTTCAAGCGCGAGAACGGCTTCGACTATCAGGTCGAAGAGATCCTGGTCTCTTGCGGCGGCAAGCAGAGCTTCTACAACCTGGCCCAGGCCATCCTGGACCCGGGCGACGAGGTCATCATCCCCGCTCCTTACTGGGTCTCCTATCCCGACATGGCGCTCCTGGCAGGCGGTGTCCCCGTCATCGTTGACGCCGGCGCGGACCAGAGCTTCAAGATCACCCCGGCCCAGCTCGAGGCGGCCCTCACCGAGCGCACCGCCCTGGTCGTCATCAACAGCCCCTCCAACCCCACCGGCATGTCCTACAGTCACGCCGAGCTGGCGGGTTTGGGCGAGGTCCTGCGTCGTCACCCCAAGGCTGTCATCGCCACCGACGACATGTACGAGCACATCCGCTGGAGTAGCGAGCCCTTCGTCAACATCCTCAACGCCTGCCCCGACCTGGCCCCGCGCACCCTGGTCCTCAACGGCGTCTCCAAGGCCTACTCCATGACCGGCTGGCGCATCGGCTACGCCGGCGGCCCCGCCGACATCATCAAGGCCATGAAGAAAATCCAGGGCCAGAGCACCTCCAACCCGACCTCCATCTCCCAGGTCGCCGCCCAGGCCGCCCTGGAAGGTCCCCAGGACTGCATCGCCACCATGGGCGCCGCCTTTAAGGAGCGCCACGACTATGTCGTCGCGCGCCTCAACACCATGGCCGGCATCGAGTGCCTGCCCACCGATGGCACCTTCTACGTCTTCCCCAAGGTCCAAGGCATGATCGATGCTATCGATGGCGTCAAGGATGACCTGGAACTGGCCGAGTACCTGATCGAGAAGGCGGGCGTCGCCCTGGTCCCCGGCTCCGCCTTTGGCCTCGGCGGCCATGTGCGCATCTCTATAGCCACCAGCCGCGCCAACCTGGAAAAGGCCCTCGACCGCATCGCCAGCGTCATCGGCTGACGGGGTAACGCCCGGCGGCCTGGCCGGTCGGGACCGCGCGCTGCCCATCCAGCGCCGCGCAGCAGTTCCAAATTTAAGACCATGATGTTAATAAGGGCTTTTTAAAGCTTGCTGGAGAGTCCCATGGCCACTGCCGCTGCGGCCGAGTTGCCGCTCCTGACGACGGGTGTCCTGATCGCCCAGATT
>JADZBU010000063.1 GCA_020851955.1 Chromatiaceae bacterium | reverse complement strand
GCCCTGTCCCTGGGCCTGGTGACGGTGCCCCTCTACACCGACGACCGGGCCGACAACGCCGCCGAGATCCTGCGGGACGCGGGCGTCAAGCTGCTGCTGATGCAGGACGCCAACCGCTGGCAGCGCCTGGCCCCCCTGATCGGCGACGGCCCGGAACCGGGGCGGGTGTTACTGCTCGACGGCGGCCCGGCGTCCCAGCGCCTGGCGGCGGCGGACCCCCGCCTCGCCCTGGTGCCCGACTGGCTGCCCGCGAGCGGCCCGGACTGGCCGCGACGCCCGGGGGACCCCGGGGACCTGGCCAGTATCGTCTATACCTCGGGTACCACGGGGCGGGCCAAGGGCGTCATGCTCAGCCACCGCAACATCCTCGGCAACGCCCAGGCTATTCTGGCGCTGGTCCCGGTCTATGAGGAAGACGTCTTCCTGTCCTTCCTGCCCCTGTCGCACATGCTGGAGCGCACCGGCAGCTACATTCTGCCGATGCTGGCGGGCAGTACCGTGTCCTATGCCCGCTCGGTGGGGCAGTTGGCCGAGGATATGCAGACCCAGGCCCCCAGCGTCATCATTGCCGTGCCCCGGGTGTTCGAGCGCGTCCATGCCCGGATCGGGGCCCAGCTCGCCACCCGCCCGGCCCTGGTCAGACGGCTGTTTGCCCTGACGGTCGCGGCCGGCTGGCGCCAGTTCGAGCGCCAGCAGGGGCGCGGCGGCTGGCACCCCCTGCTCCTGCTCTGGCCGCTGCTGCGGCGTGTCTTCAGCCGGCCGGTGCTCGCCAAGTTCGGTGGGCGGATGCGCGCCGCCGTCAGCGGTGGCGCCCCCCTGCCCTTCGAGGTCGCTCACCGCCTGGTCGGGCTGGGGCTGCCGCTCATCCAGGGCTATGGCCTGACGGAGACCAGCCCGGTGATCGCCGTCAACCCGCTGGAGGACAATGATCTGGCGAGCGTGGGCGTGCCCTTGCCGGGCCTGGCGGTGCGCCTCGGCGCCGACAGCGAACTGCAGGTCCAGGGTCCCGGCGTCATGCTGGGCTACTGGCGTAACCCCGAGGCGACCGCGCGGGTGCTGGACGCGGCGGGCTGGCTGCGCACCGGCGATCAGGCGCGTATCGCCGGCCGGCACCTCTATATCACGGGGCGCATCAAGGACATCATGGTGTTGTCCAATGGCGAGAAGGTGTCGCCGGCGGACCTGGAAATGGCCATCGGGCTGGACCCCCTCTTCGAGCAGGTCATGATTGTCGGCGAGGGCCACCCCTTCCTGGCCGCCTTGCTCGTCCTGGACGCGCAGGCCTGGCCGGCCCTGGCCCGGGAGTTTGGCCTGAATCCGGAAGCCCGGGACAGCCTGACCAACCCCCTGCTGGTCAAGGCCATGCTGAAGCGCGTGCGGGACGCCCTCGGGGACTTTCCCGGCTATGCCAAGATCCGCCGCGTCCTGCTGCTGCTCGATCCCTGGACCATCGATAACGGCCTCATGACGCCGACCCTGAAATTCCGGCGCAACCGGGTGATCGATCAGTATAATGACGAGATCGCGCGGCTCTATGAGTCCGGGACCTGATTTACGCCGAGGTAGCAAAACCATGCACACCAGCTCGCCACCCCGTTTCGCCGCCGACGCGGCGCCAGCACCCACCATCCTGATCGTCGATGACACCCCGCAAAACCTCACGGTCCTCGGAGAACTCCTGAAACCGCACTATCGCGTCCGTGCCGCCAACTCCGGCAAGCGGGCTTTGAGCGCCGCCAGCACCGATCCGCGTCCCGATCTCATACTGCTTGACGTCATGATGCCCGAGATGGACGGGTATGAAGTACTGCGGCGTCTGAGCGACCAGGTGGAAACCCGGGACATACCCGTCATCTTCATCACGGCCATGGCCGCCGCGGAAGATGAGGAATTCGGTTTTGAGCTCGGTGCGGTGGACTACATCACCAAACCCTTCAATCCATCCATTGTGCTGGCGCGCGTCCACACCCAACTGGAACTCAAGCAGGCGCGGGACCATTTGGCGCGGGAAAACGACTGGCTCGAGCGCGAGGTGGCCCGCCGCATGCGCGAAAACCTGCTCATCCAGGACCTGAGCGTACGGGCGTTGGCCTGTCTTGCCGAAGCGCGCGATAACGAGACCGGGCAGCACATTGTCCGTACCCAGCTTTACGTGGAATTGCTGGCCAAAAATCTTGCCGAGCACGAACGCTTTCGCGCGGCGCTGGCCGGATCGAAGCTGAGCATGATCGTCAAGGCGGCGCCTCTGCACGATCTTGGCAAGGTGGGCATACCGGATGCCATCCTCCTCAAGCCGGGGCGGCTTACGGCCGAGGAGTTCGAGATCATGAAGACCCATACGACGATCGGCGCGGACGCCATCACCAAGGCCATGGCGCAGGCCCTGGCCGGCGCCGATGATGCCATGACCGAGCTGGGAAGCAGCGCCTTCGAGTTTCTTAATGTCGCGCACGAGATTTCGCTTGGCCATCAGGAAAAGTGGGATGGCAGCGGTTATCCCGCCGGCGCCGCCGGCGATGCGATTCCCGTCTCCGCCCGACTGATGGCGCTGGCCGATGTCTTCGACGCCCTGATGAGTCGCCGCGTCTATAAAGCGCCCATGACGCTGGATGAGACGACACAGATCATCCTGGATGGCCGGGGCAAGCACTTCGATCCGGCGGTCGTCGATGCCTTTGTCGCCTGCCGCGATCGCTTTGCCGAGATTGCCGCCCGTTATGCCGATCCCGAATGAAGCCGAAAACCGCGGCACGCTCACGCCCCATCCGATGAACCTGATCGCACTCCGGGGCGCACTGCCGCGCCAGGACCGCCCATGAAGCGTCCGAGCGGGCCCATGACGCCCTACGTCCTGGGCTTCTTCCTGCCGGTGGCGCTGGTCGCGCTGAT
>JADZBU010000062.1 GCA_020851955.1 Chromatiaceae bacterium | reverse complement strand
GGCGGAGCGGGGTGGTGGCGTCGGACCGAGCGGCACCGGTAGCGCCATCGCGGAAAACCATCGGGCTGGCGGTGCGGGTGGGCCAGCAGTTTAACAAAAACCCCAGCGGGCCGGCGTTGCGGATACAGACCCGCGACCGGTCCGGATCCGATGGGAAGCGCGATGCCAAATTGCCAGCCAGGTGCGGCTGTGATAGCGTCTTTGGCGTTTCCCTGGGCCCCTTCCCTATCCCCGCACTGGTGCCGACATGCTCACCTTCGCCGAAGAATTTCTACTGCTGGCCCATGACGAGAAGACCGGCGATTTCGCCGATGTCGGCTTCAGCGTCATGAGCGCCGCCCTCGCCGGGGCCGCCCTGATGGACCTGGCCCTGCTCAATCGCATCGACATGGACACGCGCCGGCTGGTCCTCATCGATCGCGGCGAGACCGGCGAACCCGTGCTGGATTTTTGTCTGGCCCGCATCGGTGTCAGCGCCGACCTCAGCACCGCCGAGGACTGGGTCGATGAGCTCTCCCGGCACGGCGAGGCCCTGCGCGACATGGCCCTGGACCGGCTGGTGGCCCGCGGCATCCTCAAGCGGGAGAACAAGCGCTTCCTCTGGGTCTTCAATACCCGCGTCTATCCCATGACGGACGATCGCGAGACGGTCGAGGTCAAGCGGCGCCTCTCCAACATCCTCTTCAGCGACGAGATCCCGGACCCCCGCGACACCTTCATCATCGCCCTGGCCGATGGCAGCGACCTGCTGAGCCGGGTCTTCAACCCGGACGAGGTGGATCGCCGCCGGGAGCGCATCAAGGGGATCGTGCGACTCGACATGCTCGGCCAGGTGGTATGCGATTACGTGCGCGATACCCTCAACGCCCCCCTGATTCCCCCCCCGGGGCTCTGACCTCACCAGCTCGATCCCGGTTCTTCCCACGCTCTCATCATCGCCGCCCATCGCCATGCTGACCTTCGCCGAGGAATTCCTGCTGCTGGCCCATGACGAGGAGACGGGTGACTTTGCCGAAATGGGTTTCCCCGTGATGAGTTCCATCCTCGCCGGGGCCGCCCTCATGGACCTCGCCCTGCAGGGGCGCATCGACTCCGACCCGCGGCACCACCTCATCCTCCTCGATCCCACGCCCGTCGAGGAACCCATTCTCGACTTCTGCCTGGCCCGGATCGCCGAGGCCCGGGAGTCGCAATCCATCCAGGACTGGATCAGGGCCCTGGCGACCCATGGCGCCCGGTTGCGGTCCCTGGCCATCGACCGCCTTCTGGGCCGGGGCATTCTGAAGCGCGCCGACAAGCGCTTTCTGTGGGTCTTTCACACCCGCGTCTATCCCCTGGTCGATGAGCGCGAAATGGTCGAGGTCAAGCGCCGCATCGCCGACATCCTCTTCACCGACGACATCCCCGATCCCCGGGATACCTTTCTCCTGGCCCTGGCGGAACGCAGCGGCCTGCTGACCGAGGTCTTCAGTCAGGCGGTGGCGGAGGACCGCCGGGAGCGCATCCAGCAACTGCTCCACCTCGACCTCTTTGGCCAGGACGTCAACAAGGCCATCCGCCATATCCAGCTCGCCATGCTGTCCGGGGGCCACGGCGAGGGGTGAGACGGCGCCGGGCCGGGCGGCATCAAGCCCCCCGCAACCGGGGATCGAAGGCATCCCGCACCACGTCGGCCAGCAGGTTGGCGAAGAGCACCAACACAAACATGAAGAGGAAGGCGCTGGCCAGGGACCACCAGACGATGGGTTCCCGCGCCAGTTCCAGGCGGGCCCCATTGATCATGTTCCCCCAGGAATTCATGGTCGGGTCCACGCCGATGTTGATGTAGGACAGCACCGCCTCCGCCAGGACCAGGCCGCTGAAATCCAGGGCCAGGGCGATGATCACCAGGTGCAGGACGTTGGGCAGGATATGGCGGGCCAGGATGCTCGGGCTTCCCACCCCCAGGGCCTGGGCCGCCTGGACATAATCCACCTCCCGCAGCTTGAGAGCCTCGCCCCGCAACAGGCGGCAGAGTCCGGTCCAACTTGTCACCCCCAGAATCAGACAGAGAAAAAAGAGCCGCAGATCTGCCCGTTGCGCCAGGCTGGTGAATTCCGCCTCATGGTTGCTCATGTGGACCTGGAGCATGAGGACGGCGGCGGCAATGAGCAGGACCCCGGGGATGGAATTCAGGGTGGTGTAGAGGTACTGAATGACATCGTCGGTCAGGCCCCGGTAATAGCCGGCCATGATGCCGAGCAGAATGGCGGCCGGCAGCATCACCAGGGTGGTGAGGGTGCCGATGACCAGACCGGTGCGGATGCTCTTGAGGGCCTGATAAAGGACATCCTCCCCCACCTTGTCGGTGCCGAGGACGTGGTACTTGACCGCCAGCTCGGCGGTGACGGCCCCCAGGACCAGGATCACCCCCAGGGTGAGGAGCCCGGTGCGCCAGGGCCATTGGGTGCGGCCCCGCGCCAGGTCGCGGAGCGCCAGGCCCCAGGCCAGGACCAGGCCCGGCGCCGAATTCCGGCCCCTCCCCCGTCGCCGGGCCAGCAGGGCCGCGGCCACCATAATGACCAGGGCCCAGAGGGCCAGACCCTGGGCCAGGCCGGACACGCTCGTCATCAGGATGTCCCGGCCCCGGTCTAACTCCGGCGCCGCCAGGTGGGCCCCGCCATGGACCAGGCGCGGATAGTCGCGCCGGCTGGTGCCATCAGGCTGGGCGAGGGTCTCCATGGCATGCAGATGGGAGGCGAAGGGCGCGGAATAGGTCTTCTCCTGCCGCTCCCGCAGGGGCGCCAGCCAGAGATCGAGGAGGCTGAGCACCTCCGACGAAGCACCCCCCGCGCCTACCCCCGCCTTGGCCTCCAGGCGCGGATGGAAGTGGACCGTGTCCAGCAAACCGATGGCCGCGTAACTGCCCAGCACCACCAGGGACATCATCCCCACCCGGCTGGCGACCACCCGCCGCCAGGGGGCACGCAAGTGCTCGTGGCGGGCCGCATAGAGGCCGTAGGCCAGCATCAGCCCCAGCAGCAGCAGGACAAAGAGGTCGGTCAAAAGCAGGACGGGCATGCTTGTCTCCAGGACGGCATCAGCTCAGCCGCACCCGCGGGTCCGCCAGCGTATAAGAGATGTCGGTCAGCATCAGCCCCAGGATGTAGAGCACGGACCCCAGAAAGACCATGGCCCGGACAATGGCAAAGTCCTGATTATTGATGGCATCCAGGGTGTAGCTGCCCAGCCCGGGGATGCCGAAGAAGGCCTCGGTGAGCAGGCTGCCCATGAAGAGCAAGGGCAGCACCACCACCACGCCGGTGAGGATGGGAATCAGGGCGTTGCCCAGGATATGGCGAAAGAGCACCAGCCGCTCCCCCAGGCCCTTGGCGCGGGCGGTGCGCACATAGTCCTTTTGGGCCTCTTCCAGAAAGAGGGTGCGATACAGCCGGGCCCCGGAGCCGATGCCGCCCATGACCCCGATGATCACCGGCAAGACCAGAAACTTCCAGGCCTCCAGCCCCAGATCGTAGCCGGAGATGGGCGCCAGGCGCAGGAGCTTGCCCAGCAGGTACTGACCGCCAATGATGTAGAAGAGGCTGGAGATGGACAGCAGGGCCACCAGCACCACCACCCCGGTCAGGTCCAGGGAGCCGCCCCGGAACAGGACCAGGAAGAGAGCCAGACTGATGTTGACCAGCAGGCCCACCAGCAGCACCGGGACCGCCACCGCCAGGCTCGGCCACATGCGCTGGCCGATGTCGTGGCTGATGTCCCGCCCCGCGTCCGAGGCGCCAAAGTCGAAGACGAAGAGCCGCAGGGACTTGTCGAAGAAGATGGTCTCGGTCAGCCGTCCCAGGCCCTCGGCCTGGCCATTGAAGAGCAGTGGCTGGTCGTAACCCCGCTCCGCCTTCCAGGCCGTGACCGCCTCGGGGGTCACCCGCTTGGCCCCCAACTGCATCCGCGCCATGTCATCCGGTGAATTCACCACGAAGAACAACACGAAGGTGATGAGGTTCACCCCGATCAGGATCGGCAGGGCGTAGAGGAGGCGGCGAAGGAGGTAGGCCGTCACGTTGTCACCTTCACAAGGCCCGCTCCCGTTCCCGCCTTCGGTAGCCGAGAATCGCCGGCACGGCCCCCAGAACCAGCAGGCCCAGCCCCAGCCAGAGGGGCCAGAGCACGGGCCGGTTCCACGCCGCCCGGAGCCGCTGGCGCAGCTCGGGGTCCAGGCGACGATACTTGAGGGTGTTGTTGGCCATGAGATTCGGCTTGAGGTTGGTCAGCCAGGCGTGGTGCAGGCTGAAGCCCTTGGGGAAATAGCCCCAGACCCAGGGACCGTCATGGCGGGCGATGGCGATCATCTCGTCGATCAGGGCCTGACGCTCCGGGCCGTCGTCCATGTTCTTCATGCGCTCAAAGCGGGCGTCGAACTCGGGATTGGCGTAGTTGGAGGCATTCTCCCCCTCCCCGGCCATCTTGCTGTTGGGGCCGTAGAGCAGGAACAGGAAGTTCTCCGGGTCCGGATAATCGGCGTTCCAGCCCCAGGTGTAGATCTGGCCCGTGCCCTGGCGCATCTTCTCCTGGAAGCGATTGTAGTCGGTGGCGCGCACCACCAGCTCGATGCCCAGCTTGGCGAACTGCTTGCGCAGCCAGTT
>JADZBU010000061.1 GCA_020851955.1 Chromatiaceae bacterium | reverse complement strand
AGCGACCCTCGGGGCCGACGGGACGCAATCTCGCCCCGACCGCCGTGCCTGGCATCCCGGTGCGCCTTGAAGCCCTGCTGTCCACCTTCCTCCCCGACGATACGGAGTCGCAGCCGTTCGCCGGCCCTTAGCAGGCAGGTCAGGCCTGCCAAGGGCCCCCGGGGTTGAATCTGGTGCGGCGACGTCACCGTCTTTGCTTGGGACCGACACCATTCCGGATCAAGCTGTTGGCCACCGAGCGTGCCGAGCTGGAGACCTTGATCCGCACCCACCCGACCCGCGAGGGGTCGCCCGGCGGGGGCGGATCTGGCTCCTGGCCAACGACGAGTGGCAGTCCAATCGCCGGCGCTCCATGGCGGCAGGATTCTGAATGACCGATGACCGTCAATGCCGGGTGGCCGAACGCATCCGTGTGCGCGGCCTGGTGCAGGGGGTCGGCTTCCGGCCGACCGTCTGGCGGCTGGCGCGGGACCTGGGTCTGGCGGGGGACGTGCGCAATGACGGCGAGGGGGTGCTGATCCGCGTCCAGGCCGACCAGAAGCACCTGGACGCCTTTTGCCGCCGGCTGGTAGAAGAGTGTCCCCTTCTGGCCCGCATCGATGCCGTGGAACGGGGACCCTTGACCGAGCTCTTGGCCGGGGCCGGCTTTCACATTCTGGCCAGTGCCGCCGGCCCCATCGCTACCGGGGTGGTGGCGGACGCCGCTACCTGCGTCGCCTGCGCCGCCGAGATCGCCGACCCGGCGGAACGGCGTTATCGCTACCCCTTCGCCAACTGCACCCATTGCGGCCCGCGCCTGAGCATCGTCCGCGCCATCCCCTACGACCGCGCCAACACCAGCATGGCGGCCTTCCCCCTCTGCCCAGACTGCCAGCGGGAGTACCAGGACCCGGCGGATCGGCGCTTTCATGCCCAGCCCATCGCCTGTCCAGTATGCGGACCGAGGGTGTGGCTGGAGGGCACCCAAGGCCTTGTCGAGCCAGACAGGGGGCCGGTATCGTCCGGGGTAGCCGAGCCTTCCTCTGCCTCGACCGGCACCGAACTCATTGGGGCCCCGCGCGAACCCTTCGATGCCGGAGCTTCTCCCTTCGCGCGGCTGGACCCCGCCACGTTCGGCGCCCAGGACGCCGTGGCCACCGCCAGCCGGCTTCTGGCCCAAGGCAAGATCCTGGCCATTAAAGGCATTGGCGGCTTTCACCTCGCCTGCGACGCCAGCAACGCCGAGGCCGTCGCCACCCTGCGTCAGCGCAAAGGCCGCTATCGCAAGCCCTTCGCCCTCATGGCCCGCGACCTGGAGGTCATTCGCCGCTACGCCCACCTGACCGAAGCCGAGGCCCGCCTCTTGACAAGCCCAGCGGCGCCGGTGGTACTGCTGGAAGCCCGGGACCCAGTCCAGGAGGTAGCCAAGGTGGGAACCGTCCCTCACCGCGCGGAAAATACGGCTGCATCCTCGCCATCGACCTCGGAAAATACCGCCGCATCCTCGGCGGCAACCGGGAGGGTCGGGTGGCGGCGGGCGGGGGTGTCGACCGCAGGGATGCGGTCGCCAAGCCTACAGGGACGTATTCACGGCGCCCCCCGCCCGCCGTCACCCGGCCCGGATAACCCAGCCATCACGGCTCTTGGTTATAACCTCAATCTGCCCAAGGCCGAGGCGGCAGACTTAAGGGCGTCGCAGGAGGCAGCCCTCATAGCGCCCGAGGTCGCCCCGGGCCAGACCACCCTCGGTTTCATGCTCCCCTACAGCCCCCTGCACCATCTCCTGCTCCAGGAATGGGACCGCCCCCTGGTCATGACCAGCGGCAACCGCAGCGAGGAACCCCAGTGCATCACCAACGAGGAGGCCCGCCAGCGCCTGGCCGGGCTGGCGGATGTGCTACTCCTCCACGACCGCGACATCCTCAATCGGGTGGATGATTCAGTGATGCGGCTCATGGACGGGGCGCCCCAGCCCCTGCGGCGGGCACGGGGCCTGGCCCCCGCGCCCATCCCCCTGCCGCCCGGCTTCGAGGCCGCGCCGCCCATACTGGCCATGGGGGGCGAACTCAAGAATACCCTCTGCCTGCTGCGCCCCGGCCAAGCCATCCTGTCCCAGCACCTGGGCGACCTGGAGGATGCCCGCACCGCCGACGAGTTCGAGCGAACCCTCGACCTTTACCGACAGCTCTACCGGCATGAGCCCCTGGCCATCGCCCTGGACCGGCATCCAGACTACCGTTCGACCTGGGTGGGCCGCGCCCTGGCGGCGGAGCGCGGGATCGAGACCATCCCGGTCCAGCATCACTTCGCGCACCTGGCCAGCGTCATGGCCGACGCGGGCTGGCCGCTGGATGGCGGTCAGGTGGTGGGCCTCGCCTTCGATGGCCTGGGCTGGGGCGAGGACGGCGGCGTCTGGGGCGGGGAATTCCTCCTCGCCGATTACCGGGGATGGGAGCGCCTCGGCCATCTCCGTCCCGTGCCCATGCCGGGGGGGACGCGCGCCATGCGCGAGCCCTGGCGCAATCTCTATGCCCAACTCGCGACCTGCCTGGGCTGGGAGACCTGTGCCACCGCCTACCCGGGCCTGGAATTGATCCGCTACCTGGCCACCAAGCCCCTCGCCACCCTGGACACCATGATGGCCCGGGGTCTCAATTCGCCCCTGACCAGCTCCGCCGGCCGCCTCTTCGATGCCGTCGCCGCCGCCCTGGGTATCTGCCGTGAGGCCAATGCCTACGAGGGCCAGGCCGCTATCGAACTGGAGACCCTGGCGCTGGGCGCCGCCGGGGGGGAGGCGGGGGGGGGCTATCCCTTTGGCCTGGTCGCGGCGGGTGACCAGTGGCTGCTGGACCCGGCGCCCCTCTGGCAAGCCTTTCTGGATGACCTGGCCCGTGGCCAGGACCGGGGCAGCATGGCCTTGCGCTTCCATCTCGGACTCGCCCAGGCCGCGGCCAATCTCGCGGGCCGGCTGGCCACCGAGCGGGGACTTGCTACCGTCGCCCTCTCCGGTGGTGTCTTCCAAAACAAGACCCTCTTCGAGGCCATCGCCCAGCGCCTGCGCCACCAAGGCCTGCGGGTGCTGACCCATCGCCAGGTCCCCGCCAACGATGGCGGCCTTGCCCTCGGGCAGGCGGTGGCCGCGGCGGCTAGACTCATCCCATTATCCTCAACAGGCGGCTGAAGCATGGTCCCTCGCTCCTTCCTTGCCCTTTTACTCGGCGGCTTTCTGCTGCTCGTCCAGGCCCAGGCTGCCCCCTTGAACCCTGGCCAGGTGCCCGGGCCTTTGCAGGACTGGACCGCCTGGGTCCTGTGGGGTGATCCCAGTCATGCCTGTCCCCGGCTCACGGGCGACACCCAGACCCGTCCCTGCGTCTGGCCCGCCAATCTGCGACTGGCCCTCGACGATGCCGGGGGTACCTTCAACCTGGAGGTCGAGACCTTCGCGGACCAGCCCATCCCCTTGCCGGGAGATGGCGATCACTGGCCCCAGGGGGTGATGGCCAAAGATCAGCCCGCGCCGGTGGTCAGCCACCAGGGCCGGCCCGTCGTCTGGCTGCCCCCAGGCCAGCATAGCCTCGGCGGCCGCTTTCGCTGGGACCGCTTGCCGACGGCCTTGACCCTGCCGCCCCGGTTGGCCCTGGTCGAAGTGAGCATCGCTGGCGCCCCGCTGCCCTTTCCAGCACTGAACGATCAGGGTCAGGTCTGGCTCTCGGCTAAGGCACCGACGGACCCCCTCGCCGCCACGCCGGAGGACAGCCTGCGGCTCCAGGTGTTCCGGCGTCTGGAGGAGGGGGTGCCGATGCGGTTGAGCAGCCGCCTGGTGTTCGACATCGCCGGCAGTCCCCGCGAGATCGTCCTGCCCGGGACCCTGCCGGAGGGCGCCATTCCCATGGCGCTCCAGAGCCCCCTGGCCGCGCGCCTGGAGCCTGATGGCCGCCTGTTCCTGCAGGCGCGGCCGGGTCATTGGGTCCTGGATATTCAAGCCCGTTACGAGGGTGACCGGACCGCCTTCCCCTTCGCGCCGCTCCCGGCGCCTTGGCCCGCGGAGGAGATCTGGGCCTACCAGGCTAATCCCGCGATCCGCCTCGTCGAGATCCTGGACGCCGCCGCGGTGGACCCCCGCCAGACCGAGTTGCCCGAGGAATGGCGGTCCCTCCCGGCCTACCGTTTGAGCCAGGACGTGACCTTGAATTTCAAGGTGATCCGGCGCGGCGATCCCATCCCTGAGCCGGATCGCTTGAGTCTGCGGCGCCAGATCTGGCTCGACTTCGATGGCCAGGGCTACAGCGCGCGGGACCGGATCGGGGGGACCATGACCCAAGGCTGGCGTCTCGACGCCGGCGCGGGCATGGCCTTGGGGCGGGTTGACAGCGATGGCGAGCCCCAGTCGATCACCCTGGATCCGGTCACCGGTGCCCCGGGCGTGGAGGTGCGGCGCGGTCAGCTCGACCTGACGGCCGAGAGTCGTCTGCCCGACGCCACCACCCTGTCGGCGACGGGCTGGGCACGGGATTTCCACCAGGTCGGCGCGGAACTGAATTTGCCGCCAGGCTGGCGTCTCTTTGCCGCCCTGGGCGTGGATCAGGCCCCGGGCAGTTGGCTGGCCGCCTGGACCCTCCTGGACTTCTTCCTGGTCCTCGTCATCACCCTGGCCATGGGCCGACTCCATGGCTGGGGTACCGCCGCCCTGGCCCTGGTTGCCATGGCGCTCATCTGGCAGGAACCGGGTGCGCCGCAATATGCGTGGCTCAACCTCCTGGCCGCGATCGCCTTGGAGCGCGTCCTGCCCGAGGGGGGGCTGGCGCGCTGGGTCAAAGCCTATCGCCTGCTCGCCATCCTGGCCCTGACCATCATTACTATTCCCTTCATGGCTAGTCAGTTACGGCTCGGTCTTTATCCTCAACTGGAGAACCCCCAACTGGCGCAGCCGGCCCGATCCGGTGACCTGATGGATGATGCCTTCAAGGCCATGGCCCCCATGGCGATAATCGCGGACCAGGAGGTGGCCCCGATGGAGTTGGCCTCTCGGGCTGATGCCATACGAGGCGAGTCAGGTCCGCGCCGTCTATCCGCCAAGCCGGGCGCCCCTGCACCCAGTCCGCCCCCGGACCTCAACCGGATCGATCCCGATGCCTTGACTCAAACTGGGCCCGGCATGCCAACTTGGCGGTGGAACCGGGTGTCCTTGATCTGGCAAGGACCGGTTCAGAGCGGTCAGGAATTGCGGCTACTCCTGATCCCGCCCGCCGGCAATCTCCTGCTGGGCCTGCTGCGGGTGGTCCTGATACTGGCGCTGGCCTTCCTCCTCGCCGGCGGTCTGGTCAAGGGGCTGGCGGGCTGGCGGCGTCTGGGCGGCAGCCTGCTCCTAGTCATGCTGGTCATGGCGCCCAGCGCCAGGGCCGACGATTTCCCCAGTCCCGACTTGCTGAAGGAACTCAAGGCACGCCTGCTGGCCCCCCCGGATTGCCACCCCCACTGCGCCGAGATCACGAACCTGGCCCTGACCGCCAACCCCGGGAGCCTGCGGCTGGATCTGGAACTCGATGTCCAGGAGCCGGTCGGTATCCCCCTGCCGGCCCAGGTCGGCCAGTGGCTGCCGTCCCAGGTCGCGATCGATGGTGAGCCGGCCCGGGCCCTGCTTCGTGGGGACGAGGGCTATCCCTGGGTTCTGGTGCCGGCGGGCAGGCATCGTATCAGCCTCGTCGGGGCCTTGCCGGCGCGTGACCGCATCGCGCTGCCCTTGCCCCTCAAGCCGCGGCGTGTCGAAGCCAAGACCGAGGGTTGGCGCCTCTCCGGCGTGGGTGACAATGGCGTCCCGGAGGTTCAGCTCCAGCTCATCCGGGAGACGGGCGCGGCGGGCAAGGCTGGCGTGGGGGACGAGACCGCTTGCGAGGATGCGAGCTGGCGGGAGGTCGCCGCCCTGCCGCCCTTTCTGGAGCTGGAACGCACCCTGGTGCTTGGCCTCTCCTGGCGGGTCGAGACGCGCCTGCGGCGCCTGACCCCGGCGGATGAGCCCCTCCGCGTCGAGATCCCCCTGCTGACGGGGGAGGCCGTACTCACCCCCGGCCTCAAGGTGACCGATGGCCGTCTCACCGCCAATCTGCCCGGTGGCCAGCGGGAGCTGGTCTGGCAATCCCAGTTGGAACCCCGGGAGGCCCTGACCCTGACGGCCCCGGCCACCCGGGACTGGACCGAAATCTGGCGCCTGGACGCCAGCCCCCTCTGGCATGTCGAGTTCGCGGGGCTGGCCCCGATTCATCACCAGAGCCCCACGGGCCAGTGGTGGCCAGAATGGCGGCCCTGGGCGGGGGAGACCCTGAGCCTGACGATAAGCCGGCCCATGGGGGCACCGGGGGCCAGCTTGACGGTGGATGCCAGTGAACTGCGCCTGCGACCGGGTGATCGCTCTACCGAGGCCACTCTGACGCTGGACCTGCGTGCCTCCCGGGGCGGCCGGCAGCCAGTGCGCCTGCCCGAGGGCGCCCAGCTCCAGTCCGTCACCCTGGATGGCATGGCCCAGCCCATCCGTCTGGAGGCGGGACAGGTCCTCCTGCCGGTCCATCCCGGTATCCAGAAGGCGGTGCTGACCTGGATTCAGGAGGTTGGGACCGAAACGCAACTGGTCACGCCCGCCGTGGACCTGGGCGGGCCCAGCGTCAATGCCTCCACGCGCATCGAATTGGGCCCTGAGCGCTGGGTGCTGTGGCTGGGCGGCCCAGCCCTGGGACCCGCCGTGCTCTTCTGGAGCCTGATCCCCCTGATCCTGCTGGTCGCCCTGGGCTTGGGCCGGTTGCGGCTCAGTCCCGCCAGCACCTGGCAATGGGGTCTGCTGCTGCTGGGTCTCAGCCAGGCGCCGCCCCTGGGTGCCATCCTGGTCGTCGGCTGGCTGCTGGCCCTCGCCTGGCGGGGTGCCCAAGGCCAAAGCCTGAGTAACGGTGCCTTCAATCTGGTCCAGATCGGCCTGGTCTTGCTCAGCCTCCAGGCCCTGAGCGCCCTGGCGGCGGCGGTGGCGGAGGGCCTGCTGGGGCAACCCGCCATGCAGATCGCCGGCAATGGCTCCCAGGCCGGGCAGCTTCTTTGGTACCAGGACCGCGCGGGTGAGTCCCTGCCCCAACCCTGGGTCATCTCGGTGCCCCTCTGGGTCTATCGACTCTTGATGCTGGCCTGGGCACTCTGGCTCGCCAATAGTCTCCTCAATTGGTTGCGCTGGGGTTGGGGGCGTTTCAGCGCCGATGGTCTCTGGCGCAAGTCCACCCGCCGCGCCTTTAAGTTCGGCAACGGGCGCGAGGAGGCCGGTGACGCCGCGGGGGTGGAAAAGCCGGATCAGGCGCCTAAATCCACGGGGCTGTACCCCTGGACTTCCTGAAGGAGCTGGCCGGGGTTCCCAGCACGCCGGGCCCGATGGCCAGCGCAAGCGGGGCCACAAGATGGCCCTGGCCGGCCATGCTCGCCGCTGGCCCGCCCCTTGCCGACCTGCTCGACTACCTGCCGCCGCGCCCCCAGCCCCGTGCCCAGAGGTGGCTCCGATTGTTTGGACAGAGAAACGCCCTGGATAAGTGGAGCCTTGCGGGTAAAAGCTGAGTGACGATCCGCCAAGGTCTTGTCGCCCTTCAGCGCTGCCAAGGCGACTTGCGCCTTGAATGCCGGTGCGTGGTTGCGCCGCGGCCTGCTTGCCATGCGCTTGCTCCTGTTGGGGGCCGCTCCCGCAGCCCAGGGATGAAGCAAGGCTATCACTTAGACCGGTGTCCGATTCTCCGGGGCCACCTCTGCCCGCGCCAGGGCGACGGCCTGGGCAAGGCTGAAATGGCTTTGTTTGGAAAATTTGCCTCTTCAGCGTCCCGGCTGTCCGGACCCAGGTGGCTTTCAAAGATGGTAGAATTTGATCATTAACGGTTTATGATCAAGGAATACCGCCATGCCAACCGCCGATGTCGTACGCGCGCGAATCGACAAAAAAGTGATCGCGGAAGCCAGCGTCGTTCTGGAGGCTATGGGGCTGTCCATGGCCGATGCCATCCGCTTGCTGCTGGTACGGGTTGCCCAGGACAAGGCCCTCCCGTTTGAAATTAGAGTACCTAACCGCGAAACAGCGGCCACCTTGGCAGCTACTGACCGCGGTGAGGATCTGGTGCGGTGCCAGGACGCGAACGAGTTGTTCGCTAAGCTGGGGCTATGAATGCTGGCGCCGAGCAATACCAGAAGGATCTGGTCACAGGAGATGTGCCGTGGCTACCCATACTAAGGCTAAGAGCCGGGTAATACGACCCGAGCGCCGCCGGAGCCCTGTAAAGGAGTTGATTGCGATGGAAATCAGCCCGATCCGCACCGATGCGGATTTCGCCGCGGCCCCCGCCAAGGTGGCCGCGCTCGTAATGGACGACCCCCGGCCGGGCACTCCCGATGGGGACCGCCTGGACGTACTGGCGACCCAGATCAAGTCCTACGAAGCCTACCCTCATTCGGTGCCTGCCCCAAACCCGATCAAGGACACGCAGCTCGCCATGGAATAACAACGCGGGCACAAGATCTTCTCCGATGGCGACAAGCGAAAGAGGCCGCCCTGCAAGAAAAAAACGCCGCCCTGGCCGAGATCGAACGCCTCAAGGCCCACTTGCAAGGCACACCGGCCCCCGGATCGACCTGACCGCCAGGACCTGACCCGCCGCCCCGGCGGGCCAAGCCGTGTTACATCAAGCCTGACGGGTTGCTAATCTATCCGGTACGATCCGCTGCGGTGACTTTTGAACGCACCAGCACCCATGCAGACCTGTTCTGAAGACACCGATCGCCACCGTTGGGGATTGGCGCCGCCAAATCTGGGCGCAACCGGTCTACAATGACCGCGCACCCCCTGAGGAGAACGACCATGACCACGCTCGAACGCCCCGCCCCCACTTTTGAGGATGTCTGGCGCCTGTTCCAGGAAACCGACCAGAAATTCCAGAAAACCGACCAGAAATTTCAGGAAACCGATCAGAAATTTCAGAAAACCGACCAGAAATTTCAGGACACCGACCGGCTCCTGAAAGAAGTCACCCGCAGGATCGGCCAGTTAGGCAACCGACTTGGTGAATTTGTCGAGGAGATGGTCAAACCGGCCTTAGTGCGACTCTTTCAGGCGCGGGGCCTCCAGGTGCATCGCACCATGCAAAATCTGGTCTGTCGCGATGATGCCGGCCAGTATCGCGCTCAGGTCGATTTGCTGGTGGTGAACGGCAACACGGCCATCGCCGTCGAATGCAAGAGCAACCTGTCGGTGGAGGATGTGGATGAACATCTCGACCGTCTAGCCCAGTTCAAGGACTGCTGGTCCGAGTACGCCGGCTACCGCCTGCTCGGCGGCGT
>JADZBU010000060.1 GCA_020851955.1 Chromatiaceae bacterium | reverse complement strand
CCCCGCCGTGCGCGCAGCGCACAGACTCTTGTTGTTCTTCTCTGACGGTTCTACTAACGGTTCATAGGACATAGCTATGTCCGGTTGCCCTACCCCACATGTCCGGTTGCCCTGCCCTACATGTCCGGTTGCCCCTACCCCACATGTCCGGTTGCCTTGATCCCACATGTCCGGTTGCCCCTGCCCTACATGTCCGGTTGCCTCGGCCTCACAGGTCCGGTTGCCTGGCGCCGCGTTGGCTTGGATTTGGGCGAGGTTGAGCTGATAGGCGTTGGAACTCCGCCCGTGGCCCTTGCCGGGGCGAATGACTACCTGGAGCAGGCCCAGGGTTTGCAGCTCCTTGAGGTTGCGACGTACTTGGCGATCCGTGCAATCGACCTGAGCGGCCAGGCGCATTTGCCCGGGATAGCCGTAACCCTCGGCGTTGCAGGCATCCGCCACGGCCAGGAGGGTCAGTTTCAGGTGGGTGGGCAGGCCGCGCACGTTCCAGGCCCAGGCGCTGGCTTGGACGGACAATTCATGCCCCCACCGATGGCCTGCGGCGCGGGCGGGGGTTGATCAGGGGTGGCGCGGTGCCGTTGCCGTGGTTGGCCGTGACGGCTAGGCCGGAGACCAGGTCGGCGGCGGTGGTGCCCAGGGCGGCGGCGATGACGAGGAGCTGGTCCACATTAGGCGTCGAATAGCCGCGATCCCATTTGGAGATGTTGGTCTGCCCATAGCCGCAGATGCGGGCCAGTTGCGACTGGTTCATCTTCGCCCGGGCGCGGGCGGCCCGCAGGTTGGCGGCAAAGTCGGTAGTGGGTGACATGAGGGGCTCCAGGTGAGGGTGGCGAGAAATGAGACCGATAAGGGCTAATATAAGACATAAAGGGCTGAATAACAGCAAGCCCGTTCATGGAAAGGTGGTCGGAGTGCTAAACTAGGTTCATCAGGACTAAAAGCGGTGCTCGACCATGATTGACGGACCAGGTGCCCCTAATGCGCGACTGATCTCCGCGCGGAAGGCGGTGGGGATGTCGCAACAGGAACTCGCTGAGCGCGCTGGGCTGAGTCAGCGGCTGGTGAGCCATATCGAGACCGGCGCCCGCGAGGGCAGTATTAAAAGTTATGCCCAGTTGGCGAAGGCCTTGGGCTGCGCGGTCTCGTACCTGATGGGCGAGCAGGTCGGCGAGCGCAGTCAGGCGGGCGGGCGGGAGCAAGTCCTCAACGATCCCCATGCGCCGCCGGGGCTAACGGCGCTGGCGCGGAATGACGCGCTCTGCGAGTTGCTCGCGATCAAGCCCGAGGAATGGGCGTCGCTGCGCTCGCTCAAGGTGCCACTGGCCCTGACCCAGGATACTTATTTGGCGATCCTGCATGTGCTCCGGGGTGTGATGCGGGTGTGATGCGGGTGTGATGCGGGTGTGATGCGGGTGTGATGCGTCGTGGTTGGCGACAGGGGTTTGGCGTCCCCTCCCGTCCCGATAGCACCTAGCAGAACCCTGTAACCCCAAAAAACCGGGAACCTTCCGTCCTCCATGGCAACTGCTCGCACCCTGGCCACGGCGCTGAAAGCCGATCACGGCTGGCTCATTGGCGAGGCCAATCCTGGGGACGTGAACCCGTACCGGGCCGACCCACGCGCGGCCATCCAGGCTGACTACCAGGCGGCCCCCGGTCGGCGTGAGCTCGCCCGGGATGATGCCGTGACGGCTTATCTGCCGACCATGTCCGACGAGGGGTGGTGCCCGCGCTCCATCGCCTTTTCCTCTTCTCCTCTCCTCCTCTCCTCCTCTCCGCTAGCCAAGGGCTAACTATCCCTGCTGCTGCCCATCAGGGACGTAACGGCCGCGTGAAAGCGGCGTGAAAGTGGGTGGTCGTTTGGGGTCCATGGATGGCCTCATTTGTCACGTTTACGGCTGGGGTGGCGGCGTAAGTGGTTGTTATATCAGGATCAATCCCGTGGCCCGTGCTGGCTCATGGCCCTGATGTTCGTCGTCAACCACTACATCTACAAGTCCATGCTCTTCCTCTCGGTGGGCGGCGTGGCCAAACGCACCGGCACCCGCGACATGTACCGCATGGGCGGGCTCATCACCCTCATGCCCCTGTCCTTCATCGCCGTCCTCATCGGTATCATCGCCATCTCGGGGGTGCCGCCCCTGTCCGGTTTCGGCGGGCGCTGGATCTTCTACAACGCCATCCTCGACACCGAGGTCCGGCTGCCGCTGGTGATCCTCTTCCTCGCCGGCCCTATCGCCTTCCTCTACCTCTTCCGGCTCATCCACACCATCTTCCTCGGCCAACTAAAGGATGAGAACCGGCGGGTCCGGGAGGCTCCCTTCTGGATCGTCCTACCGCAGATGCTGTTCGTCGCCCTGCTCATGGCCTTTGCCCTCTTCCCGGGGCTGGCCCTGCGCCGGGTCGATGCCTATATCGGCCACTTCTACCCCAACGGCGGCCTGAACTGGGAGGGCCTGGTCATCTCCAGCCACTACGGCTACTGGCACCCGGTCGCCATCATGATCATCATCGGCGTGATCTTTACGACGGTCTTCGCCTGGCTGCTGTTCGTCAACCGCCGGGCACAGAAGGTCAAGCAGTTCAATATCGCCTTCGCCGCCGAGCGTCCCTTCCGGCCGGAGACCACCCACTTCGCCTGGAACTTTTTTGCCCCCTACCGCAAGGCCCTGGGCTTCCTCACCCTGCCCCTGGCCACCCGTTTCTGGGAGACCCTGACCGACCTGCTGCACACCGCGGGTGATCTGGGGCGACGCCTCTATACCGGCAACGGCCAGACCTATGCCTTTCACATTCTGGCCTTCGCTGTCATCCTCCTGCTGTGGGGCCTGGGGGTCCAGCCATGAACCTTGACTGGATGCAGATCCCCTATTCCCTCTTGACGCTCTTTATCGTCTTCAACTACGGCCTGCTGCTGAATGCCCTGATCGCCAAGATCGCCGCCCGGGTCGGGCGCCGCCACGGCATCCCCATCTGGCAGAACTATGTGGATCTGATCAAGAACTACGGGCTGCGCACCTCCATCAGCCACGGCGTCCACTTCTACCTGGGGCCTGTCTTCCGGCTGACGGGGGGCATCGGCCTGGTTCTCTTCGTGCCGACCCTCTACGGCAACGCGATGTTCGCCAACCTCTCCTTCGCCGGCGACCTCGTCCTGGCCCTCTATTTCGTCTTCTTCGGCACCCT
>JADZBU010000059.1 GCA_020851955.1 Chromatiaceae bacterium | reverse complement strand
TCCTCCTCCAGCCCTTCGAGGGTGTCGCGAAGGGCGGGACCCGGGAGCCCCAGGTTGTTGCCGATCTTGTAAACCTTGGCGATGATCTCGTTGCAGTATTTCTGCCCGACGCCAATGTGATCCATGATCTCCCGCGCGGCCATGGAGATTTCGGCGGTGTCGATCCCATAGGGACAAAATACGGAACAGCGGCGACACTGGGAGCATTGGTGGAAATAGCTATACCAGTCATCCAGGACCTCTTGGGTCAGGTCCTCGGCGCCCACCAACTTGGGAAAATACTTGCCGGCGACGGTGAAATACCGCCGATAGACCTTGCGAAGCAAATCCTGACGGGCGACTGGCATATTCTTGGGATCACCCGTCCCGATGTAATAGTGGCACTTGTCCGTACAGGAGCCACATTTCACGCAGGAGTCCAGATAGACCCGCAAGGAGCGATAGCGGCCCAGCAGATCGCCCATCTTATCGATGGCCTTCTCTTGCCAGTTATCCACCAGCACACCCGGAAAGCCCAGGGGCTCTTGATGCTCGGGCTTGGCCACAAAAGGCCGCGAGTGAGCCATAACCCCTGGCGTGACGGCGGGTATTTCGAGATAGGGCTGGAGCTCGGGAACCTCCAGTTTAACCTTAGCCATGATTCGACCTCGTCCGCGTATCGTGTCTTGTCTTGCCTTAGGCCAGGACGCCGGGCGCTGCCCGATCCGACCTGCCAGCTAAACTTATTGTTCGAGCCGCTTGGCCCAGGGTGACAGATGCCTCTGTTCGCGCGGGTTGTCGACCTGGTTGCGCGACGGGCTGAAAAAGAGCCCGGGTGCATGCAGCAACTTGCTGAAAGGAAATACGATCATGAGGATGGCGACCAGCAGCAGATGCAGCAGCAGCAAGGGATCAGCGGGCAAGGGCTGGATATGGAACCGCATCAGCCCCAAAAAGAATTGCTTGACCGAGATGACATCGACATGGATGACAAAGCTCATGCCCAGCCCCGTCAGGCCTATGCCGATTAGGAGGGCGAGAATCAGGTGGTCCGAGGGTCCGGTGATGTAGCGGACGCGATCCACCAGAAAGCGCCGGGACCAGAGGCCAACGAGACCGGCAACCATCGCCATGCCTCCATAGATGCCGAAAGGCTGTATCAACTGGATAGGCAGCCAAACCGGATCCATAAAATAGCGAAGATGGCGCAAGGTAACCAGAAAGAGGCCGAAGTGGAAAATCCAGCCGAAAATCCAGGTCCACTTATTACCCTTGAAAAGGCTTTCGAAGAGGACAACTTCACGGATTATGCGAAAAATAACGCCGCTTTGGGTAACGGGAGCCGGCGTCGTCGGGATCTTGAGCGGCGCGGGAGTGCGCGCGTACTGTAAGATCTTGTTCGCTAGGCCAACCAGGAGCACCAGGGTGGCGAAGTAGAACAGCGAGGCGTAAACAAGTGTCAGAAACGACATGCTACCGCTACCTTCGGTGAATCCGTCGGAGACTCGGGGACAATGTCCGCCCCGGTCCTGTTATCTCCCGCCTCCGCCTTAGCCTAACAGGGCCAGACGGAGCAGAATTCGGGAAGCCTGGTCCTGGATCCCTTTACCTCGCGGCCCGCGGTGTCCATGAGGCACCGCAGTCCGTTCAGGTCTTTTCGGGATCAGACGCAGCCGGTCGGCTTCGGCAGACCGGCGTAGCGGCAAGCCTGCTTGGACGGGCCATAGGGGAACAAGCCATAGAGATACTTGCTCGTGCCCTTGTCCTTGCCCAACTTCTTACCAACGGCCTTGGTCAGGACGCGCACGGCGGGAGCGATCTGATACTCCTCGTAGTACTCGCGCAGGAAGTTGATGATATCCCAGTGCTCATCGGTCAGTTCCAGGTCATCCTCCTTGGCCATGACGCCCGCAACACCGGGAACCCAGTCGTTGATATTAGCCAGATAACCTTCTTCGTCGGTTTCAAAAGTCTTGCCGTCGACCACGATTGGCATGATGAAAATCTCCTCGATTAGTCACAAAACAGGGGTTACAACCAGGCCTGAACTTTGTCGTTGTCCACGGCCAGATCCACGAAACCGGCATAGTCCACGACTTTGATCCCGGCGATCAGCCGATCTTCGTGGAAGCCGCGGGCCTTGATGTCCGGGCCAAGAACGTAGATCGACACCTTGCCGAGCCCAGCCTTGAGCTGTGACTCGGCGCTCGAACCTGCCAAGGCCGCGTATACACCATCCTCCATGAGGAGAACGGAGGCCCCTTGGGAGGCAAACTTGAGGCAGGACTCCAGAGAGTTGCGCTCGAAGGGGGACTTGTTGACAGTGTGCAAGATACTCATGGAAACCCTCCTTAGAAGCTGAAGACCACGTCGGATTCGTCCATGAGTTCGGTCACGCGGGCGGCGTCCACCACCTCGACGATGTTTTCGATCTCCTCTTCCGTATCCATGTCCTCATAGGCGATCGCCACCAGATCGTCCTGGGTCAGGCCACGGGCCGCGAGGGAATCCGCGTCCACGAAGATGTTCTTGACTTCGTAATCGCCCAGCGTGCGGTAGGTGGGCGAGAAATTCTTCATGCCGATGCCCGCGGTATCCTGGCCCTTGACCAGTTGAAAGACCCCGTCATCGACGAACATCAGATTGACTTCCTGATCGAAGGCCGCCCCGATCAGAACCACTTCCAGGGACTCCCAGGCATAGATGGTGCCATAGGGGGCCCTGCGGTTGAGGTACATGAATTTCTTCACGACTTCGGACATGACGCTTACCCCTGTTAGTCACCAAAGACGACGAGACGATCGGACTGGATAGCCGCCTCGACCAATTGCCCGAGCCCGGAGATGCGGAACCTGGGATGAATGTTGGTGGCGTCCTTCCGATTACGTTGGGCCTCGCCGTCGTCCACGATACCGCGGCGCTGGGCCGCGGCCACGCAGACGACCATATCCAGTTCGTATTTTTCGGCCAGGTCCGCCCAACGATTGACCACATGGCGATCGTCCTGGGGCGGAGTCGTCAGGCGGGTCGCGTTGTTGACCCCGTCGTGATAGAAAAAGACCCGAAACACCTCATGCCCCTTCTCCAGAACGTTCTTGGTGAAGAAGTAGGCAGAGTCGGACGCCTGGTGTTGATAGGGTCCTTCATTGATCTGAATTGCAAACTTCATTGCGACCTCGATCTGATGCGGCCCTCCAGTCCTTGGGGCTGGAGGGCCTTCGCCCTAGAAGCGGATGTAGTTGGAGGCGTTGAAGCTGGCCCGCGCGCCGCGCCAGGTATCGATGTGATACTTGGTGAAGGGCAACTCGACCTCTTCGAAGAACCGCGGCCAGCCGATGCGCTCAATCCATTCGTTGACGCGCTCCCAATCCTGGGCGCCCTCCTTGTAGGCCTTGAGAATCCGCTTGACGATAGCGGTCGCCTCGGGCCAACGGGGGGGATTGTTGGGAATGCCGGCGGCCACCAACTTCTGGAAGGTGGGCTTGCCACGCGCATTGGAGTGGTTGCCACCGACCCAGATCGCCAGCTTGGAGTGCTCGGCGTCGTTGATCTGCATGGGGGGGCAGGGCGGGAAACAGGCGCCGCAGCAGATGCACTTGCGTTCGTCCACTTCCAGGGAGGGCTTGCCGTTGACGATGGCCGGACGGATGGCCGCCACGGGGCAACGGGCAACCACGGAGGGGCGCTCGCAGACATTGGCCACCAGGTCGTGGTTGATCTTGGGTGGCTTGGTGTGCTGAATATTGATGGCGATATCACCCTGACCACCGCAGTTGATCTGGCAGCAGGAGGTGGTGATATGCACCCGGTTCGGCATATTGGTGTTTTTGAACTCATCAATGAGTTCGTCCATCATGGACTTGACGACCCCGGAGGCATCGGTGCCCGGGATGTCGCAATGCAGCCAGCCCTGGGTATGGGAGATCATGGCCACCGAGTTCTGGGTACCGCCCACGATGAAGCCCGCCTCTTCGACGGCCTTGATCAGGGGCTCGACCTTGGCGGCATCCGCCACCATGTACTCCAGATTGGAGCGCAGGGTGAAGTGGACGAAGCCGTCGCCAAACTGCTCGCCAATGTCACAAAGCTTACGCAGAGAGAAAAGGTCCAGGATACGCTGGGTACCCACCTTCACGGTCCAGATCTCGTCCCCGCTGTAAGCCACATGACGCAAGACGCCAGGCTTCGGGTGCTCATGGTACTTCCACATACCAAAGTTCTTGCGCTGCACGGGGTGCATATACTGCCAGGGATCGGGACATCCGGTTTCGATCGGCTCACGCATGTCGGCTGCTGCCATCGCCTTTCCTCCAAGAATGCTGTTAGGTCTTGAAACGGTACTGGGTCCGGCGCCCCCGGGGAGGGCGCCGGCCGCGCTTGGGTGTTAGCCGGCCTCGGCCTTGCGCTCGAACCAGGCCTCGGCGGCCTCGTCCCAGCCATCCATGCGGATGTAGGAACTTTGGCGCGGGTGGCTGAGCATATTGGGATCCGGCTCGACACCGATGCCTTCGAGGAAGTTGGCCAGACCGATACGCTCGATCATCTCACCGCAGCGTTCGTGCTCCAGACCATTCTCGGCCCAGAAGTCGATGATGGTGGCGCCCAGTTCGACCATGGACTCCCAGTCCTCCTCGGTCTCCAGCTTCTTGAAGGGCACGAGCACAGTGCCCATGAGATCGCCGATCTTCAGGGTGCGCTTGCCGCCGATCAGGATGGTGACGCCCTTGTCATCGCCGGGATGCAGGGCCTTGGGCATGACGTTCAGGCAGTGCATGCAGCGCACGCAATCGCGATTGTTCACCGTCAGGGTGTCGTCATCGTTGAGCGACAGGGCCTTGGTGGGGCAGCGGGTGATGACGTTGTCGATGTAGTACTGACGACCCTTGTCGGCGACGTAGGCCTTGACCTCGGCCTGATCGACCTTCATGTCGTCGCGCCAGGTGCCGATGACGGCGAAGTCGGCGCGTTCGATGGCGTTCTGACAGTCGTTGCCGCAGCCAGAGACTTTGAACTTGAACTTATAGGGCAGGGCCGGACGGTGGACGTCATCAACGAAATTGTTGACCAGCATGCGGTGAGCCTTGAGTTCGTTGACGCAAGACATTTCGCAGCGGGCCGCGCCCACGCACGACATGGCGGTGCGCACACAGGGGCCGGCGCCGCCCAGATCCCAGCCGTACTCGTTGATTTCATCAAAGAAGTGCTGAGTTTTGGCGGTATCGGTGCCAATGAACATGATGTTGCCGGTCTGACCATGGAAGGTCACCAGGCCCGAGCCATACTTCTCCCAGCTATCGGCGAGCTGGCGCAGCATGGCGGTCGAGTAGTGGTTGCCCGCCGGCGGCTGCACACGCAGCGTGTGGAATTCCTTGGATTTCGGGAAGGCCTTGCCGACCTCGGAGAAGCGGGGAATGATGCCACCGCCGTAGCCATAGACGGAGACGGTGCCGCCCTTCCAGTAACCCTTGCGGGTCTCGTAGGAGTGCTCGAGCTGGCCGAGCAGGTCATTGGTAACCTCGTTGATGCGCGATTCCGGATGCTCGTCGCGGAGACGCTTGATGCCGCTGATGAAACTCGGCCAAGGGCCGGTCTCCAACTGGTCGAGCATCGGAGTACTGTGCTTTTCGATAGCCATTGCGCTGTCTCTCCTGTCTTTCTAAAGCGGAAAGGTTGTAAGTCTTATTGTCACGGTTCCGCGGCTTGATAAGGGCCGCGGTGCCCATAATTGGGTTCTTAACGGGCAGCCGGTGAGCCGCCTAGCCGGGTGGCCTTGTACCCTGCCTTAGGCAGGCACTGCCTGTGTCGTTCTCTAATATACCCGTGAGTTCCGAGCCGGGCTATTGCACTGACGGGGAGATATCCCTGCTTGGCATCTATCTCTTAGGGGATAGCCAGCAGCCGAGGTTTCGACCGCCTGCAGGAGCCACCGTGCCTACCGCTTCCTAGCCATCAGCCCTTGGCTACTGAACTCGAATTAGCAAGAAATGTTACGGCATTAGCTGAAGCCGGTCAATGATCGATAATATAACCTAATGCTAAACAACCCGAGCCGCCAAGGCGTCCTTGGTGCCCGCCCGACCTCATCAACCGCCCTTTTCCGGCCCTGGCCGAAGGCTCTCCTTCCAGGACGCCCCGCTTGCATTCCCCCACGGAGACTGCATATCCGTCCCCAGACTTCAATCCGAGCGGAACACCAAACGCATGTTGAAACTCAGCGACATTCTGGTAGCGAACAAGGAAATTGAATCTTTCGAGGAACTTGCGCCCATCATTCAGGAAATTGCCCGTGGCGGGGAGCGCTTTTTCCGAATCGATCTCAAACCTCCCTACCCGGATACCCCGGACAACTGGGAGGATCGCCTCGAGGCTGCCTTCAGCGGCCTGATCCGCTAGACCACAACACGCTACCAGGATAACGCCATGGAAATCAGCCCCTTGGAAATCAACAGCCGTCGGCTGGCCGACACAGCCGCGGACGCTGTCATCAACCTGGCCGCCGAGCAGGCGGCACTCGAGTCGCATCTGGAGGCCTTGCGGGAGCGGCTAGACGACCTCACCCGAACGAAGGCCACCGCCGCCGAACTCGCGGATGCCCGCCTCCAAATGGCCCGCGCCCTGGTTGGCTTGGAGCGGGGGGCCGAGGCCTGGTCCCTGGGTCGGGAGGTTCTGGATGTCTTCATCGCTCACGAGGACTTTGAGTCCGCCGCCGATGCCTGCGACGTCCTTTTCCAAGCCGACCAGCCCCAATCCCTGGCTGCCCTTGGTCAAGGCATCTGGCTGGCCGTCACCTATCCCATCGACCCGGATCTGTCCGTAGAGCTCCTGACCCACATTGTCGAGGAGACCCCGGACGACGCGGATGGCGCCGCCGTGGCCGCCACCACCGCCCTCTTTCTGGCCGATCTCCGCGCCGAGGGGATTCAGCGTGAAAACCTGATGTTTTTCGCCAACCAGATCCTTGGCCAGGTGGCCCGCCGGCACGGCGGCGTGGATAGTCAGGAGGCCTTTGACTACTGGATGGAGAAGCTGGAACTCAATCAACCGGAGAAATTCCTGGTTCGACTGCGCAACGTGGTCGATGTCCTGGTTCAGGATGACTGGTGGTTCGACCGCGAGGCCCTACGTGAGCGCCTGCCGGTTAATTAACGGGAAAACACCATGTTTTGGCAAGAAAATCCCAGCGAACAAGACTGTGAGGTAACGACAGAGGTTGTCGATATCCTCTTCGACCTCGACTGCAAACGGCTCCCCGTGGACCATGCCCATGCCCTCGCCAGCGCCATTCTGGAGGCACTGCCCTGGTTTGGCGACGAGGCCGATGCCGGCGTACACAGCATTCATGTCGCCGGCTCCCAGAATGGTTGGGAACGGCCGACGCACGGCACCGAAAGTCACCTCATCCTGTCGCGCCGCACCAAGCTGGCGATACGCCTGCGTCGGGAGCGGGTGCATGACCTGATTCTGGGGCTGCGGGGGCGTACCCTGGACGTGGCCGGCTGCCCGCTCACCCTCGGTGCCGCCAAGCCGAGACCCCTGAGCAAGGAGACCACCCTCCTGGCTCGCTATGTCGTCAGCCTGGACGGTGAGGATGAAGAGGCCTTCTTGACACGCATGGCCCGGGAACTTCATCACCTCAATATCGGCGTTCGCAAGGCCCTGTGCGGCAAAACCACCACCCTCGCCATCCCCGGCGGGGGCTTGCAAACCCGCAGCCTTTTGCTCGCCGAGCTCTCCCCCGCGGAATCCATCCGCCTCCAGGTCACGGGCTTGGGACCCTACCGCAACATGGGCTGTGGCCTCTTCATCCCGCACAAGGGCATAGACGCAGTGCGCAAATAGGCGGATACCGCCTGGGTCTCGTGACCGGGAGAATCGTCAACTAACCTTTCGCTGCAAGCGAAGCCGACACCTTCAGGGGCTCTAACCCCCACCCCGTCAAGCCACGGCAAACCCCAAAGGCGGGGACCCATCCCGGGTCCCCATACCCGAGCCAGGCAGATCAGACGCCCAGCAGCAATCGCGACGGGTCCTCGAGCATATCCTTGATGGTGACCAGGAACTGAACGGCATCCCGGCCGTCGATGATGCGGTGGTCGTAGGAAAGGGCCAGATACATCATGGGTCTGGCCACGATCTGGCCCTGAACCACCATGGGGCGCTCCTGAATCTTGTGCATGCCCAGGATGGCGCTCTGCGGCGGATTGAGGATGGGAGTCGAGAGCAGGGAGCCGAAGACGCCGCCATTGGTGATGGTGAAGGTGCCGCCGGTCAGGTCCTCGAAGCTCAGGCTGCCGTCCTTGGCCTTGCGGCCGAAGTCGGTGATGCCCTGCTCCACGCCGGCCATGGTGAGTTGATCGCAATTGCGCAGAATGGGGACCACCAGGCCGCGCGGGCTGCTGACGGCGATGCCGATGTCATAGTAGCCGTGATAGATAATGTCGGCGCCATCCACCGAGGCGTTCACGATGGGGAAGCGGCGCAGAGCCTCTACCGTACCCTTGACGAAGAAGGACATGAAGCCCATGCGCACGCCATGGGCCTTCTCGAACTGATCCTTGTACCGATTACGCAGCTCCATGATGGGCTGCATATCCACCTCGTTGAAGGTGGTGAGGATGGCGGCGGTCTGCTGGGCCTGCACCAAGCGCTCGGCGACGCGCGCGCGCAGGCGCGTCATGGGCACACGCTGCTCGGGCCGCCCTGCCTCGCCGCTCAGGGCCGGGGCTTGCGTAAACCGCGGAGTCGTATCGGCATCGGCGGCGGGGCGACTGGCCTCGCGCTGGTCAAGATGCGCCACGACGTCGCTCTTATGGATGCGCCCATCCTTGCCGCTGCCGGCGATGTCGGCGGGATTGAGATCGAGTTCCTTGACCAGGCGGCGGGCGGCGGGGGCCAGCACGGCAGCGGCCTCGGGCACCGAGCCAGCGGGAGCACTGGCGGCCGGCTTGGGAGCCTCGCCACCGGCCACCGGCGCGACACCGACGGCGCCGATGCGGCCCAGGACGGTCGCGGCGGTCACCACTTCACCGACCGCCACGAGAATCTCGGACAACTGACCATCGGCGGGCGCGGGCACCTCCAGGACCACCTTGTCCGTCTCCAGATCGACCAGGCTTTCGTCTTTCTTGACCAGGTCGCCAGGCTTCTTATGCCAAGCCAGGACAGTGGCATCGGCGACGGACTCCGGGAGGGCGGGAACGAGGACTTCGGTAGGGGTTGTCATAGCGGGATCCTGCGATTTTGTTTTTCGTTGAGCTGGCCAGTGAGGGCCTCGTCGATAAGGCGCTCCTGCTGTTCGACATGGACATTACGGTGGCCAACCGCCGGAGCGGCGGAGATGGGCCGCCCCGCGTAGCACACGTGCCGATTATCCGCCAGCAGGCGGTGGAAGCGGTGCTTGATCTGGTCCCAGGCACCTTGGTTCTGGGGCTCCTCCTGACACCAGATGAACTGGGTCGCGGCACTGTAGGGGGCCAGGGCGGCGGCGAACTGATCCCTGGGGAAGGGATAGATTTGCTCCAGGCGCAGTATGGCCACATCCGTGAGACCCCGCGCCCGTCGCGCCTCCAGCAGGTCGTAATAGACCTTGCCGCCACACATGACCACCCGCTTCACCCCCGCCACATCCAAGGCATCGCTCTCGCCGATCACCGGCTGAAAACGGCCATGCTCCAGATCGTCCAGGCTGGAGGTCGCCAGACGATGGCGCAGCAAGCTCTTGGGCGTCATGACGATCAGGGGCCGACGGTAATCCCGCAGCATCTGGCGGCGCAGCAGATGGAACATCTGGGCCGGGGTACTGGGGACGCAGACCTGAATGTTATCCTCGGCGCACAGTTGCAGGTAACGTTCCAGGCGAGCCGAGGAGTGTTCCGCGCCCTGCCCCTCCAGGCCATGGGGTAGCAGCATGACCAGGCCGCAATCCAGATTCCACTTGGTGCCAGCCGAGGTAATGAACTGGTCGATCACCACCTGGGCACCATTGGCGAAATCACCAAACTGGGCCTCCCAGAGGGTGAGGTCATTGGGTTCCGCCAGGGCATAACCATACTCATAGGCCAACACCGCCTCCTCCGACAGGATGGAGTCGATGGCAATGAAGGGCCCCTGGTTCTCGCTCATGTGCTGCAAGGGGGTGTAGCTCTCCCCCGTCAGCTGGTCGTGGATCTTGGCGTGGCGATGGAAGAAGGTGCCGCGACCGCAGTCCTGTCCCGAGAGGCGCACGGGGAAACCGGCGTCCACCAGGCTTGCATAGGCCAGGTTCTCGCAGAACCCCCAGTCGGCCAACTGGTCGCCCTTGGCCATCTTGCGCCGTTCGTTCCAGATCTTGCTGACCCGGGGATGGAGCTCGAAGCCCTCGGGTACGCGCAGCAGTCGCTGGGCCAGGTCCTGAAGCGTGGCACGCGACAATCCCGTAGCCACATCCTGGTCCCAGCCCTTACCGGCAAAGGCTCGCCAGGACACCCGAAAGCCGTTATCCAGTCCGCACATGACGGGGCGGGCCATCACCACCCCATGCTCGATGGAGCTGCGATACTTGCCGACCAGGGCCTCCGCCTCCTCCTTGCCCAGGATGCCCAGCTCATCCAGTCGCTGGGCGTAAACCTCCCGGGCCGTGGGATGGGCGCGGATCTTTTTGTACATCATCGGCTGGGTCACGGCGGGCTCGTCGGCCTCGTTGTGACCCAGGCGGCGATAGCAGATCAGATCGATGACGACATCCTTGTGGAACTCGTTGCGGTAGTCCAGGGCCATGCGGGTGACGAAGATGACCGCCTCCGGGTCATCGCCGTTCACGTGGAAGACCGGGGCCTGGACCATTTTGGCCACGTCGGTGCAGTAGGGCGTGGAACGGACATCCAGCGGGTGGCTGGTGGTAAAGCCGATCTGGTTATTGACCACCACATGCAGGGTCCCGCCGGTGCCGTAACTGCGGGTCTGGGAGAGCTGCAGGGTCTCGGGCACCACGCCCTGACCGGCAAAGGCGGAGTCGCCGTGGATGAGCAGCGGGAGGACCTGGTCACCGGTACGGTCGCGGCGGCGACGCTGGCGGGCGCGCACCGAGCCCTCGATGACCGGGTTGACGATCTCCAGATGGGAGGGATTGAAGCCCAGTACCAGGTGGACGCCGCCACCCGGGGTCTCGACATCGGAGGAGAAGCCCATGTGGTACTTGACGTCCCCAGCCTTGTCACCGACATGGGGGACGCGGCCCTCGAACTCGTCAAAGAGCGTCTTGGGTGGCTTGCCCAGAAGATTGATGAGGACATTGAGCCGGCCACGATGGGCCATGCCAATGACGACCTCCTTGATACCCTTGCGCCCGGCGCGCTGGATCAACTCATCCATCAGGGGAATCATGGCCTCGCCGCCTTCCAGCGAAAAGCGCTTCTGGCCAACATAACGGGCGTGAAGATAGCGCTCCAGACCTTCCGCCGCCGTCAGCAGGGTCAAGAGCCAACGGCGATCCTCGGACTCCAATTCGGGCTTGGCCCGGTAGCCTTCCAGCCGCTTCTGAATCCAGCGTTTTTCCTCAACGCTCGTGATGTGCATATACTCGGAGCCCACGGACCCGCAGTAAATCTCACGCAAGAGGGCAACAATATCGCTCAGGCGCATGCGGTCGGGAGCGTAGAGGGAGCCGGTGTGGAACACCTGATCCAGATCCGCCTCCCCCAACTGATAAAAGGCCGGGTCCAGATCCGGGACCGGGGGCTGCTCCCGCAGATGGATGGGGTCCAGATCGGCGGCCTGATGACCGCGATAACGATAGGCATTGATGAGCCGCAGGACCGCGGACTGCTTCTCCGCCGCCGCGGGCTCCAGTCGTTCCGCCGAACGGACCAGGGGCCGGACATGGCTCTCCCGCGCCAGGCGCAGGAAATTTTCCTTGACGGGACCGTGGGGTATGTCATTCGCGGCCCCGCCGCGCATGATGTCGAAGCGTTGCCGCCAGGCGAGATCCACACTCTCCGGATCGGCGAGGTAACGCTCGTACAAGTCTTCTATGAAGGCCGCGTTGCCTCCATACAGCGCGCTCGAGGCGCGAAACATCTCGATCAAAGCGCTCATGGTGGTTATAAACTCCGCAGGTTGAGCCTGTCTTTATCGATGCGCCTCTGGTGGACGCTTGGATTCAGTCCTGACCTTGCCCCATCGCGGTTTCCCAGCCTGGCAAGGCCAGGCCGAGGCCAGATGATGACAAATGTCAATAAATCGACTGTATACCATAACAAGGTGGTTCATGGACAAGAGATTACCGCCCCGCGGTGACCTCCAGCCGCCACTGAACCCGATCGCGCGGGGACCTGGCGCGGGCTAGCGCCAGGCATCATTCAATCTTCACTTCACAAATTCAGGCGCTAGGTTATACTCAGCCCTAAATAATAGCGCCACCCGATTCGCGCCCACACCCCCCAGGCACGCTTCCTCTGCACACCCATTCTCGCTCAGACCAGGCCAGTGCCCACTGGATGGCCCCCATTTCGCCCCCTTCTCCCCCTGTCGTCCCCTTGCGACGACGCCCGGAGTCCCTGGGATGTGCCACCTTTGGCGCATCTCAATCAGGAGTTTTCATGCCCTTTTCCTCCCTCGGCCTCAGGGCCGAATTGCTGCGGGCGATTGACGCCCAAGGCTATGATGTCCCCACCCCGATTCAGGCTCAAGCCATCCCGACGGTCCTCGCCGGTGGCGACATCCTGGCCGGCGCCCAGACCGGCACCGGTAAAACCGCCGCCTTCGCCTTGCCCATTCTCCAGCTGCTGCATGGCCGGCCCAGAACCGGCCGTCAACCCCGCGCCCTGGTGCTGACGCCCACCCGCGAATTGGCGGCCCAGGTGGAGGAGAGTGTCCGCACCTATGGTCAATTTCTGCCACTGCGCACGGCCGTTATCTTCGGTGGCGTCGGCATCCAGCCCCAAGTGGAGCGGTTGCGGGTCGGCGTCGATCTGGTGGTAGCCACGCCCGGCCGTCTGCTCGACCATGCGGGTCAGGGGACCATCGACCTGTCGCGCATCGAGATCCTGGTTCTGGATGAGGCCGACCGCATGCTTGACATGGGCTTTATCCACGACATTCGCCGCGTCTTGAAACTCCTGCCAACGCGCCGCCAAAACCTGCTTTTCTCCGCCACCTATTCCGCCGAGATCGAACAGCTGGCCACCGGCATCCTGCGTTCGCCCACCTTCATCGAGGTCGCGCGACGCAACGATACCGCCGACCTGGTGCGGCAACTGGCCCACCCGGTGGACAAGACCCGCAAGCGCGAACTGCTCTCCCACCTCATCCACGCCGGCGGCTGGGAGCAGGTACTGGTCTTCACGCGCACCAAGCATGGCGCTAACCGGCTGTCCGACCAGTTGGCAAACGATGGGATCAGCTCCGCCGCCATCCACGGCAACAAGAGCCAGAGCGCCCGCACCCGGGCCCTGCTCGGTTTCAAGCAGGGCGAAGTCCGCGCCTTGGTAGCGACCGACATCGCCGCCCGGGGTCTGGATATCGACCGGCTGCCCCACGTGGTCAACTACGAACTGCCCAATGTCCCGGAGGATTATGTCCACCGCATCGGGCGCACCGGCCGCGCCGGCTCCGAGGGTACCGCCCTGTCGCTGGTCAGCCCCGACGAGCATAAGCTGCTGGCCGACATTCAGCGTTTGCTGAAGCGCAAAATCCCCTTGCATACCATCCTGGGCTTCGAGCCCTTGCCCGCGGGTGCCGTCCCTCCAGATCCAGAACCCGTGCGCTTTCATCGGCCGCGCCCGGCAACGAATGCCAGGCCCCAGGGTCCCAATCCGCATCGGCAAGGCGCACCGCGCCAGGGCCGGTCCGGGCATGGAATACGCCAGGCGGGTTGATCAGCATGCCAGGAGCCCGGCACCCCCTTCTTCTCGGGCTTGCGCAAGCGGCCCGGAATCCGACCGTCGATTAAGTTGTGTATTGATTATTCGACCGTTCTTCTTTTGCCAATACACATAAGATCTATCGAGACAGAAGAGACATGAACATTTACGTTGGCAACCTCTCATACGGCGTCACCGAGGACGAACTACGCGAGGCCTTTGGGGCTTACGGCGAAATCTCCAGCGTCAGCCTAATTAGCGACAAGTTCTCTGGCCAGTCTAAGGGCTTTGGCTTCGTGGAGATGCCCAACAACTCCGAGGCGGATGCCGCTATCAAGGCACTCAACGAGACTCCCCTCAAGGGGCGCAACATGCGTGTCAACCAGGCCAAGCCCCGCACTGACCGTCCCCAGCGCAGTGGCGGTGGTGGCGGCGGCCCTGGCGGTGGTCGCCGCTACTAAGCGGCGCACCCAGGCGGCGGGTTTTACCGTCGTCCAGTCCCTCAGGCCGGTAGTCCCCTACCGGCCTTTTTTATGCGCCTGGGAACGAACGCCCGACCCCTGTGGGGTGGCCTGGCATCAACGGTAGGGCCGCAGATACCACCACTCGAAGGCGCGCTTGAGCCAATGAAAAAGCCGACTGGAGGGCAGCATCAGGTTGTGCTTCTCTGTGCGGGCCACCAACATGCCGCGATCCATGGCATCGACGATGCAAACCAGCTCGACCTTGAAGGTCTCGCGGGGCGCCTGGCCCCGGAACTCCGCCAGCAGGTTCCCGACGGCCGCCCTGGCCTGGAGATCCGCCATGTGAGCCTGCTTGGGCATCCAGTCCGGTCCCGGAAAGCTGCCGGAATCGCCCGCGACATAGACCCGCTCCAGGCCGGCAACCCGGCACTGGGCATCCGCCTGGATCAGACCGCCCGAGGATCGCGGCAGGGGGGTCTGGTCAAACCAGGTATTGCCGGTCATGCCAGGCATGAAGAGAATCAGATCGGCGGCGAAATCGCCCCCCTCCGTGCTTACCCCGGACGCGCTGAAGCCCTTCAGCTTGTGCCCCAGATGGGTCTCGATATCGCGCTTGCGCATCTCGGCCATCAGGCCCGCGACAGCTTTGGGGCCCAGCCGATTACCCGGCTTGTCCGCCGGGCTGAAAAAGACCAGCTTGAACCTGTCCCGACGTCCCTCCTGGCGCAACTGGCGATCGATGCCAAAAAGGAACTCGAACATGGGCCCACCCCGCATGGCCTGGGGCTCGAGCGGGTTACCGGCGAACCCCAGGGCGATGACGCCGGCCGTCATCTCCCGGAGGCGATCCCGGATGCGCTCGGCGGCGGCGATACCCTCGCAGGGGGTAATGGCGTGCTTGATGCCCGGCAACTTCTTGATGAAGCGCCCGCCAGAGGCGATGATGAGGCCATCATTCGCGAGGGGGCCGGCGCTGGTTTCCAGAATCCGGCCATCCGTGCTCAGGCTCAGGGCCTCCGCCGCCCGGTGCTCGACCCCCAGGCGGCGAAAGAAGGGGTCAAGGGGCAAGCGCAGATCCTCGGCGCGACGGAGGCCCGAGGGAATCCAGATGAGGCCGGGCAGATAGACGAATTCGGCCTTGGGGCTCACCACCGAGATCTGAATACCACCGGCCTTGTGCAGGGCGCGGACGGCGGTCAGGGCGGCGAAGCCGGCACCAACGACGGTGACGCGAGGCATGGGGATCTCTCCTGGTGGGATACTTGTTCGAACAAGAAACGTGAAGCGATGCCAGCAGCCGTGGAGGGCAAAAACACCTCGCGGCTCGGGCGGGCCACTTTAGGATAAGGGGGAAGTTTACAGATGAAGCCAAGAACCTTCGACACCATCATCATCGGCACCGGACCGGCGGGTGAAGGCGCCGCCATGAAGCTCTGCAAGGCGGGCCAGAAGGTCGCCGTGATCGAGGCCCACGACAAGGTGGGGGGCGGCTGCACCCACTGGGGCACCATTCCCAGCAAGGCCTTGCGCCACTCCATCCAGATGCTGGCCGATTACCGGCGCAACCCCCTGTTTCAACATACCCTCGACCAGGTGGAAGTGGAGTTCCCCGACCTGATCAGGGCCGCGGACCACGTCATCGAGGCCCAGGTCCGCACCCGTTACCGCTACTATCACCGCAACCGGGTGGATGTCATCTTTGGTCAGGCAAGCTTCGTCGATGACCACCATATCCAGGTGCCACGGCCGGAAGGCAGCGCGGAGATGCTGGGGGCGGAACACTTCGTCATCGCCACCGGCTCCCGCCCCTACCATCCCCCGGACATTGACTTCGACCATCCACGCATCCTCGACAGTGATTCGGTGCTGCGGCTCGGCCACACCCCGCGCTCCATCACCATCTATGGGGCTGGCGTCATCGGCTGTGAATACGCCTCCATTTTCGCCAATCTCGACGTCAAGGTGAACCTGGTAGATACCCGCGACCGCCTCCTGTCCTTCCTTGACGATGAAATCACCGACGCCCTCGGCTACCACCTGCGCCACCAGGGCGTCGTCATCCGCCACGAAGAAGCTTACGCCGCCGTGGAGGCCAATGCGGATGGGGTGGTACTGCACTGCCAGTCTGGCAAGAAGTTCAAAACCGATTTGCTGCTGTGGGCCAATGGCCGCAGCGGCAATACCGCCAACATGGGCCTGGAGGAGATCGGCCTGACCCCAAACCGGCGCGGCCAACTCGACGTCAACGCCAGCTACCAGACCGCCCTGCCGCATATCTACGCCGCCGGCGACGTGGCTGGCCCACCCGCCCTGGCCAGCGCCAGCTACGATCAGGGCCGCTTCGTCGGCGCCCACATCGCCGAAGGCGAGTGCGACTGGTCCCTGATCCAGGAATTCCCCACCGGCATCTATACGGTCCCGGAGATCAGCTCCCTCGGCCGAAATGAGCGCGAGCTCACCGCCGCCCAGATTCCTTACGAGGTCGCCCACGCCAACTTCCGCACCCTGGCCCGCGCTCAGATCACGGGGCACACGGTCGGCATGCTCAAGATCCTCTTTCACCGCGAAACCCTGGCGATCCTCGGCATCCACTGCTTCGGCGAACAGGCCTCCGAAATCGTCCACATCGGCCAGGCCATCATGT
>JADZBU010000058.1 GCA_020851955.1 Chromatiaceae bacterium | reverse complement strand
GCGTAGGACGGGGGCAGTACCCAGGAGGGGCGGTCGATCCCCAGCTTGAGGGCGGCCTGATAGGGCCAGTGGGGATTGGCCAGATGGGCGCGGCCGACCATGACCAGATCCAGTTGACCCTCTTGCACCGTCCGCTCGGCCAGTGCCGGCGTGTCGATCCCCCAGGCCGAGGCGACGGGCAACTGGGCCTCCCGGCGCACCCGCTCGGCAATGGGCGCCAGGAAGGCAGGTGCCCAGGGAATCGTGGCGCTAGGCGTGGAGAAGCCAATACTGACGCTCAGCAGGTCCAGGCCTTCGCGTTTGAAGGTTTTGGCGAGCTCGATGGACTCGACCAGGGTTTCCTCGTCGCGGCCGTCAAATTCGATGACTCCGAAGCGCGCCGTCAGGGGCAGATGCTCGGGCCAGACCTGGCGCACCGCGGCCAGGGTCTCCACCAGAAAGCGCCCGCGGTTCTCCAGGCTGCCGCCATAGGCATCTAGCCGCTGGTTGGAATGGGGCGAGAAGAAGCTCTGACCCAGATAGCCGTGGGCGAAGTGCAGTTCCAGCCATTCGAAGCCGACGTCCCGGGCTCGTTGCGCGGCACGGACGAAGTCCTGGCGGACCCGGGCGATGTCATCCAGGGTCATGGCCTGGGGCACCTTGGGCAGATTGGCGCCGAAGGGGATGGCCGAGGGGGCCAGGGTCGGCCAGCCGCGCGGATCATCGGCGGCCATGTGGTCGTCACCCTCCCAGGGGCGGTTGGCGCTGGCCTTGCGGCCGGCGTGGGCGATCTGCAGGCCCGGCACGGCCCCGGCGGCCTTGATGGCGGCCACCGCGGGGGCAAAGGCCTGGGCGAGCCCATCGTTCCAGATGCCGGCACAGCCGGGAGTGATTCGGCCTTCCGGCGCCACCGCCGTGGCCTCGACGATGACCAAGCCGGCCCCGCCCCGGGCGAGACCGGCCAAATGCACCTGGTGCCAGTCGTTGATCAGACCATCGACGGCCACGTATTGACACATGGGCGGAATGGCGATGCGGTTGCGCAGCGTCACGTCCTTGAGTTTGAAGGGTTGGAATAATGCGGACATCCGGCTCTCTCCGAGAATAAATACTAAGCGAATTCGATAGTTGTCAGTATAACAGAAGGCGCTTTCGGCAATTCGGACGGCTATCCGGAACTCGGGTGACAGCGGCGGCGGCCACACCCGCTGACGCGCCCGATCCGGCTGATGGAAGGAGGCCCCTCAGCTCATGATCGCCGCCTTCCGGGCTGGGTCCGCCGACACCTCAAGGCAATCGCCGTTGCCCAGAAACAGATTGGTTTTCGAGCCCAGGCGGGCGCTGCCCCTGACCACCGGCAAACCCGCGGCCAGCATCTTTTCCACGGCCAGGGCCCCGGTGCAATGGTTGCAGCCGAAGTGCTGGATGCCATAGGTCGCCAGGGCTTGGATGAGGCGGTCCTTGTCCTCGTTCCAATCATCAAAGGGCGCTATGTGCAGCCCACCGTACACCGCATGCAGGCGGTCCCCCCCGACGAAGGTCTGGCGGGCGTAATCCAGCAGATTGAGGACGCCGCTATGCCCACAACCGGTCACCATCACCAGTCCCTGGTTCTGAACCTCGAAATAGAGGACGTTTTCGCCTTGGACCTGCAGCAGGGTCGCCATCGGAAACTGCACCAGGGCGCAGCCCGGAAACAGGCTCAACGGTTGCTGGGGCGGCACCTGGATGACGGGCCCAGTGTGACCATACTGCCTGATCAGGGCCAGCCCCTCGGGCTGAAACCCCGCCGGGATATAGATGGGCAGGGACGGACAATGCCGCAGGGTGACGCCGATCCCCCAGAAATGGTCGAAATGTTCGTGACTGATGACGAGGCAATCCACGGCGCCCTCCGCCAAGAGCCGGTCAACCCCTTCTTCGGCGAAGCGCCGCTCCATCCAGGCCGGATTCCAGCCGGTATCGAACAGGACCCGATAATGCTGACCGTCCAGTGTTTCCGCCTCGATCAGGGCCGAGGACCCCGCGGCGTTGGCCGGGTGCTGGTCGCCAAAGGGGGGCCAGGGCAGCCGGTATTGATTGGTGCTCATCCCGCCGGCGGCGGCGATATCCGCAAGCATGGTGGGCGTGTCGAGCCAGCCAATCTCGGAAATGCATCTGATCTTCAGATGCTTGAGTAAGCCCAGGGCAAGTGGTTGTACCGGTGGCGCGGCGGCGGGGGTTGGCTTGAGGTCTGGCATTGGTTTTCCTGTCAATCGAGATCGGGCGTGTCACAGGGGCAAGGCGCTAGCGAAGTCACAGGGCTCCCGCTTGCTTCAGGTGATCGTAAATGCCGGAGGCCATTCGTCGATAGCCCTCGGCATTCGGGTGAATCTGGTCCGCCCGGAGTTCTGGCTGGCTCAGGATCTCCGAAAACACCTGGTCGATAACCGGTACCGCCTCTTCCTCCGACAACTCCTGGTAGAGGGGCGCATCACCTTTGCCGATGACGAGGTTGAGCAGGGACAATTCCGGCACGGCCACCAGCACGGCTTGCGCCCCATTCTGCCTGACCGTGCGCAGCAGGTGCCGCAGATCCTCCTTCACGGCTCGTTCCGGCCGGCGTCGCAGGAAGTCATTGCCCCCGATTTCGATGATGACCAGGGCGGGTTGGTGTTGATCAAGCAGGGCTTGGAGGCGGCTCTTGCCAGCTTCCGCCGTATCCCCCGGGACCCCGGCATTGATCACCTCCCAGCCGGTCTTGAGGGCCAGGGCCCTTGGCCAATCCTCCCCCGGGGCGGCCCCCGTCCCGAAGGTCACGCTGTCGCCAAAGGCGAGGACGGTCGCGCCGGGGGGAAGGGGCGTCAGTTGGGGTTCCTGGCCGCAGGCCGTGAGCCAGGCGGTGGCCAGCAGGGCGAGGATGACAATTACGTGCCGCATGGAGGGGGCGCTCCGAAGGTCCGCGGGGGTGGGATGCTGGGATTTTAGGCTATCCCTGACCGTAAAGTTGCGCCGCCAGGTGCTAGTGCCATCGCTGCCGTCCGTACCCGTTCCGGGAGACGCTATGGCCAGCTTTAATGGTGGTACCATCCGGCCGGGGAAGGGGATGCCATCAAGGGCTTTGGCGGCGTCAATAAACCAGCGACCTATTTGCCCAATGCCGGCACCCGTGCAGGTTGGTCCGACCGGCCCTGAAATCTGGGTGACTTATTGAACAGGAGAGGCCAACCATGCTGCTGTCAACCCTAAGAGCCAAGCGCGAAACCATTGCCGCCGCGGGACAAGCGTTCGGTGCCCGGCGCCTTCGTGTATTTGGCTCGGTGGTTCATGGTGAGGAGACGCCCGACAGCGACATCGACTTTCTCGTGGATCTCCCGCCGGGGTACGACCTCTTCACGCAACGTCTGCCCCTGGCTGAACGTCTGGAGGAGATCACTGGCCGTCACGTGGACTTGATTCCTGAACACGAACTCAACCGGCATTTACGACCTTATGTGCTGGCGGAGGCCATTGATCTATGACCAAGCAGTGGCAGCCCTATGCCAGGCATATCCTGGACGGCATCGCCAAGATCCGCCGCATCGAAGCGCGGGGCGATCTCATCAGGGATGAGGTGCTGTATGACGCGACCCTGCGCAATCTGCAAACCCTTTCCGAGGCGACCCAGCAGCTTCCCGATGATCTAAAACGACAATATCCGGCGATTCCCTGGAAACAGACCAGCGGCTTTCGCAACATCCTGGCGCACAACTATCTGGGTGACATCGACCCACAGGCGGTGCGCCGGGTCATCACTCAGCATCTCCCGCCTCTGGAGGAGGCCATTGCCTCCATGCTGTCAAGGTCGAGCGCATGACGGAGCAATCCGCCATGCCAGTGCCCTTTGTAAGGACCGTAATCCGCTGATCCTGGTGCCAGCCATCGCCACCTCAAGTCTCATGGCTGGGGAGGCTGACGAGGACTTCAGCATCCACGCTAGGGGTTTCAGCCGGGGGATGCTCGGCCAGCCAGTGTCGGGCAATCGCTTCCCGCCGGCAGATCCACACCGGGTCATGGCCTTGCACGTAATCGAGAAAGCGTGCCAGGGCCATGGCGCGGGCTGGATGACCGCTGATGCGGCCGTGGAGCCCAACGCTCATCAGCTTGGGGTGCCGCGCGCCCTCCTCCCAGAGCAGGTCGAAGGCGTCCTTGAGCAGACGGAAAAAGTCGTCCCCACAGGCAAAACCGTTCGGCAACAGGTAGCGGGCGTCGTTGTTGATCAGGGTGTAGGGGATCACCAGGTGGGCGGGCGCTCCGGGGAGCCAATAGGGCAGGTCGTCGTTATAGGCGTCCGAGCTGTAGAGGAGGCGGCCCTCCTCGCGCAGCAGCCGGCGGCTATGGTGACTGACGCGACCCGTGTACCAGCCCACCGGGCGTTGGCCGCACAGCCGCTCGATGATGTCGAGGGTACGACGGATGTGCCGCCGCTCTTCGTCCTCGGGGATGTCGCGATAGTCCAGCCAGCGGTAGCCATGGCCGGCGACCTCGTGCCCGGCCGAGGCAAGGGCGCGGGCGATCTCGGGGTTGAGCTCCAGGGCCTTGCCGACGGCAAAGGCGGTCAGGGGCAGGCCGCGGGCACTGAACAGATCCAGGATGCGCCAGACGCCGGCGCGGGAGCCGTATTCATACATGCCCTCGACGCTGAGGTCCCGTTCGCCCAGGCGCGCGGGGCGGCCGGGCAACTCGTGGAGATAGGCCTCGGACCGGGCGTCGCCGTT
>JADZBU010000057.1 GCA_020851955.1 Chromatiaceae bacterium | reverse complement strand
TGCGCTCCGGCGGCACGCCGAACTTGTCGATGACGCCCTGGCGGTCCAGGCGCTCGTCGCTCATGGTGTTGATGAGGGTGACATGGTCGCCGACCAGTTGCGCCAGATCCTTGTCGCCGGTCGAGATCAGGGTCGCCAGCCCCTGGGCGGCGGCGCGGGTCGCCAGGGTACCGATGACATCGTCCGCCTCCACCTCAGGCACCCGCAGCAGGGGCAAGCCCAGGGCCCGGATGATGGCATGGAGGGGCTCGATCTGTTCCCGCAGGTCCTCCGGCATGGCGGGACGGTGGGCCTTGTAGGCGGGAAAGAGGTCGTCGCGAAAAGTCTTGCCGGGGGCGTCGAAGATCACGGCCATGAAGTCGGGCCGGTAGTCCTCCCGCAGCTTGCGCAGCATGTTCAGCACCCCGATCAGGGCGCCCGTGGCCTCGCCCTGGGAGTTGGTCAGCTTGGGCAGGGCGTGATAGGCGCGAAAGAGGTAGGAGGAGGCGTCAACGAGGACCAGGGGGTAGGGGGGTTCCATGGCGGGCATCCGTGGCGGCAAGACGAATCGCCGGAGGGCGCGGAGCGATTCCGGGAATCAGAGCAACTGGAGGAGCAGGGGGGCGATCTCGCGATAGACCAGGGGCAGGGGGGCCTTGCGGCTCAGAGTCAGGATACGGGTGCCGCTGGGATAGATGAGGTGATAGGTCTGGGACAGATGCAGGTCACCCTCGCTGGCCACCAGTTCCATGAGGCTGGCCAAGGCGCGGCTGTCCCCCTCGCCGAGATTGAGATCCACCCCCTCGATACGCAGGGTGCGAGCCCCGAGCACCACCTCCGGCGACTCCTCGTGGCTATTGCCCAAAAAGAGGGGGTACAGGAAATGCTTGATCTCCGGCGACAGGATGAGTCCCAACTGATTTTCGCCATGGAGGAAAACCAGGCCGCGCGGATCGCTCGCGTCTTGCTCATGGGCCCCGAAAGCCGTCGCCCAGCCCGGGAAAAATGCGGTGTAGCGGCGTACTTTGCGTTCTGTCGGCATGGCGATTTCCCCGTGGCTGTGGGCCTGGATACTACCGGAAGACAGCCGCCTGGTCATGCGGAGTTTTATGGGTTGTTTACATGGATCCTGGGAACCCGGGAGGGAGGGATGGGGACGCCCGGAGCGCCGCGCCCAGCCGGATCTGGAAGTCGGGATAGGGGGGTGATCCTGCCCGGAACCGGGCTAGGGGGGCGGAGCGGGGATGCGCGACAGCCGTTCCAGCCGCTTGGGGTCCAGGGCGCGGACATCATCCCAGTCGCTGTCCTCGGCCCTCGTCAGGGGACCCAGGGCCGCGCCCCGGAGCAGTTCCGGCGCCTCGGTCTCCAGAGCCATCAGGGCCGTCAGGACGGCCTGGGCTACCGCGGCCGGCACCCGGGGGCTGACAGCGATGGCGTGGGGGGTGTAGCCCTCGGTCTCCCAGAGCACCCGCAGGTTATTGCGGACCTCCGGGCGCAGAGCCTCCAGGGTGCGGCGGATGCCACCGCCGGCGGCGTAGTGGCCCTTGGCGACATTGAGATAGACGGAATCATGGGAGGAGA
This sequence comes from Chromatiaceae bacterium, assembly GCA_020851955.1. Classification (GTDB taxonomy): domain Bacteria; phylum Pseudomonadota; class Gammaproteobacteria; order Chromatiales; family Chromatiaceae; genus M0108. The sequence goes on along the minus strand of JADZBU010000057.1, from coordinate 9,813 downwards.
CGAAGCGGGCCTGGAAGGGGATGCCGCGCCCTTCCAGTTCCGCCCGGGTCAGCAGGCTGGCGGCGAAGGCCCCCGGCGCCGGAAAGACGAGTTCCTGGCCCGCCAGGTCTTCCAGGGATCCCAGGGGCGAGTCCTTGGCCACCACCATGATGCCCTGCAGACGTTCCCGGCGGTCACGCGCCAGGGCGTGATAGCCAGGCTGGGCGCTGAAGGCCACGAAGTGATAGGGATTCATGTAGGCAAAGTCGTAGCGGTCCTGGGCCAGACCCGCCTCAAAGGCGGGGATATCCTTGGCGGTCTCGAATTTCAGGGGCACCCCGCCGAGGTCCTCGAGTCGTTGCAGAAGGGGGACCCACATCTCGGCCAGCCGGGCCGCCGATTGCTGGGGGACGACGCCGAAGCTGTAGGCGGTGCCCTCCGCCGCCGCGGGGTCCTGCCCGGTGGGGGCCATGACGCCCGGCGAGGCTCCGGCCGGCCCAACGGCGAGGGGCTCCTGGGCCCGCGACGGGGCACCGAGCAGCATCCAACCCAGGGCCAGGGCAAGGAGGAGGGTCAAGCGTGAGGGACGTGATTTCATGGTGATCGACTCAGGTACGCAAAGGGCCTCGGCGCGGGTGGCCCGATCCCGGATCTGGCGCTGGCCAGCCAGGGTTCCCGCCACCCCTCTTGATTAAAAGCGACGGCCATTATAGGGGCAAGGGTCGGCCAGAATACCGACCTCTGGCCGGGGCGGCAGCGACTCGCGGCCAAATTGTTCCACGCGACTTAATCGCCTATCCTCTTACGCCCCGATTGCCATTCCTTGTCGTTAAGCCGGCCACAGCCCCTATGAAGACCCCTGCCATCCCCGGCGGCGTCATGGTCCGCCTGAAGCAGTCCACGGCACCCATGCACGACAGCCTGGAGGCCTTGCCGGCGATGCGGCGCCTGGTTGATCCGGCACTGACGCGCGCGGACTATCACGAATTGCTCCGGCGCTTTTATCGGGCCAATGTCGCCTGCGAGCACCACCTGCTGCGGCGTGCCTCGGTCTGGGAAGACCTGGGTTACGACTGGTCCAGCCGGCTCGTCAAGACCGCCTGGCTGGAGGATGACCTCCGGCACCTGGATCCCGCCTTCGCGCCCACGCCCTTCACGCCCGACCCCGGTTTTGTCCCCTATGCGGGCGAGGGCCTGGCCCGGGCCGCCGGTTGCCTTTATGTCCTGGAGGGCTCGACCCTGGGGTCGCGGATGATCGTCAAGCTCCTCGACCAGGCCCAGCAGCGGCCAGCGGCCGGGGCGAACCGCTTCTTCCAGGGCTATGGCCCCGCGACCGGCGAGCGCTGGTCCCGCCTGGGTCGGGAACTGGAGGTCAGCCTGGGCGGTGACGAGGAGGCCTTGGGCCGGGCGGTGCTGGCCGCTGGCGAGACCTACCGCTTCCTGGGGCGCATCCTCGCCGACCCCTAAAGGTTGGGACGCCCCCGCGGCCACCCCGTCCGACGGCCGCGGGGACCCGGGCAGACCCCGAGGGGGATTTTCGATCGTCCCGGGTAACTTTACGCATCCGGCTCACCAGCCAACCCGAATATGTCGGATACTATGGCGAAGTCCAGGCTGGCGGGCCCCGCCAGCCACCCCATGTCAGGAATCCCCAGGTGACGAAACCCATCGACATTCCCGGCCCCCTCGGCGCCCGCGGCCATCGCCGGCGCTTCTCCGGCCTCCGGCGGCTGCTCCATGCCTTGCTGCTGGTGGCGGGGGAGTGGGTGTCGCGACTGCTGGACCTCGTCATCGGCCTGGCCCTGCTGGTGGGCCTGGCCCCGCTGTGGGCGGCGCGGGCCCTGGTCAGCCAGTTCCAGGCGGGGACCGTCCTGACCCGGACACCCCGACTGGGGCGATTCCGGGCGCCCTTCGAGCTGCTGGGTTTCGCCGGCCGGGGTCCCCTGCGGACCCTGCCCGTCTGGCTCAACATCCTGCGCGGCGACATGGCCATCATCGGGCCCAGGCCCTTGACGCCGGAGGAGGGCGAGGCGGTGCCGGTCCGTGACCTGGCCCGCTTCTCCGTGCGCCCTGGGCTGCTGTCGCCCTACCGCCTCCGCAGCCGGGTCGGCATCGCTCACGAGCAGGAGTCTGAGCTGGATCGGGATCTGGTCTATGGCCAAAGCCTGCGCGGCGATCTGGGGCTGGCGGCCCGCTCCCTGGTCGCGGTGGCCATGGGCGGCAAGGCACCGGCGGAGGCACCGCCCCTGCTCAACTTCTTCGGCATCCCGGTGATCAACACCACCATGGCGGAGGCGGTGGGCTGGATCATCGACCAGGCCGCGGCGGGGGAACGGCGCACCCTGGCATTCGTCAATCCGGACTGCCTCAACATCGCCTGGCATAACGAGACCTATAAGCAGTTCCTCCTGGGCGCCGATCGCGTCCTGCCCGACGGCATCGGCATCCACCTCGGCTGCCGCATGCTGGGGACGGCCCTGCGGGAGAACGTCAACGGCACGGACCTCTTCCCGCGCCTGTGCGAGGCGGCGAGCCAGGCTGGCCTGTCCATCTACCTGCTGGGCGCGCGACCGGGGATCGCCGAGGCCGCGGCCAACAAGATGCACGAGCGCTATCCGGGGCTCCTGATCGCCGGGGCGCGCGACGGCTACTTCAGCCCCGAGGAGGAGGCGGGCGTGGTGGCCGAGATCAATGCCTCCGGGGCGGCGATCCTGCTGGTGGCCTTTGGCGTACCCCGGCAGGAGTTGTGGATCGAACGCTGGCGGACCGACTTGCAACCCCGGGTCTGCCTCGGCGTCGGAGGCCTGTTCGATTTCTACTCCGGACGGATCTCCCGCGCCCCCGTCTGGCTGCGCGAGATCGGCTTTGAATGGGTATGGCGACTGCTGCAGGAGCCCAAGCGGATGTGGCGACGATATATCATTGGCAATCCCCTCTTCCTCTCCCGGGTGTGGCAACAGATGCGCCATCCCGAGCGCTTCCCCCTTATGGTCCAAGGGGCGGCCGGGGAACCGACGGCGCCATCGACACGGAGTGACAGGCTATGACCATCGAGACCCATCAACAGAAGATGCGCGAGCTGGTGCTGGCGCGTTATGGCAATCTGGCGCGGGCCAGCCTGCTTCATCGCCTGCGCTTCCGCCTCAAGCGCGCCGGCTGGGCGGGGGTAGTGCAGGGCTCCTACCTGATCAAGCGCCTCCTGGATATCATCGCCTCATCGATCCTCATGGTGCTCCTGATCCCGGTGTTCCTGGGGGTCGCCCTGGCGATCCGGATCGAATCCCCCGGGCCCATCCTGTTCCGGCAGACCCGGGTGGGGCGCTGGGGGGAATTGTTCACCATGTGGAAATTCCGCTCCATGTATGCCGATGCCGAGGCCCGCAAGGCGGAGTTGCTCAAGCAAAACGAGATGCAGGGCGGGGTGATTTTCAAGATGCGCGAGGACCCGCGCATCACCCGGGTCGGACGCCTGATCCGCAAGACCTCGATCGACGAACTCCCCCAGCTCTGGAACGTCTTCAAGGGCGACATGTCCCTGGTCGGGCCGCGGCCGCCGGTGCCCGTGGAGGTCAACGAGTATTCCCTGGCCGATCGCCGCCGGCTCGAGGTCATCCCCGGCATCACCTGTATCTGGCAGGTCTCCGGTCGCTCGGAGATCCCCTTCGACCAGCAAGTGGAGCTGGATGTGGAATACATCCAATCCCAGTCCTTCTGGACGGATCTCAAAATCCTCCTGAAGACCATTCCCGCCCTCTTGTTGGGTAAAGGGGCCTATTAGACCAACGGCGCCTCTTCCCACCCCGGCGAAGAGGCGTTTGGAGAGCATTCAGCATGCGAGCACTTGTCTTTGCCGATCGCCAGGGCGCCGAACTGGCCCCGCTCACCGAGAACCTGCCCCTGGCCTTGCTGCCGGTGGTGGGCAAGGAGGTCCTGGTGCATGGGATCGAGGACCTGGTTGGCGCCGGGATTCGCGACCTGGTCATCGTGGTTTCGGCGCACGGCGATCAGATCGAGTCCGCCCTCGGTGATGGCCGCCGGTGGGGGGCGAGCTTCCGCTTCGTCCTCAGCCGCGGCGAGGAAGACCCGGGGGAGATCTGGCAACGCCTCAATCTGGGTGACCGGGAACCCGTGCTGGTCCTGCGCGGCGACGTGCTGCGGGCGCCGGTGGTGGCCAACTTCCTGGAGCAGGCGCAAGGGCGGCCGGGCACGGCGGTCATCGGGACCCTGAGGGATCCCCGGGGGAGCCTGGTCCTGCTGCGCGCGGGGGCCGGCACCGGCACGCCGCCCCTGGGCGACCTGCGCTGGACGGCGTCCGCGACCCCTGCCCCGACCGAGGGGGCCGAGCGGCTGGCCCTGGGGGCGGTGGACCTCAACCTGCTCGCCGAAATCGCCGACTATCATGGCGCCAATCGCGATATCGTCGCGGGCCGCTTCCACGGCATCCCCCTCCCCGGGCGGACCGTGGCCCTGGGGTTGAGCGTGGGCCGCCGGGCCAGCGTGCCGCCGAAGTGCCTCAAACAGGGGGTGGCCTTCGTGGGCGCCAACAGCCGGGTACACCCCGAGGCCGAACTGATCGGCGAGGTGGTCATCGGCGACGACGTGGTCGTCGATCGTGGCGCCACCATCCGCGATAGCGTCATCCTGTCCAAGACCTATGTCGGCGAACTGGTCGAGGTCGCCAATGCCGTGGTCGCCTCCAACCTCTTGATCCGCGTCGATACCGGCGCCGTGCTACGGATCAGCGATGCCTTCCTGCTCGCCAATCTCGCCAAGGGCGGGGCGACGGGCGCCCTGGGGCGCTGGCTGGATCGCCTCGCCGGGCTCTTGCTGCTCATCCTGTCCCTGCCCCTCTGGCCGCTGGCCGCCTTCCTGGCGGGACGGGAAGGGGGCGGTGGCCGCTTGCTGGAGGCCCGGGATATGGAGGGCGATCGCCGTGAACAGCCGGGAGATCCGCTGAGTCCGCGCCGGACGGTGGTCCTGCTGAATTGGCGCACCCGCGTCCCGGTGCTTCGCCACTTGCCCTGGCTGCTGGCCGTGGTCCGCGGTGACCTGAGACTGGTGGGCGTGAGCCCCCTGACCCCCGAGCAATCCGCCGCCCGCGACGAGGACTGGCAATTCGTCCGCGATGCCGCCCCGGTGGGTCTCCTCGGCCCCACCCAGCTCAATGTCCCCGCGGACGCCTCGATCGAGGAGCGTCTGCTCAGCGACGCCTTCCATGCCCGCCAAAGCAGTTGGAGCCGGGATTTAGGGATAATTTGGGAGGCCCTGCGGATGCTGTTCACCCCCGACGCCTGGCGCCGCCCGGACTAATCCGCGGCCCATCCTGTTTCATCCCCCCTCGGGTTGATCCAACCCAGGGACACCTAGAGGAAGACGAGGCATCCCATGAACACCGAGCACCCCACCGCCGCGGGCTATCGGCCCCAAGTGGCCATCGTGATGCGGTCCTACAACGACCGCCCGGTCATCCGGCAGACCCTGGAGCGGGTCCTGGGGCAAGGCTACAAGAACTTCGAGCTCTGGAACTTCGATTCCTCGTCCCAGGACGGCACCCTGGATATCATCCGGGAGTACAACGCCCCCGAACGTATCCGGCTCAACGATTCCAAGAACTACAACCCGGGCCGCATCCTCAACGAGGCGGTGCGGACCGTGCCGGGCGAGGTCCTGGTCTTTATCAACTCGGATGCCACCCCCGAGAGCGACGACTGGCTGGAGCGCCTCATCGCCCCCCTCGCGGACCCGGGCGTGGGCGCCGTCTATGGTCGCCAGACGGCCCGGCCGGACTGCCGCTCCCTGTTCGTCAAGGATACCGAGCGGGCCTTTGGGGACGGCCGGGAGGCCGCGACCTGGGTCCATTTCTTCTCCATGGCCAATGCCGCCGCCCGCCGCGAGATCCTGGAGCAATACCCCTTCGAGACCCAGGTCCAGTATTCCGAGGACATCGAGTGGTCCTACCGGCTGCGCCAGGCCGGCCTGCGCATCGCCTATGTGCCGGAGGCGGCGGCCACCCACTCCCATAACTACAGCCTGCGCCAGTCCTACAAGCGCCACTTCGGCGAGGGCAAGGCCGAGGCCTGGATCTTTCGCCAGGGGGAACTCAACACCTCCCTGCTCCGCTATTGCCTGCTGCCCTTTGGCATGGAGGTCCTGCGGGACCTAAGCTGGGGGGTGCGGCGGGGCTCGCTGGAGGCCATTCTGCACAGCGTGCCCCTGCGGGCGGTCCAGAAGTGGGCCCGTTGGCAAGGCGTGCGCGCGGGGATGAAAAATCATGCTCCCGCTTGACACCGACATAGCCCCCGCCGATCGCGACCGTTACACCCTGGATGGCGACGCCGCCGTGGAAGCGCGCATCGCCCACGACCAGGAACTGGTGGCCCAGGCAGTCACCGCGCGCCTGGCCCCGCCCGCCTTCCGGGGCCTGGTCCTGATGGGCGGTTATGGTCGCGGGGAGGGCGGCTTCGTCCGGCGGGATGGCCAGCCCGCGCCCTACAACGACTACGACTACTTCGTGGTGGTGCGGGGGCTGGATGGCGCGGCCCGCGCGGCCCTGACCCAGGACCTGGCGGTGGCGGCCAAGACCCTGGAACACCAGGTCGGTGTCGAGGTGGACTTTGCCCTGCTGCGCGAGGAGCGGCTGCCGGGCGCCGAATACTCCCTCATGAATGCCGAAATGCTCTGGGGCCACCGGGTAGTGGCGGGCGATCCCCAGGTACTCGCCGCCATGCCCGCCATGCCCTTCGCCAGCCTGCCGCCCGGCGAATTCACCCGCCTCCTGCTCAACCGCGGCAGCCTGCTGCTGCTGAATCAGCGCCGCCTCGCCAACCCCGAGCCCCTCGGCGCCGCCGATCAGGAAATCCTCTTCAAGTATCTGTTCAAGGCCATCCTGGCCTGCGGGGATGCCCGCCTGGCCGGCAGCGGTTGCTACCATCCCTCCTACCTCAAGAAGATCGAGCGCCTGGAGACCCTGGACTGGCCGGGGCAGGCCGCCTTCCTGGACCTCTACCGCCAGGCCTGGGATAACAAGTTTCACCCCGACTACGCCCGCTTCGCCGCCGAGGACGCCGCGGCCTGGCAGGGCCAAGTGGTCCCCATCTGGCTGGCGACCCTGGCCTGGTTCGAGCAAGGCCGCGCGGGCCGGCCCATCCCGGACTGGACTAGCTACGCGTCGCCCGGCTTCGCCAAGGGCCAGGGCGGGAAATCCTGGGGTGGCTTGCGCAACGCCCTCATCACCCTGCGCGACTTCGGGCCCGCCGAACTGCTGCGGCGACCCGCCTGGTCCCGGCGTTATCCCCGGGAGCGGCTCATCGCCGCCCTGCCCCTGCTGCTGGAAAATCCCGGTGCCCCGGCGTCCCCGGTGCTGGCCCATGCCCTGGCCCTGGCGCCCAGCGCCGCCTGGCCAGACGCGGTGGCGGCCTTCCTGGGACTCTGGCGGCGCTTTGCCTGAGTTGGCGAGGGCCCCGCCCTGCAAGGGCCTGGCATGGGTCGCTTGGCCGATGCCTCCCCATCCCACCGTCACGCCGGTGCCAGCCGCCTTTCTCCCGATGCGCCCCCCGGCGGCACTGGCCTCCAACTGATTCCTGATCCTAGCGAAGCTCAACCATGGCCGACCACATCCTGCTGGTGGGAGGGGATACGCGCTCCCGTTCGGAAATCTCCGCCGACCTGCGGGACCGCGGTTATGAGGCAACCGCCGTCCCGGATGGCGCCGGGGCTCAGCGCACCCTGGCGGCGCAACCACCCGACCTGATCCTGCTGGAACATCCCTGGCCACGGGACCTGGGCAAGGCCCTGCTGGAGCGGTGGACGCGGGACTATCCGGTCCTGGTCCTCTGCGGCGAGAGCGGGATCGATGCCGCGCTGCAGGTCCTGCGCCAGGGGGCGACGGAGTTTCTGGTCAAGCCCGTGGATCGGCAGGAACTGGCCGCCGCCATCCGGCGGATCATCGATAACGCCCTCCTCTACCAACGCGGCGAGTTCTACACCAACGTGCTGCGGCACGAGGCCCCGAGCCTGCTGGTCGGCGAGAGCGCGCCGCTGCAACGGCTGCTGACCGAACTCCAGGCCGTGGCACCCAGCGAGGCCACGGTCCTGATCCTGGGCGAGAGCGGGGTCGGCAAGGAGAAGGTGGCCCAGGAGATTCATCGCCTGAGCCCCCGGGCCGAGGGCCCCCTGGTGGCGGTGGACTGTTCCTCCCTGCCGGAGACCCTGTTCGAGTCGGAACTCTTTGGCCATGAGCGTGGGGCCTTCACCGGGGCCGCCCAGAAAAAACCGGGGCTGATCGAGCAGGCCAAGGGGGGCACCCTGTTTCTGGACGAGATCGGCGAGCTGCCGGCCGTGATTCAGGCCAAGCTCTTGCGCGTCCTGGAGACCAAGCGCTACCGGCGTCTCGGCAGCACCTCGGATCTTCCGGCGGAGGTCCGCATCGTCGCCGCCACCAACCGCAACCTGGACGGCATGGCCCAACGGGGTGAATTCCGCCAGGACCTCCTCTATCGGCTCAACGCCTTCGTGGTCGCGGTGCCCCCCCTGAGGGAGCGGCGGGCTGACATAGCGCCGCTGGTAAGGCACTTTTTGACGCACTCGGGGTTTTCCCAGCGGATCATCAAGCGCGTCAGCGAAACGGCCATGCAGCAATTGCAGGCCTATGACTGGCCGGGAAATGTCCGGGAAATGCGCAACGTGATCGAGCGCGCCATCATCTTGTCGGGCAATAAGGTCAAGATCGATTCCGAACACTTGACCCTGCCGCGCTCCGCCGCGCCGAGCCCGGCCACCACCACCGGCATCACCCTGTCTTTCGATCACGAACCCACCCTGGCCGAGATCGAGCAAAGCTATCTCAGACTCCTGCTGGAACGCCATCCCGGCAACCGGGCCGAATTGGCGCGACTCATGGGCATCGGCGAGCGGACCCTGTATCGGCTGTTGGCCGAGATTAAGGCCGAGGGTTCCAGCGCCCCCTAGGCCGAGTTCGGGCCGACAGCCGTTGCCTTGCCCCGGCGGTGGCGACAATCAGCCTGCCGATCCACCTAAGCCGAATCCAGGCCTGTGCCCCCACCTTGCGAGGTCAGCCTTCAGCATGCTTGGGGCCACTCCGATCTCCAACGCGCACATGACCGCCGGGTGTCCACCACCCTGATGTCAGTGGCGCTGGCGGGATCGCCGCGGCTTGCCACCCTACCCCGGGTAGGCCGACAGATGATCCATCTGCCGGCCCACTCCGAAACTCCCGCTACTTAAAAATCAACGGTTCATCCATGCGGCTCTGATACCAGTTAGTGGCACTGGCCCCCGCGCTCAAAGCCCAGGCGCCAAAATCCGGATAGGCCTTGGTGACACTATTCCACTCCGTGGGATGGCGCCAGGTCTCCGGCACATCCAGGGCCCAAGGCTGATCATCGGCGGTACGGTAAGTACGACCCGCCGCCAGGTTGGAGCGGTCATCCAGGGTCCCAAACAGCTTGAGATCCGCCTTGGCGGTGGGCGGGTGATCCACCAGATGCACCTCCAGGCCGCGCTTACTGGTGCGGTAGATGAAGGGATTGAAGGGCGCCTCGCCCAGTTGCGCCCGGGTCAGGGGCTGGCGGAAGTGGATCTCCGCCACCAGCGGCACCGGGGCGGAGCGTGGGCACTTGGTCACGGTGTTGAACATGGAACAGGGAAAGGCCAGCCCGGTGTTGGTGAGGGGGTTGACGTTGGTGGCCAGGATGAAGACCGCCTCGCTCTGCCCCGTCTCCACCGGCAGGGCCACCGGGGCCTTGGTACCCACGGTCAGGGTGGTGCGGGCGGGATCGATGGCGTCGCGGCTCAGGCCGGGGAAGTGGATGCCGA
>JADZBU010000056.1 GCA_020851955.1 Chromatiaceae bacterium | reverse complement strand
GGACCAGGGTTCCCAATTGCTTGGTGGGTTTTTCTTTAGTTTCCTTGGCGGACATAGGGGTCTCCTCGTTAGCGGATATGGGGGGCTCGCCGACATTGGGCATAGGTGGCTCCTCTTCAACAGGCATAGGGGGTCTCCTCGTTGGGGATACTGCGCAGGGTCAATCGCCCATGCGCGATTATCAGGCCTCATCTGGCTGGCAATCCCGGTTGCCCCCGCCAGGCAGTGTGTGGATGTTAAGGGATTGTGACGGTGGAGGGATAAAAATCACGCTCCGTACCAGGCCAGTTCGGGAGTTGGCCCGGGATGTGGCCTGGTCCAGGCCATCGGGGGACGTCTCGCCGCGCGGCCGGCCGATCCGGCAAGCCAGGGACCCTGTTCCCGCGAACCCTACCGTGAGCCACCCCAAGGGAAGGCTGTTGAGGATACCACCCGGGCATGCCGCGGCCCTGGTGTACACAGGGAGGCGGTGCGGAGTGGCATGGCGGGGAGGCTGGGGTTGGCCAAAAGGTCGGCGGGAGGGTGCTTGGCGATGGCGCGCGTCCGAGCCGAAGGCGCGCGGGCCGTTTGAAATTCCTACCGCCCTCGCCACCCCAAGGGACCCAAGGGATTGTCTTTTCTCAAAGGCGCCTGTGTCAACACCCGGGACTTGACTCGGAAAAGGCCGCGCCGCCGGCTGTCCCTCCCAAGGCTGGATCCTGTCCCGCCCCGGGGCTATACCTATCCCCTGGCACCGTCCTAAATCCTTGCTGGAACCTTTCCGCGATGGTATGGTCCGCTTGGACCCGACCGCTAGCCGGTTGGATTTACCACCAAAAAAACACGAGGAGTCATGATGTCGATACATGCAACAAAAGAACTGAAGGCATACTGGAAAGAAAACCTGGTCATTATCTCGGTTCTTCTGACCATCTGGTTCGTGGTGTCCTACGTCTGTGGCATCCTGCTCGCCAATCAGCTCGACGCCTACAGGATCGGCGGTTTTCCCCTCGGGTTCTGGTTCGCCAACCAGGGCTCGCTGGTGACCTTTGTTGTCCTGATCTGGGTCTATGTCGGGCTCATGGACAGACTGGACATCAAGTATGGCGTGCAGCAAGACTGACACCGATCTTGCTAATTACAACAACGACCCGACTCAATTAATGAGGGGACCACCATTATGAGTATTCTTGTCTGGACCTGGATTCTTACAGGCCTCAGTTTCGCGGTGTATATCTACATCGCCTACTGGGCCAGGGCGAAAACCACCGGCGACTTCTATGTGGCCGAGAAGTCTGTACCGCCCCTGCTGAACGGCATGGCCACCGGCGCGGACTGGATGTCGGCGGCGTCGTTCATCTCCATGGCGGGCCTGATTTCCTTCCTCGGACGCGACGGCTCCTATTACCTGATGGGCTGGACCGGCGGCTACGTGCTGCTGGCCTTGCTGTTTGCCCCCTACCTGCGCAAGTACGGCAAGTTCACGATTCCCCAGTTCATCGGCGACCGTTACTACTCCCAAACCGCTCGCCTCATCGCGCTGCTCTGCGCCATCTTCGTCTCCTTCACCTACGTGGCGGGCCAGATGCGCGGCGTCGGCGTGGTCTTCTCGCGCTTCATGGATGTCGGCATCAACACCGGCGTCATCATCGGCATGGCCCTGGTTTTCTTCTACGCCACCCTGGGCGGCATGAAGGGCATTACCTATACCCAGGTCGCGCAATACGTGGTCCTGATCACCGCCTATCTGATACCGGCTATCTTTATCTCCATGCATTTCACCGGCAATCCGGTTCCGCAGATAGGCTACGGCTCACAGATCACCGCCGAGGGCGCGGCGCTGCTCAACGACCCCAGTACTCAGGGAAAATATCTGCTGGATGTCTTGGATGGCCTGAGTAAGGATCTGGGTTTTGCGGCCTATACCAGTGGCCAACGCCCCATGATCGACGTCTTTTTCATCACCTTCTCGCTGATGATCGGTACCGCCGGTCTCCCCCACATCCTGATCCGTTTCTTCACCGTACCCAAGATTCGTGACGCGCGCTCTTCCGCCGGCTGGGCGCTGATTTTCATCGCCCTGCTCTACACCACCGCCCCCGCGGTATCCGTTTTTGCCCGCACCAACTTCATCAAGACGGTGAACAACGTCGAGTATGTCAATGCCCCCTCCTGGTTCAAGAACTGGGAAAAGACCGGGCTGGTCGGCTGGAAGGACAAGAATGGCGATGGCATCATGCAGATTCGCCCCGGCAAGTGGGATGACCCGAAGAGCGCCAACGAAGTCAAGATTGATCAGGACATCATGGTGCTGGCCAACCCGGAAATCGCCAAGCTCCCCAACTGGGTCGTTGGTCTGGTTGGCGCCGGTGGCCTGGCCGCCGCCCTGTCCACGGCAGCGGGCCTCTTGCTGGTCATTTCGGCCGCTATTTCCCATGACCTGATGAAGAATATCCTCAAACCCGGCATGTCGGAAAAGGAAGAACTCTGGTGGGCACGAGGGGGGGCCGGCGTGGCGGTTGTCATCGCCGGCCTGTTCGGTATCTATCCACCAGGCTTCGTGGCCCAGGTGGTGGCCTTTGCCTTCGGCCTGGCGGCGGCCTCCTTCTTCCCGGCCATCCTGATGGGCATTTTCAATAAGAAGATGAACAAGGAAGGCGCCATCGCCGGAATGGTCGTCGGCATCGTCTTTACCGCCGCTTATATCTGGTGGTTCAAGTATGGCGACCCGGCGTCCAACAACCCGGCGGGCTGGTGGCTGGGTATCTCGCCGGAAGGGATCGGCACCGTCGGCGCCGCGCTCAACTTCCTGACCTCCTATGTGGTCAGCAAGTTCACCAAGGAGCCGCCAGCCGAGATCCAGGAGCTGGTGGGCAGCCTGCGTTACCCCGGCAAGGAGGTACCCGCGGCCAGCAGCCATTAGTCAATGAGTTGATGTGAGCTGTGCCGATGGCGGCTGCCGGAAAGGGTAGCCGCCATCTTTTTTTATCCAGGGTTTAGATCGGGAGTCCTACCATGAAGGCGAAGGCAGATCCGCCGCGGGACAGGTTAAGCATGATCAAGCGCCTCAACAGCTTCATCTTGTCCAAGATACTGGGCATTCGGCTCCGCCCCACCGGCGCCGTCATTCTGGGCGGCTTCGCCGGCTTGAGCCTGACGGCCAGCGTTCTCCCCACCGTCATCTCGTTTCTGGGCGCCACCGACGATTTCTCGGCGCGCCTGGATCTGGCCGGTTTCGCCGTCTATGCCTTCCTGGTGTGGGCGGTCGGCGGCTGGGCGGCCCAAAGAGGGACCAGCGCTCAGGCGGGAGCTGTCATCCTGGGCCTGGTAGGTTTAGTCAGTGCCGCCATTTTTACCGGCCTGGCCTATGGCGCCGAGCTGGAGTTGATCCTGCTATGCGCGGCGGCGGGATTGGCCTATGGCTCCATCGGCGGGATGCTCATCGCCATCGCCCTGGGTGAAAACGATCATGCCACGCCGGGTTGACTTGCCGACCGGTCTCAAACGGGGGCTGTCACGGCGAGTGTGTCGTCAAGACCCTGCGGTGCCAGGGACCACCTCGATCAACCCTTCCCATGCCGCGCTCGGTGGCGGTATCACCCTGGGTCCGGGGACCCTGTTCGGTATTCCGATTTTCCCCTCCCTCCAACGGCACCGGCGCAAACATCAGGGCTGGGATTCACCTGGACTTGGTCACTAGGGTAATATATTGTGCTTGGCTGTCCGAGAGCGCCCAAGTATCAGGCTCGGACGCTGGTCCTGACCAGGACGCCGCGAACGGGTTACATGTCCCAAGGCTGGAAGGGGCCCCAAGCCCTGACCCAGCTGGCGCGGATCGGGCGAGGCCCACGGACGGGTAACCAGGCGGTTGCCGCCATGCCATCCCCAAAGGGTAACAAGGTCAGCGACCTTCCTACTCTGATTCCATCAACTCCCATACCAAACAATGAGGAGGTGTTACTGTGTCCATAGAAACATGGGGGCAGATTCGGGCTAACCCGAAATTTCAGAAATTCGTCAAGAAACGCAACCGTTACTCGATCATCATGTCCATCCTGGTCATCATCGCGTACTTCGGTTTTATTCTCCTGGTCGCCTTTGACAAGCCCTTCCTGGCCCAAAAGCTCGTTCCTGGCAGCGTCACCTCCCTGGGGATTCCCATTGGCGTGGGCGTGATCCTCTTCACCATCATCCTGACCTGGATTTATGTCCGCAGGGCCAACACGGAGTTCGATACCGAGGCCGCGGCCATCCTGGAGGAATCCACGAAATGAATCCCACCACCACGAGCTTGCTCGCCGTCGCCGCCATCATCCTGATCGGCGTCTTCGGCACGGCCTTCGGCGCCGGGCCCGACCTCGGACAGACCACGCAGCAGACCACCAACTGGGTGGCCATTTCCATGTTCGCTGGTTTTGTCATCATCACCTTGGGCATCACCAAGTGGGCCGCCGCCCGCACCCGTTCCGTCGCCGACTTCTACACCGCTGGCGGTGGCATCACCGGGTTTCAGAATGGTCTGGCCATCGCGGGCGACTACATGTCCGCCGCCTCCTTCCTGGGTATCTCCGGCCTGGTGTTCGCCAACGGCTTTGACGGCTTGATCTTCTCCATCGGTTGGCTGGTGGGCTGGCCCGTCATCACCTTCCTGATGGCGGAGCGCCTGCGTAACCTGGGCAAGTTCACCTTCGCGGACGTGGCTTCCTACCGTTTTGCCCAGACTCCGCTGCGCAGTTTTGCCGCTACCGGTACCCTGGTGGTGGTGGCCTTCTACATGATTGCCCAGATGGTCGGCGCCGGTCAGCTCATCAAGGTGCTTTTCGGCCTCGAGTACATCTACGCCGTCGTCCTGGTGGGCGTAATCATGATGATGTACGTCCTTTTTGGCGGCATGACCGCCACCACCTGGGTGCAGATCATCAAGGCCGTGCTCCTCCTGGGCGGCGCCACCTTCATGGCCGTCATGGTGCTGCTGCAGTTTGGCTTCAACCCCGAGGCCTTGTTCGCCAAGGCGGTCGAGGTCAAGACGGGTATGGCTCTCGACCTGGGCAAGACCGCCGCCGAGGCCGCCACCGCCGGTGCCTCCATCATGGGTCCCGGTGGCCTGATCAACGACCCCATCTCCGCCATCTCCGTCGGCATGGCCCTCATGTTTGGCACCGCCGGCCTGCCGCATATCCTGATGCGCTTTTTCACCGTCCCCACCGCTAAGGAGGCCCGCAAGTCCGTGGCCTGGGCGACGACCTGGATCGGTTACTTCTACATCCTGACCTTCATCATCGGCTTTGGCGCCATCGTCAACCTCATCCCTAATCCGGGCGAGTACTTTGTCGGTGGCGATCTGGCCAAGGGCCTGAATGGCGGCGGCAACATGGCGGCGGTCCATCTCGCCAACGCCGTGGGCGGTAACGTCTTCCTGGGCTTTATCTCCGCCGTGGCCTTCGCCACCATCCTGGCCGTGGTGGCCGGTCTGACGCTGTCCGGCGCCTCCGCCGTTTCCCATGACCTCTATGCCTCGGTCTGGCGCCATGGCAACGTGGACTCCGACACGGAGCTGCGGGTCTCCAAGATCACCACCGTCATCCTGGGTATCGTTGCCGTCCTGCTGGGTATCCTGTTCGAGAAGCAGAACGTGGCCTTCATGGTCATGCTGGCCTTCACCGTGGCCGCCTCGGCCAACTTCCCGGTCCTCTTCATGGCGGTGCTCTGGAAGAACTGCACCACCCGCGGGGCCGTGGCGGGTGGTATCGTCGGTCTGATCATGTCCGTCACGCTGACGGTGGTCTCACCCGCCGTCTGGGAGGCCACGCTCGGCAATCCCAAGGGTAGTGCCCTCTTCCCCTACTCCACCCCGGCGGTTTTCTCCATCACCGCGGCCTTCTTCGTCATCTGGCTGGTCTCGATCCTGGATCGCAGCCCGCAGGCCAAGAAGGAACGTGCCCTCTATCCCGACCAGATGACCCGTTCGGAAACCGGCGTCGGTGCCTCCATGGCCTCCAGCCATTGATGTACCAGGCCGTTTGAGGTAAATGCCCGCCCCTGGCGGGCATTTTTACTTCTGGGCCTGCCTTTTCAATCGCTTGCGCGGTTGCAAGGGCGGGTCACGCCGCGCCGGGCCGTCAGCCCTGCCGGCCCCGCCGCCAGCCTTGCACTTGAATTTGGCGGAAAAACTACCTACCTTGACAGTCCCCGGCTTCCGGGACCGGATCCTGGTCCCGAATAGAGAGGCCGATCCCAATCGCGACCCCCAACCCTGAAATTTCCGGCATCCAGCAGGACCACACATGCGCTATGTCAGTACACGCGGGGGAGTGGCCCCCATCGGATTCGCCGAGGCGGTGATGATGGGCCTGGGCACGGATGGCGGCCTCCTGGTGCCCGCCAGCCTGCCGCGCCTGGATGCCGCGACCCTCAAGGCCTGGTCGCGCCTGCGCTTTCAGGACCTGGCTCTGGAGGTCATGTCGCCCTTCGTCGGCGAGGCCATCCCCCGCGATCATCTGGCGGCCCTTATCGAACGTTCCTATGCCAGCTTCACCCATCCGGAGGTGACGCCGGTCATCCGCCTGGGGGACCAATGGCTGCTCGAACTCTTTCACGGCCCCACGGCGGCCTTCAAGGACGTGGCCCTCCAGTTGCTGGGCAACCTCTTTGAATTTCTGCTGGAGCGGGATGGCGGGCGGCTCAACATCGTGGGCGCCACCTCGGGCGATACGGGCTCGGCGGCCATCGCCGGCGTGCGCGGCAAGTCGCGCATCCACATCTTCATCCTGCATCCCGAGGGCCGCGTTTCGCCGATCCAGGAACGCCAGATGACGACGGTGCTGGACGCCAATGTCCACAACATCGCCATTCTCGGCACCTTCGATGACGGCCAGCGCATCGTCAAGCAACTCTTCGGCGACCTGGAATTCAAGCGCGAGCTGAGTCTGGGGGCCGTCAACTCCATCAATTGGGCGCGCATCCTGGCCCAGATGGTGTACTACTTTTATGCCTGGGGGCGGGTGGCGGCGGGCGATCCCCACCGCCGGGTCAGCTTCGCCGTGCCCACGGGCAACTTTGGGGATGTTTTCGCCGGTTACCTGGCCAAGCGCATGGGCTTGCCGGTGGACCGCCTCGTCATCGCCACCAACCGCAACGATATCCTGAGCCGCTTCGTCCATACCGGCCGCTACGCGGCGGGAGAGGTCTATCCGACCCTGAGCCCGGCCATGGACATCCAGATCGCCTCTAACTTCGAGCGCTATCTCTATTTCCTGCTGGGCGAGGACCCGGCGGCGGTCCGGGGCCTCCTCGACGACATGGCCAGGACCGGCTCCCTGGCGGTGGATGCCGGGCATCAGGCCCAGGTCCGGGCCGATTTCGACGCCCTGGCCGCCAGCGACGCCGAGACCCTGGACCAGATCCGCGCCACCTTCGCCCAATCCCAATACATTCTGGACCCGCACACGGCGATTGGCGTGCGCGCGGCCCAAGGCCAGGCGGACACCATCTGTCTGGCCACCGCCCACCCCGCCAAATTTGGCGAGGCCGTGACCCAGGCCATTGGCCGCGAGGCGCCGCCACCGCCGTCCCTGCAAGGGCTGTTGGAGAAGGAGACCCGGTGCGCCCGGCTGGAGGCCAGCGCGGACGCCATCCGCGCCCATATCCGCGCGACCCTGGCGGCGGCCAGCCAATGACTGGCCAGGCCCCCTCCATCCTAATCCTGGACACCACCCTGCGGGATGGCGAGCAGACCCAGGGCGTCTCCTTCTCGCCCGATGAAAAGACCAATATTGCCAAGGCCCTGCTGGAGCTGGTGCGGGTGGATCGCATCGAGGTGGCGTCGGCGCGGGTCTCCAGCGGTGAACTCGCCGCCGTGACGAACATTATCGACTGGGCCCGGGGCCAGGGTCTGGAGGGCCGCGTCGAGGTCCTGGGCTTTGTCGATCATGGCCGCAGCGTCGACTGGATCCGCCAGGCCGGCGGGCGCGTCCTCAACCTCCTCGCCAAGGGCAGCGAGAAACATTGTCATGGCCAGCTCGGCAAGACCCTGGACGAGCACGCGGCGGAGGTACGCGACAATATCCGCCTCGCCCAGGACCGGGGGCTGGGGGTCAATATCTATATGGAGGACTGGTCCAACGGTTACCAGGACAACCGCGACTATGTCTATGGTCTGGTGGAGCGGCTGGCGGATACGGGCCTGGGGCATATCATGTTGCCCGACACCCTGGGGGTCATGATCCCGGAGCGGGTATTCGCCGCCCTGGCGGACATGCTGGGCCGGTTCCCGGGGCTCAAGTTCGATTTCCATCCCCATAATGACTACGGCCTCGCCACCGCCAACGTCCTGGCCGCGGCCCAGGCGGGGGCGGCGGCGGTCCATTGCACCGTCAACTGCCTGGGCGAGCGCGCCGGTAACGCCTCCCTGGCGGAGGTCGCCGTCAATCTGCGCGACCACCTGGGCATGAAGCTGTCCATCGACGAGACCCATCTGGCGCGGGTCAGCGAGCTGGTGGAATACTTCTCCGGCAAGCGCATCGCCGACAATGCCCCCATCGTCGGCGAGGACGTCTTCACCCAGACCGCCGGTATCCACGCCGATGGCGATCGCAAGGGGAGTCTTTACCATACCCAGTTGAGCCCGGAGCGCTTTGCCCGCCGCCGCAAGTACGCCCTCGGCAAGCTCGCCGGCAAGGCCTCCCTGGCCAAGAACCTGGAAAAGCTCGATATCAGCCTGTCGGAGGAAAACCAGCGTAAGGTACTTCAGCGCGTGGTCGAGCTGGGCGACTCCAAAAAGACCATCACTACCGACGACCTGCCCTTCATCATCGCCGAGGTGTTGGAGAGCCAGGACTACAATCATGTCCAGTTGCTGGCCTGCAACGTCAGCAGCGCCATGGACCTGCCCTCCACCGCCAGCATCCGGGTGCGCGTTGGCGAGGCCATCCATTACGCCGCCGGCAGTGGCAACGGCAGCTTCGATGCCTTCATCAAGGCGCTTGCCAAGGTCCTGCGCCGGCATGGCCTGACGCTTCCCGGGCTGATCGACTACGAGGTGCGCATCCCCAAGGGCGGCCGGACCGACGCCCTCACGGAATGCATCATTACCTGGGCGGGGGAGGCCGGCCCGGTCCGCACGCGCGGTGTCCATACCAATCAGGTCTTCGCCGCCATCGCGGCCACCTTGCGCCTGGTCAATATTCTGGTTCACCGCGCCGGCCATGGAGTGGCGGCCCTGCCGGTCCTGGAGACCGGGGCTTGAAACTGGCCCTGGGGCGGTGCGGGTCGGGCCATTTTATGGTGGCTTTTCAGGCCGGCATGTCGGAAACTAAAAACGTTATGGCCATTGGCGCGGGAGCCTGGACCCAGGGGTTCGGGTTGGCATCCGGCGCACCACCCCATCCCCCATCGGTGGCGAGATGATGCAAAAGATGAAAACCCTCCCCCTGCTGTCGGCCCTCTTGCTGCCGGCTCT
>JADZBU010000055.1 GCA_020851955.1 Chromatiaceae bacterium | reverse complement strand
GATGGCACCTTCACCGGTGTCGGAGCCGGGGCCAACATGACGGGGGCGCGGATCGCCGACGAGCAATTGGGTGATGTCGAGCATCGCATCCTGACTCACCCCCGCGCCCCGGATCTGGCCCCGGGTTGCTACGAATTGCTCAAGGGCCCCATCAAGGTTCCACCGGGTCAATATTTCGCCATGGGTGACAACCGGGACAACAGTAACGACAGCCGCTGCTGGGGGCTGGTGCCGGAAGGCAATCTGGTCGGCAAGGCCTTTGCCATCTGGATGAACTGGGATGGCCAACGCGATGGCTTTCCCATTGACTGGACCCGCCTGGGAACCCTCATCCACTAACCAGCCAGGGCAGTCCCATCGACTTGAGGAGATCGCCATGATGCCATCCCACCGAACCGCCCGTCGCGGCTTCAGCCTGATCGGCACCCTGATCTGGGTCCTGCTCATCGGCGGGGCGGCGACCCTGGGCCTCAAGCTGGGGCCTTACTACCTGCAATTCTGGACCGTGCGCTCCGTCATGGATGATACCGCCCGTAATCCGGACATCGCCGAGATGGGACGCCAGGCCATCATCCAATCCCTGGAAAAAAAGCTTTATATCAATGATGTACGGTCGGTTAACAACGAAAACTTTAGCTTTGAGAAGACCGACACGGGCCGGGTGCTGGGTGTTCATTACGAGGTCCGCGAGCACCTCTTCGCCAATCTGGACGCCATCCTGACCTTCGACCACCAGACGCTCATTCCCTGAGCGTGATTGCGGACCCCGGCCGTCTGGCCCGCATCCTGGGCTACTCCTTTACCCAGCCGGACCTCCTCATTCAGGCCCTGACCCATCGCAGCGCCCAAGGGGTCAGCAATGAGCGGCTGGAGTTTTTAGGCGATGCCCTGCTGGGCTTCGTGATTGCCGAGGCGCTATGGGAGCTGTTGCCCGAGGCGGACGAGGGCGACCTGAGCCGTACCCGCGCCTCCCTGGTCAAGAAGGAGGCCCTGGCCCGGCTGGCGCGCCTCATCAAGCTGGGTGACTATCTCCGTCTGGGCCCCGGCGAGTCCCGGACTGGCGCCCATGGCCGGGACTCCATCCTGGAGGACGCCCTGGAGGCGGTCTTTGGCGCCGTCTTCCTGGATGCCGGGTTCGAGCCCGCCAAGGCATTAATCTTGAAGCTGTTCCGCGAGCCCTTGGCCGAGGCGGTCAACCAGGGTCAAATCAAGGATCCCAAGACCCGGCTTCAGGAGGAGCTGCAGGCCTTCAAGCGGCCCTTGCCCCTCTATGAAATCCTCGACATTGGCGGCACCCAGCACGAACAATCCTTTCGCGTCGCCTGTTTACTCCCGGATTCCGGCCAAACCACCCAAGGCAGCGGCTCCAGCCGCCGCCGCGCCGAACAAGAGGCGGCGGAACTCATGCTGAAACTGATCGCTCATGACATTTGATACCCCTCCTCCTACCGAGACCTCCCCGCCCGAGACTCCCAACCGCTGTGGACAGGTCGCCATTGTCGGCCGGCCCAACGTCGGCAAATCGACGCTGCTGAACCGCATCCTCGGCATGAAGCTGGCCATCACCTCCCACAAGGCCCAGACCACGCGCCACGCCATTCTGGGAATCCAGACCACGCCTCGGGGCCAGGTCATCTTCGTCGATACACCGGGCATCCACCAACGCGGGGAGGGCGCCCTCAACCGCTACCTCAATCGCACGGCGCGGGCCGTCATGAGCGATGTCGATCTGGCCCTGCTGCTGGTGGAGGCCGGGCGCTTCTCCCGGGAAGACGAGCAGGCCCTGCGCGCCCTGGCCGAGGCCGGGACGCCGGTCATCGCCGTCGTCAACAAGATCGACCTGCTGGCCGACAAGGAACGGCTCCTGCCCTATCTGCGCGAATTGGCGACGCGCCACCCCTTTGTGCAGCTGGTGCCAGTCTCGGCGAAGCGTGGCGATCAGGTGGACCGGCTGCTGGAGTTGGTCATCGCCGCCCTGCCCGAGGGGGACAACATCTATCCCGAGGACCAGCTCACGGACCGTTCCGAGCGCTTCCTGGCGGGGGAGCTCCTGCGGGAGCAGATCATGCAGCGTTACGGCCAGGAATTGCCCTACAAGACCACGGTGGAGATCGAGCGCTTCGTCGAGGAGGAGGGGCGGTATCTCATCAACGCCCTAGTCTGGGTCGAGCGCGATAGCCAGAAGGCCATTCTCATTGGCCGGCGGGGAGAGGCCATGAAGGCCGCCGCCAGCCAGGCCCGCCAGGAGATGCAAAAGCTGTTTGGCTGCCCGGTCCATCTTGAGGTCTGGGTCAAGGTCAAAAAGAGCTGGTCCAGCGACGAGGCGGCCCTGGCGAGCCTCGGCTACGGGGACCTCTGACCCGGGCTCGGCCATGGGAGGCTCCGTCGCCCCTGAACCTCTGCGGCGCTGTTTCGTCCTGCATCGCCACGATTATGGCAATACCAGCCTGCTCCTCGACCTCTTTTGCGCCGAAACCGGGCGCCTGCCGGTCCTGGCCAAGGGCGCCAAGCGGGGGCGCGCGCCCGCCGCCGCCATCCTCCAGCCCTTTCGGCCCCTCTGGGCCAACTGGACCGGGCGGGGCGAGGTGCGGACCCTGACCAGCGCCGAGCCCGCGGGCCGGGCCCTGGAATTAGGCGGCCAAGCGATATTTTGCGGCTTCTATCTCAACGAACTCCTGACCCGGCTCCTGGGGCGGGGCATTCCTCATCCGGCGCTCTTCGCCTTCTATCACGCCGCCCTCGCCGGCCTGGCCGCGGGCGAGCCGCTGGAGACCCGCCTGCGCCAATTCGAGTTGCGCCTCCTTGGCGAGATCGGCTACGGACCCCAGCTCGATCAGGACGAGAGGGGCCCGGTAGCCCCGGAGGCGCGCTACCGGTGCGCGGCCGGTCAGCCACCGCGCCGGGTACTGGCGGGGGAGGGTGGGGCCCAGTCCATTTCCGGCGCCACCCTGCTCGCCTTGGCCACGGGCGAACCCATGGACGATGACCAACAGACCCGGGAGGCTCGCCACCTTCTGCACAGCCTCCTGGCGCCCCATCTCGGGCCCAAGCCCCTCAAGAGCCGCGAGTTGTTTCGTCAGGCCAAGGGGAACCCGGGTAAAATGCCCAACTGAAGGGCGGGGGTATCGGTAGGGTCCCCCGCTCGCGCCGCTTCTCATCCCTGGAGTCCCGACAGACCATGTCCATCCACCCCATCCTGCTCGGCGTCAACATCGACCATATCGCCACCCTGCGCCAGGTGCGCGGTACCCGTTACCCCGAGCCCCTGCAGGCCGCCCTGGTGGCCGAGCAGGCGGGCGCCGATGCCATCACGCTGCATCTGCGCGAGGATCGCCGGCACATCCAGAATCGGGATGTCGAGGCCCTGCATCACATGCTCCAGACCCGCATGAACCTGGAGATGGCGGCCACCCCCGAGATGGCCGCCATCGCCCGACGCATCCGACCGGCCGACTGCTGCCTGGTCCCCGAACGCCGGGAGGAGCTCACCACCGAGGGTGGCCTCGATGTCGCCAGCCGCGAATCCGAGCTCACGGACTACTGTGGCGCCTTGGCCGAGGCCGGGATCCGTGTCTCCCTCTTTATCGATCCCGACCCTGTCCAGGTCGAGTCCGCCCTGGCCATCGGCGTCCCCGTGGTCGAGATTCACACCGGTGGTTATGCCGAGGCCCGGGACCCCGGCACTCGCGCTATCGAACTGGACCGCATTCATCAGGCCGTGGCCCTGGGTACCGGCCTGGGGCTGCAGGTCAACGCCGGCCATGGCCTGGATTACCACAATGTCCGGGCTATCGCGGCGATCCCAGGCATCCGTGAACTCAATATCGGCCACGCCATCATCGCCCGCGCCCTCTTTGCCGGCCTGGACCAGGCCGTGCGGGATATGAAGAGCCTGCTGGTTAGGGGTTAGTCAGGGCTTGGCCGCGGCAGGCTTGCCGATCAATCCTGGGCTCGGGGTCCCTGGAACTGACTCGGGTTTATGAATCGCCCCTTGGGAACAAGATTTTAAACAGAGGGATGGCTGTCTCGGGCCTGGTTTTCGGCCCAATCCAAGACGGCCCGGATCCGGCCATTGACCAGGGCGAGGGCTTCCTCGTACCGGACCCAACGAAATTCCTGATGCTCGGGCACGCCCAACTCGGGGCTAATGGGCAGATAGACCTCCCCCTCGGGGCTTTCCGCCAGATAGTAGCGGGTGACCTTGCCCCGGCTGTAAGGGGTCGTCTCGACAAACGCCTCGCCCCAGCGAAATACCAGGTCCGCAAGCCCGGCCTCTTCCAGGACCTCGCGCCGGGCCGTGGCGAGCAGATCCTCGCCCGGCTCGACCTCGCCCTTGGGGAAGTCCCAATAGCCAAAGCAACGTAGCAGCAGATAGCGTGGGCCATCCGCGAACGGGCGCCGGATCACGACGCCAGATGAATGCCTGGTGACCTTCATGCTTGACACCGAACAGACAAGCCTCGGTGGTCGGGAGCGAGAGCGGGAGCGGGCGGGGGGAGGCCATAAAGACCGCCCGACAGGCCCGAGGACCCCCTACTGGCTGTCGCCAGCAGAGCTTTCTCCTCCAGGCCGAGGCTTGAGGGACGCTGGGGAGAGAGGGGTTTGCGGCGGTATTGGCCCCCCGGAGCCATCAACGTTCGCGCCGCCGGGTTCGCTTCTGCTGAAGGCGCGCCAGGGCCAGGAAGGGACCCGAGAGGGCATAGGTCAGGAAGCCGAGAAAGAGGATGACGGGCGGGTGGAGATAGATCAGGG
Source organism: Chromatiaceae bacterium (assembly GCA_020851955.1). GTDB lineage: Bacteria > Pseudomonadota > Gammaproteobacteria > Chromatiales > Chromatiaceae > M0108. The sequence continues at coordinate 9,010 of JADZBU010000055.1, read as the reverse complement.
CGAAGCCGAGCATGATGACGATGGCCGCAACGAAGGGCACGCGATTGCGCAGGTCCAGATCCTTGAAGCTGCGATAGCGGAAGTCACTGACCATGAGGAGGCCGGCCAAGGTGGTGAGGATGGCGGCGAGCCAATTCAAATGGGCGCCGGTCACGCCTTGATCGGCGCCGATCCAGACGCCAGCGGCCACGATGGCGGCGGCGGAGGGGCTGGGGAGGCCCTGGAAAAAGCGTTTGTCCGTGGTGCCCAGCATGGTATTGAAACGCGCCAGACGCAGGGCGGCGGCGGTGGTGTAGATGAAGGCGGCCAGCCAACCCACCTTGCCCAGGCCCCCCAGGGCCCATTCGTAGGCCACCAGGGCCGGGGCCACGCCAAAGGCGACCATGTCGGACAGGCTGTCGTATTCGGCCCCGAAATCGCTCTGGGTGTTGGTCATGCGCGCCACCCGCCCGTCAAGACCGTCGAGGATCATGGCCGCGAAGATGGCGATAGCCGCCGCCTCGAACTTACCCTGCATGGCCCCGATGATGGCGTAAAAGCCGGCAAAGAGGGCGGCGGTGGTAAAGAGATTCGGCAGCAGATAGACGCCGCGCCGGCGCTTGGGGGGTTGCGGCTGGGGCTGGTTTTCGGGCGGGGAGACGATTTCGTCCATGGCAGGGATTCGCTGAGAGGGGAATGCGGTTCAGTATAGCGAGGGGGGCAGGGAGGGGAAAGCGGCCACCCGCCATTTCGACGAGCGGTCTGGCGAGATCCCGTGGCCCCTCGGCATCCGGCGAAAAAGCGGGCGGCCGCCATGGCCCAGACCCACCAGGACCTGGACCTGACGGACCTTCTCAGGTCCGCGCGGTAGCCGCCTCCGCCTGAATCAGCGCAGTCCGGGCCTGCTCGAAGCGCCGTTCCAGCGCCCCCACCTCGGCGGCCGGTGCCGGACCAGCGAGGTACCACCGCTCGATCAGATGGGCACTCGTCGCCTGGGGATTACCCTCGCCCGTGGCCAGGTGTTCCTGGAGACGATTGACCTGAAAGGCCAGTCGCTCGGCGGCGCATTCCGGGGGCGAGTCGATCTGGGCCAGGATCTCCAGGAGCAGGCAGATCTCGGCGCGTTCCCGGGCGTTGGCGGTGCGCTGATCGCCAAGCTCGGCGGGGCTTCTGGCCGTCGATTCCCGGGCAAGCTGGAGGCGTGACGCCATGCCTTGGTGGAGACGGTCCTCCGGGTGGGGACCCAGGGCCTGCCACTGGGCCTCGGCGGCGGCGATGGCGCCCTTGGCATCCTCACCCCGCTCCAGGGCCTGTTCCAGTTCGGAGCAGACCTGGGCTTGGCAGGCGAGGTGGTCCAGGGTGTGGCGACGGTGCGCCGTCAGGCGCTCCTGGCGCGCGGTCTGAATCTGGTGCAGGGCCTGGCGCCAGCCGCGGTCCAACTCGGCGGCGGCCTGGCGGGGGACGGGCAGCCGGGTCGCTTCCTGCCAACGGGCCTCGAGGGCTGGCAGGGCATCCGGGCCTTCGGCCTCGGCCTCCGACTCGGCGCGCGCCAGGGCCTCGGCCTCGGCGCGAATCGCCTCCCGCAGGCGTAAATGCTCGCCCATCTCGGCGGTCTGAGCCTCGTGGCGCTGGCGGCGACGTTCGAAGACGGCGTCGCAGGCGGCGCGAAATTGCTGCCAGAGGCGGTTTTCGTCCCGCTGGCGGGCGGCGACGGTGGTGTGCCATTGGGACTGCAGCCGCTTGGTCTCCTCGATGGCCCGCTCCAGATCCGGGGCGCTGGCCAGGGCCTCGATCCGGGCGATCAACTCCTGCTTGAGCCGCTGATTCGCCTCCCGCTCGACACCGAGACGGTCATCGAGCCGCTTGAGGGCGGTGCGAAAACGCCGCTCCAGGCCGCGCTGGTGGCGTTCTTCAACCTCACCGAGATGCTCCCACCCCTCGCGCATCTCCCGTTCGGCGCGCTGGGCCTGTCGCCAATCGACGCGGCCCCAATCGACCTGGTCGAGAAACGCCTCGAGTTGGGCGCAAAGGGCCTCGCGGGCGGCTCGGGCGGCCTCGCGCTCCCGGGCTCGTTGTTCCAGCCAGGGCTTGCAGAGGGCGTGGACCCGATCCGCGGCGGCGGCAAAGCGTTCCCACAACGCATGATTGGCTGGGGAGCCATCGCGCTCCAGCGCCTTCCATTCAAGCCGCAGTTCATGCAGGCGCCCAGCCTTGGCGGCGAGCGGGAGGTCGGCGGTTTCAACCTCCCCCATGGCCTGACAGAGGCCTTCGCGATGGGTGTCCGCGCCCCAGCGCCGCCACTTTTGCAGGTCGCGCAAGCGGGGGGTGAGGGCCTGAAGACGCTCCTTGAGGTGCGCGGTCCTGGCCAGGGGCAGACCGCTGGCCGCGGCGGCGTCGATGGCGGCCTGGAGGCTCTGGAACAGGGGTTCCGCCCGCTTGAGTTCGCCCGCCACGCAGGCCGCCTCTAACTCGGCCAGCTTGTCATCGGCCTGGGCGAGGCGCTGTTCGGCGTGGAGCTGTTGCCGGTTGTGGCGGTCCGCCAATTGCGCCCGGGCGTCGGCGACGGCGGCGAGCAACTCCTGATCCGCACCGGCCGGCGGGGGCAGATCCTGGACCTGCGCCAGCAGGCGGGTCAGGCGGCGATGTTCGATGGGTCGGGACTGGTCGAGGGCCTCGCGGGCCTCGGTGAGCCAGGCGGACAGCGCCAGGTGGGATTGACGCTCGCGCGCCAGGGCCTCCCGGTGGGACTCGGCGGCGGCCAGGGCGGCCTGATAGCGGTGCGCCAGGCCGCTGGTGGGCTGGCCCAGGGCTTCCCAACCAGACCTGATCTCCTGGAGCCGCTCGCGCAGCTGCGCCTCATCCGAGAGGGCAAGGCAGGAGGCCAGTGCCGTGATCAGGGCCTCACGCGCGGATTGGTTGGCGGTCTCGGCCTCGGCGCGGGCGTTCTCATGGGATTGAGATTGCAGGTGGGCCTCGTAAGCCGCCAGAAAGCGCTCGCGCGCCTGGGTGAAACGCTCCCGTCCCGCCTGATCCGTTTGGTCAGCGATCTCGCCCCATTGGCGATCGAGCAGATCCAGCAGGGCCCGATCCTGGCTCCAGTTTTCGAAGCGTCCCAGCGCTTCCAGCTTGGCGCACAGGTCCTGGCACTGAGCGCGCACCCGGGCGGGGCGCGCCTCCCGTTCGGTCAGTTCCCGCAGGCGGCTATGGACCAGACGGTAAACATGCTTGTCCTTTTTGCCGATGCTCCGCGCCACCCGTTCCAGGGCCTCGCGATCCTCCAGTCGCTGGGCGGCGGCGGCGCGCACAGCCGTCGCCGCGTCGCCCAGCGCCCGGTCGGCCAGGGCGGCCTGGTCGGTCAGGCGTTCGATCGCGCACAGACGCATCTCAGCTTCTTTGGCCTCGGCGGCGATCTGGGCCAGGAGGGACTGATCCTCGAGACCACCGACCTCGGCCTGGCGCACGGCCAGGTCCAAGGGCGGGGCCTCTAGTCCACACAAGAGTTGGCGATAGCGGGCGGCGGCGGCCTCGCGAATCTCGGCGTTGGGATCCCCCTGGGCCAGGGTGCGCAGTTCCTCCAGATTGGTGAGGCGGCGATAGTCCTGGAGATGGCGGGGCCCTTCGGCCGTGCTGGACGGTTTAGCAATATCAGGAGCGGCGGTTGCTTGCCGGCGACGGGAGAAGAATCGCGTGAAGATCATGGTAGCTCCTGAGGTGTAGAAATCGCGCCAAGCCCTGGCGTGCCAAGGCAAACCGGGCTAGACCCGGTTTGCCCGGTGGCAAACGGCATCACCCACGTAGGGGTTGCCGCGTCGCTCGTCGCCGATCGTGGACATGGGCCCATGGCCAGGGATGAACCGCAGATCGTCACCCAGGGGAAACAGCTGGTTGCGGATCGAGGCGATCAGATCCCCATGGTTGCCGCGCGGAAAGTCGGTGCGGCCGATGGAGCCCTGAAAAATAACGTCGCCGACCTGGGCGAGCCGATCCGCGGCGGAGTAGAAGACGACATGCCCCGGGGTGTGGCCTGGGCAGTGGAGGACCTCGAACTCGCTTGCGCCCAGCGCGACCTTGTCCCCTCCCTTGAGCCATTGATTCGGAGTAAAGGCCGCGATGGGCGGAAAGCCAAAGGTGGCGCACTGGCCGGGCAGGCCACGCAGCAGGAAATCGTCATCGGGGTGGGGCCCCACTATGGGTACCCCCAAGCGCGCCGCCAGGGGGCCAGCCGCCCCGACGTGATCGAGATGACCATGAGTGAGCAGAATCTTGGTGAGGTTGACGCACCTCTTGTCTAGCAGGGCCAGGAGCCGTTCCATGTCTCCGCCAGGATCGACCAGGGCGGCCTCGCCTGTCTGGTCGCACCAGAAGAGGGTGCAGTTTTGCTGGTAGGGCGTGACCGGTAGAATATGATATTTAAGCATTAAGATATGTGATTAATCTACTGTTATTTATAACAAATTCGATCTTGCCATCGTCAAGGGGTCCAGATTGTCCGCCGATCGCTCGATCCGGCGGATACCATCCAGTCCTCCCGCCAGCATCACCGCGAGCGGTGTCTGGTTCGAGCAGCGCGGGTTGGGCGAGGTCACCCAGAGGTTCGCGGAAAGGGCACTGAAGGGAAAAATTTGGTGGATGGCATTATCCAATCGCAGCAAGAGGGCGACCCGGGTCCAGATGTCGGGATCGTCGGGCAGGCTGCCGCCAAGCCGCAACTGGCGAAATTGCTGACCCGCCAGTGAGGCTGGCAAACCCAGGAGGGCGCATTGATCCATGGGCTCCAGCTGCCAATCAGCCAGAACCCGCATCACCTTCCGGGTCAGGGAGATTTTGTCCTCGGCGGGCAAGCGCGTGGGCATGGTGGGCATCAGGGGCTAAAGGTGAGCGCCCCGGGTAGGGCGAGGGGAGGAGGGCGGTCGCCCAGCGAATCCCTGACCAAGCCGCGCTGACGATCAGGGTTGCGCCGAGTTGCCCTTGGCCGGCTTAGCTTCCTTCGGCTCCTTCGCATCCTTGCTTGGCTTGGCATCCTTCGTCTCCTTGGCGGGCTTAGCGTCCTTGGCGGGCTTGGCATCCTTAGCCGGCGCGGCGGCCTTGGGTGTTTTGGCATCCAACCGCTTGATCACCTCGTCGGTAAGGTTCTTGTCGGCCTCCACGTAGAGCAAGCCGCTCTGACTGCGCTCGAAGATGGCGGTCAGTTTCTTTTCCTTGCCCAGCTCGGTGATGATCTCCTGAGCCGGTTTGATGATGCCGCCGCCCAGCTTGGCCTGGTCCTGGGACAGTTCCTGCTGAGCCATGGCCGCCTTGCGCTGGATTTGGCTCACCCGCTCCTGAAACTCCGACTTCCGCTTGTCGAGCTCGGCCTGGCTCATGAGGGCGCCATCGCGGGCGAGGCTTTGCTGAAGCTGGAGGATGCCCTTTTCTTCCTTTTCCAGGGCCGCCTGGGGCTCGGCATATTTTTCCTGTAGGGCGGCGAAGGCTTGCTTGCCCAGCTTGCTCTCCTCGATGACCCGCTGCATATCGACGTAACCAATGGTGATGGGTTCGGCGGCGGCCAGGGGGGCGCAAACGACGGCTAGGGCAAGGGCGCAAGCAAGGTATCTCATAAGGGGCTCCGATCGAGGGTCGCATTGAAAGTCATAACGGGAGGATTTTAACCCCCCGCGCGACTCGCGGCATCGGGAATCTTTTGCCACCCCTTTTTGCCAGGCGTCAGGCCCCTGGACCAAGCCTGGCCAACCGAGGCAGTGGCTTGGGCTTGCGCCACGGGCCCCGCTGTTACATCCTCCCATCCATCCGCTCCCGACCAGGGGGCGCTTGGCTTCGCTCTACTCGGGGGACTTACCGGTGGCCAATTCGCTCCAAGACCAGTTAATGAAGGCAGGCCTGGTCAATGCTCAGAAACTCAAGCAGACCAAGACTGATAAACGCAAGGAAAATAGGCAGTCACAAGGTAATCCTAAGGCCCAGGAAGAGATTCGGCAGCGGGTTCAAGAGGAGGCGGCCGAAAAGGCCCGGCGGGATCGGGAACTCAATCTTAAGCGCCAGGAAGAGGTCCGACGTCGGGATGAAGAGAACTCCATACGCCAACTCATTCATTCGCATCGACTCGCGCGCGCGGGTGGCGACATCGCCTTCAACTTTCAGGACCAGGAGCGGCTTCGGCGCATCTATGTGACCGCTGAACAACAACGGGCCCTGGTCTCGGGCGGGCTGGCGTTGGTCCGCCAGGACGCAGAGACCGAGCTGGTCCCGCGCGAGGTCGCCGAGAATTTAATGACCCGGCATGCCGCCCTGGTGCTGGTCCTCAACCACCCCGAGGCGCGGGGCGAACAGGAATCCGCCGAGGATGACCCCTACGCGGCCTACCAGATTCCGGATGACCTCATCTGGTGAGGCACTCAGCCTCACCAATCGGCATCAAAGGGGGGCAGGGCGCTGATCCACCCCGAGCCGGAACCCACCCAAGACCCATGCTGATCGACACCCATTGCCATCTGGACGTCCCCGAATTCGACCTGGACCGCGACCAGGTCCTGGCCGAGGCCCGGGCCGCCGGAGTCGGCCGCGTCCTGGTACCCGCCATCCAGGCCGCTGGCTGGCAAGGACTTATCAGCCTGTGCCAGCGGGAAGCGGGACTCTTTCCGGCCCTGGGCCTGCATCCTGTCTTCCTGGAACGGCACCAGGCCGGGGACCTGGTCGAACTGGCACGACTCCTTGCCATTCTTCCACCCGTGGCGATAGGGGAGATCGGCCTGGATTTTTTCCTTCCCGATTTGGATCGGGTCCGCCAGCAGGCCCTGTTCGAGGAGCAACTCAACCTGGCCGTCAGCGCACATCTGCCAGTGATCATTCATGCCCGCAAGTCCCACGACGCCGTCATAGGCTGTTTGCGTCGCATCCGGACCTGCGGCGGCACCGTCCACGCCTTCAGTGGCAGTATCCAGCAGGCCCATCAGTATCTCGATCTGGGTTTTAAGCTGGGCTTTGGGGGTATGCTGACCTTCGAGCGTTCGAGCCGCCTGCGCGCCCTGGCCAAGGCCTTGCCCCTCGATGCCCTGGTGCTGGAGACGGACGCCCCGGACCTGACCGTCGCCGCTCACCAGGGGGAACGCAACAGTCCAGCTTATCTACCGGATGTGTTGACAGCCCTGGCCCAGGTACGTGGCCAGGACCCTGACTTTCTCGCGGCGCACACCAGCCGCAACGCCCTGGCGGTTTTCGACTTTGACGCCTGGGCAAGCGCCAGGTCGGGTCCCCCGGGATCCTCATCCAGGTGACCCTGGATGCAAGATCAGCGGGATCACTTAGAGCGGGTGAGCATGGCCTCCATCCACTACTTTACATAATACACATTATGCGCAATCTGACAGGGGCCCAAGTGGCACAGAATAGGCCGTGGGACTCACGGGAACTAAGGCACTGACATCGTGATAAGATTCGCACCTCAAACTGGCACGGACCCTGGGCATTCGTGATCAGATAGGCTGACAAGAGAGGAAGTATCGTTGAACTTGCGTGGGTTATTGAATTTACTGGCTTTAGGCAGTCTGGGGCTGATCCTGGCGGGCTGCGCCTCATCACCACGATCGGGACAGTACGGGGACGAGGATGATGCGTTGTCGCAGACAGCAGTCCCCGATCCAAACAAACCCAGTATGTACTTCGCCGGTGGCAATATTCAGCAGGTCCGGGGCGCGGCCATGGGCGCGGCGGTCACTCAAGGCTGGGAGGTCCAGAAAGCTGGGCGTGACAGCTTGATCCTGCAGCGCAATCTGGACGACGCCGCGGCGGAAAACCTGGCGCCCGGAGCCTCACGGGGGCCCTTGCCACCGGTGATCGAGGTACGGACCGACTTTTTTGACCGTTCCGGCGGCGTCGAGGTGCAACTGAGCGCCGAGGCCGTGACGGCCCGAGGCACCAATAAAGAAGTGCGTCAAGACTATACCGAGACCTATCGCAACGAGTTGACGCATTCGCTCTCGATTCTGCAAAACTCCTGGCACGAGACCGGACCTAGGATTGCCAATGCCCTGCCGCCCATCGGTGGCATGAGAGATACCGCGCCAACCGATGCCTCGGCCGCCGAGTCGATCGCTAATCCCGTGCCGGACACCCAACCGTCGTATTCCATGATTGACACCCTCGACGTGGTGGTCGAGGAAAGGCAGCCAAGCTCGGCCGTGAACTGGTCCCTGCCACCGGCGGCGGCCGCCACGGCCACCGCTACGGCCGCCGCGAGGGCTAATACACTCCCGCCCAAGATCCCGCCGGTCACGCCCGTCACTAAAATTTCACAAGCCCCTAAGGCAGCACCGCCAGTGAAGACAGCCACCAAGGTGGCCGCGGTACCCACCCAGTCCCTCATGTTAAAGCCCATCCCACAGACCACCGGGTCCACGGCGATACCTGCGCCTTCCAAGTCGGTGCCCATCTTCCCTAAAGCCATGACCACCGCGCCCAGTGGCAAACCGGGCGCGACGACAGCCCCAAAAACGGCGCTGGCGGGCACGGCGAAATCACCAGCCGTTGCCGCTACTAGCCCGAAAAGCGCCTCAGCGGTTCCCGCTGGCCCCAAGACGACTCCCAAAACCACGGCACCGGTGAAAGCGACCACGGGCACCGCCACCAAGACTGCTGCCGCCACGACCTCCAAAGCGGCCCTGCCCGCGACGAAGGTGCCCCCTACCGCGAAAGCCCCGGCGGCGAAGGTGATCCCGCCCACCGCGAAAGCCCCCGCGGCAAAAGTAGTCCCGCCGACAGCGAAAGCCCCTCCGGCTAAAGTGGTCCCGCCCACCGCGAAAGCCGGCGCGGCCCCGACCACCACCAAGGCCACGGCCACGGCCAAGGCATCCTCGGTCCCTAAGAAACCCGCTTCGGCGACTACCACCCCCAGTACGTCCAAGACCAAGGATAAGTAGTGCCTGAACGGAATCCACTTTAGTTATATCAAACAACATGTTATCATAGCAATCGCGATTTGAAGATTGGCACCTGCCACCGGGTACCGCCCCCCCTGGCATGAGCAAACCGCTGATTC
>JADZBU010000054.1 GCA_020851955.1 Chromatiaceae bacterium | reverse complement strand
CTGATCGCGGCCGCAGCCGCAGGTCGATATCGACCAGGTCCAGATCATGCACCCGCACCAGGCCCTTGAGCAGCGGCCGCAGGGAGACCGCCGCCGCCGCGCGTTCGGCATCGACCTGCCATTGCTCGGTCGGCGTCTGGCCGTCGGCGGCGAAACCCCGGAACTCCACGCGCAAGGGGTACCAGCTCCAGGCCCGTTCCCAGCCGATGGCGAGACGATCGGGCCGCAGGCTGTTCAGGTAGGCCTGGGTCGCGGGCAGGTTCAGGGCCAGATTCACCCCGATCAGATAGATGGCCACCAGGATGAGGATGGCCGAGACCAGCCGGGATAACCCCTTCTTCATGGCTCGGATGCCTCTAGGCCGTCTGTCCGGTGAAGCGGCTATAGGCCACCTTGACGGCCTCCTGGCCCAGGAGTTGGCGCAGGCGCTTGATCAGCTCGTCCGTGGGCTGAACGCGCCAGTCGTCCCCCAGCAGGAAGCGGGCCTGGCCTTGGGGGGACCGGTATTCCATCTGGATCGCCAGGCGGCCACCCCGGTAGAGGGTCAGGATCTCGCGCAGCTGCTGGAGGATCTCGGCGCCCTTCTTGTGCCGCTTGGCGGCGCCGAGGTCGAGGTGGAGGAGCAAGTGATCGGCGGCCTTCTCGCGGGCCTGCTCCAGGGTCTGGACCTCGCTGGCCCGCAGGGACCAGGCGTCGCGGAATTCATCGAAATTGAGGGTACCCGCGATCACCAGCAGGCGGTCCACCGCCAGGAGATCGCGTACCTGGTCGTATAGTTCGCTGAAGACGGTGACCTCCAGGCGCCCGGTGCGGTCGTCGAGGACCAGGGAGGCCATGCGGCCGCGCGGGGTCTTGCCGTGGCGCACCCCCACCACCAGGCCGGCGATGGTGCGCTTCTCCCGGTCGCCCCGGCCCTTGGGGGTGGACAGCAGGACATTGAGGCGATTACCCATGAGGGCATTGAGCTCGGGCTCGAAGCGGTTGACGGGGTGACCGGTGAGATAGAGGCCCAGGGTCTCCTTTTCGCCCTGGAGGCGCTCCTCCTCTTCCCATTCGTCCCACACCTGGCCGGCGAGTTGGGGGTCCGGACCCGTGGTGGTCTCCTCCACCATCCCAAAGAGGTCCACCTGACCGGAGGAATGGCGGGCCTTGTGCTGTTCCGCCAGCCGGATGGCCAGAGGCAGATGCTGCATCAGGGTGGCGCGGTTGGCGCCGAGTTCGTCCAGGGCGCCGGAGCGCACCAGGGCCTCCAGGACCCGCCGGTTCATCTTTTGGAGGTCGATGCGGCGGCAGAAGTCCCAGAGATCGCGGAAGGGTCCCTCCGCCTGGCGGGCCTCCCGCAGGGCGAGGATGGCGCCCTCCCCGACCCCCTTGATGGCGCCCAGGCCATAGATGAGGGTGCGGTCGTCGGCGATGGTGAATTGCCACTCGGAGGCATTTACCGTGGGTGGTCGCACCTCCAGGCGCATGGTCCGGCACTCGTCGATGAGGGTGACCACCTTGTCGGTGTTGTCCATGTCGGCGCTGAGGACGGCGGCCATGAAGGCGGCGGGATAGTGGGCCTTGAGCCAGAGGGTCTGATAGGAGACCAGGGCATAGGCGGCGCTATGGGACTTGTTGAAGCCGTAACCGGCGAACTTATCCATTAGGTCGAAGATGTAGGTCGCCGTCCGGCCGTCGACGCCCCGCTGGGCCGCCCCCGCCTCGAAGATAGCGCGCTGCTTGTCCATCTCCGACTGCTTCTTCTTGCCCATGGCGCGGCGCAGCAGGTCGGCGCCGCCCAGGGAATAGCCGGCCAGGACCTGGGCGATCTGCATCACCTGTTCCTGGTAGAGGATGACGCCATAGGTGGGCTTGAGGATGGGCTCCAGGTCCGGATGGGGATAGGCGACCGCCGCCTCGCCGTGCTTGCGGGCGATGAAGTCGTCCACCATGCCGGACTGCAAGGGCCCGGGGCGGAACAAGGCTACCAGGGCGGTCATGTCCTCGAAGGAGTCGGGGCGCAGCTTCTTGATCAGCTCCTTCATGCCCCGGGATTCGAGCTGGAAGACGGCGGTGGTCTCGCAGCGCTTGAGCAGGGCGAAGGCCGCCGGGTCCTTGGGATCGATGCGGGAGATGTCGATGGGGGGCTCGCCGGCCTTGGCGCGCCCGGCGTTGATGGTCTTGAGGGCCCAGTCGATGATGGTCAGGGTGCGCAGGCCCAGGAAGTCGAACTTGACCAGGCCCACCTGCTCGACGTCGTCCTTGTCGAACTGGGTCATGAGGTTGGTGCCGCCGGGCTCGCAATAGAGGGCGGCGAAGTCGGTGAGCTTGGTCGGGGCTATGACCACGCCCCCGGCGTGCTTGCCGGCGTTACGGGCCAGGCCCTCCAGTTTGAGGGCCATGTCGATGAGGGCCCGCACCTCCTCGTCCTCGGCGTAGGCCTTGCGCAGGTCCTCGCCCTCCTCCAGGGCCTTGCTCAGGGTCATGCCCAGTTCGAAGGGCACCATCTTGGCGATGCGATCAACCATGCCGTAGGGGTGGCCCAGCACCCGGCCCACATCGCGCACCACCGCCTTGGCCGCCAGGGTGCCGAAGGTGATGATCTGGGACACCGCCTCGCGGCCATAGCGCCCGGCGACGTAGTCGATGACCCGGTCGCGCCCCTCCATGCAGAAGTCGATGTCGAAGTCGGGCATGGAGACGCGTTCGGGGTTGAGGAAGCGCTCGAACAGCAGGTCGTGCTCGATGGGGTCCAGGTCGGTGATCTTGAGGGCGTAGGCCACCAGGGACCCGGCGCCGGAGCCGCGCCCCGGGCCCACCGGGATGTCGTTGTCCTTGGCCCACTGGATGAAATCGGCCACGATCAGGAAGTAGCCGGCGAAACCCATCTGGTTGATGACCCCCAGCTCCAACTCCAGGCGGTCGTCATAGATCGGGCGGCGCTCCGCCAGGCTGGCGGGGTCAAAGAGCCGGTCAAGCCGCCAGGCCAGTCCCTCGCGGGAGAGGGCGGCAAAGTGTTGCTCGAGGGTCATGCCCGCCGGCACGGGAAAGTCCGGCAGGAAGTTCTTGCCCAGCGTCAGTTCCAGGTTGCAGCGCTTGGCGATCTCCAGGGAATTTTCCAGGGCCTCGGGGATGTCGGCGAAGAGGGCCGCCATCTCCTCGGGCGAGCGGAGATACTGCTCCTCGCTGTAGCGGCGGGGACGGCGGCTGTCGCCCAGGATCTGGCCATCGTGGATGCAGACCCGCGCCTCGTGGGCCTCGAAATCCTTGGGGGTCAGGAATCGCACATCGTTGGTCGCTACTACCGGGACTCCCCGGGCGGTGGCCAGGTCCACGCCGCGATCCAGGCACTCCGCCTCGTTGGGGCGGCCGGTACGCAGGAGTTCCAGGTAATAGCGATCGCCGAAGGCCGCCAGCCAGTGATCCAGACGCTGTTCCGCCAGCGTCTGGTTGCCGGTGAGGAGGGCCTGCCCCACATCCCCCGCGGGGCCGCCGGAGAGGGCGATGAGGCCCTCCGCCGCCGCCGCGACCCAGTCGCGCTCGACCTGGGGCAGCCCCGTCCCCTGCTGGCCCTCCAGATAGGCGCGGGAGACGAGGCGGGTCAGGTTGAGATAGCCGGCCTGGTTCTGCGCCAGCAGTACCAGGCGGTGGGGCTGGCTGGCGTCTTCCGGGTTGCGCACCAGCATCTCGGCACCGACGATGGGCTTGACCCCGGCGGCCAGGGCGGCCTTGTAAAAACGCACCAGACAGAAGAGGTTGAGTTGATCCGTGATGGCGATAGCCGGCATCCCGGCTTCCCCCACGGCCTTGACCATGGGCTTGATGCGCAGGAGGCCGTCCACCAGCGAATATTCACTGTGGACGTGGAGATGAACGAAGGAAGGCACGGGTGGTGATAGGGGGTCGATGCTGAGGGGATGATTGGGGTCATTGTAAGGCTTGTTGCCCTGGGCCATGGATTGGGCTTGGGTACACTAGGGGGAACCTAATACCCATGCGGCTTAGGTTGCCTGGATCGGCTGCAAGCGGGTGGCGGGTGGTGGGCAGGGGACGCCGTGAATACGTCCCTGTAGGCTTGACGACAGCATCCCTGCTGTCGACACCCCGCCAACCACCAGCCCTCCAGCCTTCTCTGCCCTTAAAGTCTGAAGATCGACGTAAACTTGGCTTAGGGTAGGAGCCGATAAGGACAATCCAGTTTTCTCCCGGGAGGCGGAAGGTCGACGGGCTCTGGGTATAAAATTCAGAAGAGTTGACCCCGAGGCCAGCCTGGATCTAATTTTCTTTCCGCCAGCGCGGCTGGCGCTGACCAATCGCGAGACGCTGGGAGGGCGACACGGATGGCAATGACCGAGGAGATCAGGTTGCAACCGGGCGATGCGCTGGTGGTGGTGGATGTCCAGCGTGATTTCTTGCCGGGCGGTGCCCTGGCCGTGCCGGAGGGGGATGCGGTGGTGCCGGTGCTGAATGCCTGGATCGCCCGCTTTGCCGCCGCGGGGCTGCCGATTGCCGCGACCCGCGATTGGCATCCCGCCGATCATTGCTCCTTTCTCGCCCAAGGCGGGCCCTGGCCTCCGCATTGCGTAGTCGATACGCCCGGGGCGGCCTTCTCGCCCGATCTGGACATGCCCGCGACGGCCACCATCGTCTCCAAGGGGACCCGCCCGGATGACGCGGGCTACTCGGAGTTCGAGGGCACACCATTGCATCGCCAGTTTCAGCAACTGGGCGTGCGGCGGGTCTTCGTTGGCGGACTGGCGACGGATTACTGCGTGCTCAATACCGTTCTGGACGCCCTGCGTCTGGGCTACGAGGTCCGACTGCTGACCGCTGGCGTCCGGGCCGTCGGGGTCCAGCCCGGTGATGGCGCGCGGGCCATCGCCACCATGCGGGCCGCGGGCGCCGTGGCCCTGGGAGACTGATGATGTCCAATCCAGACGAGGGCACTCTGCTCACCGATCTCTATCAGCTCACCATGCTCCAGGCCTATTTCG
>JADZBU010000053.1 GCA_020851955.1 Chromatiaceae bacterium | reverse complement strand
GAATCAGCGGTTTGCTCATGCCAGGGGGGGCGGTACCCGGTGGCAGGTGCCAATCTTCAAATCGCGATTGCTATGATAACATGTTGTTTGATATAACTAAAGTGGATTCCGTTCAGGCACTACTTATTAACCGCCCCACCGTGGGCCATGATGATCTGGGTCATGCCATCCAGATAACGACTCAACACCGAGACCAGGCTGGTCGGCGGCAGCAACTCCGAGGTCGTGGTGAAACCGGCTACGTCGGTGAAGAGGACGGTGATTTCCCGGCGCTCGCCGGTGAGCCCCAGCAAGTCGGGATTCGCCAGCAACTGTTCGACCCAGTCGGGATGCAGATAACGGGCGAAGGCGCCGTGAATGAATTGCTTCTGGCGGCGCTCCCGCCGGCTGACGAGGGCGTGGGACCACCAGGTCGAACCCAGCATCGCCAGGGATGGACCCGCCAGTGGCCACAAGGCTCCACCCTGGTGGTACCACCAGAAGCCCAGCGCCCAATAGCCCAGGACACTGCCCAATGCCAGGCCGACACTCACCCAGGCCGCCCGGTCCAGGCGCGCCAGGAGAGCGCCCAGCAAGGCGGCGAACCCGTACAAACCCAAGACCACCCAGGTTGGCAGCAGCCGCAACCAGCGTCCCTCCAGCAACTGCGCCAGCCCATGCGCGTGAATCATGACCCCGGGCAGGGAACCCTCCTTGCTGCCCAGCAGGGTGGCGAAGGGCGTCTTCCAGATATCCTCGCTGCTGGCCCGCAGATCCGCGCCGACCAGGATGATCTTGCCCGCCAGCCAGGCCGCCGGCAAGGCCCCCGCCAGATGCGCCGGGTAATGCTTGAAGGCGCTGGCCAGGTCATCCGCCGCCGCAACCGGAGCCAGCCCGCGATAGCGCAAAGGAATTATCCCTTGGGGAAGCGCCACTCCGGCCAGGGCGGCGGCCATTCCCGGTATCGGCCGACCGTCCGCCGCCACCCGGCCCGGGAAAAGGGTGCGGATCACTCCGTCCACATTGTCGAACGGCAGGTTGGCGTAAGCCCGGCGCAAATCCAGGGTGAAGTCATCCAGATACTGCTGTTGTTCCGGGTTGATATGCTCCTGATCGGCGTAGGCGACGAACACCGGCACGGCAGAATCGCGCAACGCCTGGAGCAAGGCCTGGTCGGCGGCGGCTTCGGTGGGCTGGTCGAACAAAATATCCAGACCGATGGCCTTCACCCCTTTCTGATTGAGCAGGGTCACCAGGTCGGCCAGAAAGGTGCGGCTGACCGGCGAGCGGTAGGGAAAGGTGCTCAGGGTGTCGTCGTTAATGGTCAGCACCACCACCTCATCCGAGGCTGGCTGACGCGGGGTCACCAGGGCTACCCGCAAATCGCCGAACCAGTTTTCGATGTAGCGCAGAGGTCCCTGGGCTACCAACAACCAGGCCATGACCGCCACCCCCAGGGGCACGGCCACGAGCGGCAACCATTCTTGGCGGCGGATCATGATGGGGCGAACCTCGACAAATCTTGGTGGAGCAAAGGCCCTATGGCGGAACCTTGACGATGTCGGCATGATACGGGTTAGCCAAGGCATCTATACCCATCGCGCGTCAGGCTTTGGCGGTTGACGGGAGGGCCGGGTGGTGGCAGGCGGGGGTGTCGACCGCAGGGATGCTGTCGCCAAGCCTACAGGGAGGTATCCACGGCGTCCCCCGCCCGCCACCACCCCGCCCGGAATAACGGCAAGGCATCCGTGTCGGGTATATTCGCCGACATTTTCCACGAATCGCGTGGATCGGTGAGGAATGAACGGGAGAAGGGTCACGATGAGCAATGATTGGCGGCGGAAAATTTCGAGGCTGCTCGTGGGCGGAGTCCTGCTGTCGGGGGCGTCACTGGCCGTGGCGGCCCAATGGGTCGTGGTCACCGCCGAACGGACCTCCTATAAATCCGGGGCCCTGCTGGATGACAAGACGCCGATAAAATTGGCCGAGGGCGCGCAACTAACCCTGCTGGCGGAGGATGGCAAAACCCTCAAACTGTCAGGGCCCTACGCGGGTGTGCCTGCCGCTAGCGGTGACAAGGGTACCCAGACCAACAATCTGACCGCGATCGCCAGCCTGCTCCAGGGACACCGCCAATCGACCTCCACCCTCGGGGTGATGCGCAGCTTTGGTGCCGACGGGGCCTCGCCGGACCCGATTGAGGTCGACAAGTCGGGCGAGCACTGCCTGATGAGCGATCCGGTCGTGCTGTTACGCGACAACATCGCTAAAACGGAAGAAGTCGCCCTGATGGACGAACAGGGGGCCACCCTCGCCACCTTCACCTGGCCCGCCCGTCAGGCCGAGTTGTCGGTCCCGGCCCGCTATTTCGAGGACGGCAAGCGCTATCGGTTGCAACGGGGAGACAGGCCCGTCAGCCTGCTGGTACACAAGGCGGCGACAACGCCCACCAATCCGACGGCACTGGTGGCCTGGATGGTCAAACAGGGCTGCGAGGCACAAGCCATGAGGGTGCTGAGCAAGTTATAGCCCTACCCTTCCGGCTTCCCGCCAGCAAGGCCGTGCCTCGAAAAGGCATGGCGTGATGGGCCGACGTTAGGAGGCCTGTCTTCGCCATGACGATGAAGCCAATGATTTAATGCATCACGGGACCACCCCGGGAGCGCCCATGACCCTTAGATGGCTTGTTCCGACACTGCTTTTGATGACCAGCCTGGGCTTACGGGCCCAGCCCCTGATCGGCCATGACATCGAGGCGCGCCTGGCGCCGGACCAGGGGACGCTGGCCGTCACGGATACCCTGAGCCTGCCGGCGGGCCAGGACGACTGGACCTTCATCCTGCACCAGGGTCTGAATCCCCAGGTGGTAGCGGGGGAGGCGCACCTCGCAAGCCTCGGCTCCCGGGATAGCGGAGAGGTCTTTCGCCTGCGCCGGCAGGGGGCCGGGCCCATCACCCTGCGCTATGCCGGCCCCATGCGCGGTGACTTGCAGCGGGCCGAGGAAGGGATGGGCCGGTCGCGGCAATGGACCCGCGGCATCATCAGCCCGGACGGGGTCGTCCTGGATGGTAACAGCGGCTGGTATCCCCACTTTCCGGACAGCCTGCAGCGCTTTGTACTCCAGGTGGATTTGCCCTCCGGCTGGACCGCCATTGCCCAAGGCGCGGGACCCAACGCCGTCGCGACCGACGAGGGCGCCCGCATGAGCTGGCGCGAGGACCAGCCCCAGGATGACATCTATCTCATCGCCGCCCCCTTCGTCGCCTATCGCCAGCCGACGGCCCACGGCGAGGCCCAGGTCTATCTGCGCAAACCGGACCCGGAGCTGGCCCAGCGCTACCTCGACGCCACGGCGGATTACCTGACCTTCTATAGCGACCTCATCGGCCCCTACCCCTACGCCAAATTTGCCCTGGTGGAGAATTTCTGGGAGACGGGCTACGGCATGCCCTCCTTCACCCTGCTGGGCCCCCAGGTCATTCGCCTGCCCTTCATCCTCAAAAGCTCTTATCCCCACGAGATTCTGCATAATTGGTGGGGCAACAGCGTCTTCATCGATTACGGGACGGGCAATTGGAGCGAGGGTCTGACGGCCTACATGGCGGACCACCTACTCAAGGAGCGAGAGGGCCAGGGGGCCGCCTATCGCCGCGACAGCCTCCAGGCCTACGCGGACTATGTTCAAGCGGGCGAGGACTTTCCACTCCAGGCCTTCCAGGGCCGCCACGGTGCGGCGTCCCAGGCCATCGGCTATGGCAAGAGCCTAATGCTGTTCCACATGCTGCGCCGCGACCTGGGCGATGCCGCCTTTCGCGCGGGCCTGCAAGCCTTTTACCGCGACAACCGCTTTCGCACGGCGGGCTACGACCAGCTCAGGCTCGCCTTCGAGCAGGCCAGCGGCCGGGACCTGAAGGGCTTTTTCGAGCCCTGGACCCAGCGCGCCGGGGCTCCGGATCTGGCCCTGACCGGGGTGACCCTGGAGCCCGTCGCCAGCGGCTTCCAGCTCCGGGGGCGCGTGGAACAGACCCAGCCCGAGGCCCCCTTCCCCCTGACCGTGCCCCTGTTGGTCCACCTGGAGGATGGCGGCCTGATCCAGCACCGCCTCCCCCTGGAGGGGCGCGCCGCCGACTTCGTGATCGAGCTCACCGGCCCGCCCCTGCGCCTGGCCCTGGACCCCCAGTTCGATCTCTTTCGCCACCTGGCACCGGGGGAGAACCCGCCCAGCCTGAGCAGTCTCCTTGGCGCCCCCCGGGGCCTCATGGTCCTGCCCGCGGCGGAGGCCGAGGCGCTGGCCAGCGGCTATCGCCAACTCGCCGAGAGTTGGACGAGGGATACTCCGGGCTGGGAAGTGGTGAGGGATGACGAGATCGAGCGGCTGCCGGAGGACAGGCCCGTTTGGCTGCTGGGCTGGCGGAATCGCTTTGTGACCGCACTGACGGCACAGCCCTTTGGCCTGGATCCCGAGGCGCGCCGGCTTGAGATTGACAGTCAGGTCATGGAGGGCGAAGACACCAGCCTGACCCTGGTCCGGGAGGAGGCGGGCCGCCCCTTGGGACTAATCGCCACCGCTACCCCCACGGCCCTCCCTGGCCTGGCGCGCAAGCTGCCACATTACGGCAAGTATGGCTACCTCGCCTTCACCGGGAACGAGCCCAGCAACCGCCTCAAAGGCCAGTGGCCGGCGGGGGAGTCAAGGCTTCAGGTCTGGTTTACGGAGGAGCAGCCATCCCTGGCGCCGCCCGCGACACCGGCCCTCGGTACGCATAGCGAGGCGCCACCGGTGTCCGTGACAGGACCGTAAAATGGGGCTAATGTGCCGCCTTCTCGTGAGTGAGAGGCTTGTTGGTGAAGAGGTAGTCGCGCAATTCGTGATCGAAGGCCGGGTCTCGACGCCGGATCCACTCCAGCACCATGGCGGCGTGCTCCTTTTCCTCATCACGGTTGTGGGCCAGGACGGCCTTGAGTTCGCTATCCTTGCAGGCATCCACGCGCTGGTTGTACCAATCAACGGCCTCCAGTTCCTCCATCAGGGAGATGATGGCCCGGTGCATGTCGCGCGTGGCGTCGGAGAGTTCCGCGACGGGTTCGTGATAGCCTTCGTTCGCCATGGGTTTGACTCCAGTCAAGCGGTAATGGGGTAAGGAGTTGATCGCGATTCACCGGACCTAGAGCCGGTGACTGCCTGTAAATATGGGTGGGGTCGGGCCGGCGCGCAAGCCCTTTTCCGCGGAAGGCTACCGTCGGACGGCTGATGACGTGGATCCGCGGCCCAAGAACCTGGACGCAGGGTTGGTGTTTCCGTGCTGCGGGTGGTCGCCCCGCCATAGCCAGGGTCCTGGCAAACACAAGATGCTGACTACCTCCTTACCTGAAACTTCAAATATATCAATAACGCAGAGGCCAAGAGAAGGATTTTCAAGGTTATGGAATCTCTTGGCTATACCTGCCCTGCTTTGTTCGCCTGATGAGCTTGGGGGGAATTCCGATGATTGAAGACCCTATCGTCGCCGAGGTACGCAAGTACCGGGAAGAGCATGCTACGATTTTTGGGCATGATCTTAATAGGATCGTTGCGGCACTTCGCGAACGCGAAAGAAAGTCCGAACGGCCACTGCTCAACCCTGGACCAAAATATCTTTTCAGAAAAACCGGAAGCTAACACTTAGCTCGAAAGCGATGCGCGCCATAAGCGTTATAGTGTGACCCCGGCATCGGCAGTGTCGCGTCCGCTTTAGTCAGATCGTTGGGCGTCCCAATTAAACCCCCATTACGCGGTAGGCCCTAATGAGACACAATGAAAGGCACAGAACACACCGAACAGGCTGGCTCCGTGCCGCTGTTCTTGGCGCAAACGACGGTATCGTTTCTACCGCCAGCCTGATCTTGGGCGTCGCAACAGCCGGCGCGGGCACTCAGGGTATCCTGATTGCGGGAGTTGCCGGCCTTGTCGCCGGCGCCATGTCAATGGCTGCTGGGGAATATGTCTCGGTCAGTTCACAAGCCGATACCGAACGCGCGGATCTGGCTCGGGAGAGCAAGGAGTTGGCTGAGAACCCAGAGCAGGAACACGCGGAACTGGCGGCCATTTATGTGGAGCGCGGGCTGGATGAGGCGCTGGCCTCGAAAGTTGCCACCCAATTAATGCAGCATGACGCACTTGCCGCACATGGGCGAGATGAGCTGGGTATATCCGACACTTTGGCCGCACAACCCGTGCAAGCCGCATTCGCCTCGGCGGGTACCTTTGCCGTGGGCGCGGCCCTACCGCTGATGATGGTCCTTTTGCTCCCAGATTCCGCACTAATGGGGGGTGTCGCAGGTAGCTCACTCTTCTTTCTCGCGCTGTTGGGCTTCCTGGCCGCACGCACAGGGGGTGCCCCCGTGATTGCGTCTGTCACACGCGTCACTTTCTGGGGGGCGTTGGCAATGGCATTGACCGCTGGAGTGGGCGCTCTTTTTGGAGTAGCCGCTTGAAATTCATGGTGTCAAGGATTGTCGGCGAGTAACCAGCGCACGCCCATCTCTCATTAATTGGTTGGTTCAAACTTCGAGGCCCCTCATGAAAGTACTCGTCACCGGCAGCGCCGGCTTTATCGGCTCCGCTCTCTCCCTGCGTCTGCTCGCCCGTGGCGACCAGGTCATCGGCATCGACAACCTCAACGACTATTATGACGTGGGCCTCAAGCAGGCGCGTCTGGCCCGCACCCTGGACCAGCCGGGCTACACCGACCTGCGCCTGGACATCCAGGACCGCGAGGCCATCGCCGCCGCCTTCGCCGAGTACCGGCCGCAACGGGTGGTGAATCTCGCCGCCCAGGCCGGGGTGCGCTATTCCATCGAGAACCCCATGTCCTACGTGGACACCAACCTCACCGGCTTCGCCAACATCCTGGAGGGCTGCCGCCATCAGGGGGTCGAGCACCTGGTCTTCGCCTCCAGCAGTTCGGTCTATGGCGCCAATACCGCCATGCCCTTTTCCGTCCACCACAACGTGGACCACCCCCTGAGCCTCTATGCCGCCAGCAAGAAGGCCAACGAACTCATGGCCCACACCTACAGCCACCTCTACCGGCTGCCGGCGACGGGGCTACGCTTCTTCACCGTCTATGGCCCCTGGGGCCGGCCGGACATGGCCCTGTTCAAGTTCACCCGCGCCATCCTGGCCGGCGAGCCCATCGAGGTCTTCAATTACGGCCACCATCGCCGCGACTTTACCTACGTCGATGACATCGTCGAGGGGGTGATCCGCGTCCTCGACCGCCCCGCCGCCCCCAACCCCGGCTGGGACGGCGCCGCCCCCGACCCCGCCACCAGCACCGCGCCCTACCGCATCTATAACATCGGCAACCAGCACCCGGTGGAGCTGCTGCGTTACATCGAGGTGCTGGAGGAATGCCTGGGCAAAAAGGCGGAAAAGATCCTGCTGCCCCTGCAACCTGGCGATGTCCCCGACACCTACGCCGAGGTCTCGGACCTGGTGCGGGACACGGGCTATAAGCCGGACACGGCGGTGGAGACCGGCATAGCGCGCTTCGTGGACTGGTATCGGGGCTATTACGGGGTCTAAAAGGGGGCCGGCTGGCCGTCGCCCTCGCTGCCGCCCGCCAGGGCGAAGACCTCCGCGAGACGCTCCAGCAGACCACGCAACTCCCCGGTCATGAGGATGAATTCGGCGTCGAGGCGGGCGGCCTCGTCCTCCTGCCCCTGGTCCAGGCCCGCTTCGAGCAACTCATCGGCGAAGCGCAGGCGCTTGAGGGACAGGTCCTCTTGGAGGACGAAGGCGAGGTTTTCGCGCCAGTCGAGGGCGAGCTTGGTGACCTGCTTGCCGGAGCGCAGATGGGTGGAGATCTCCTCGCAGGCCAGGTCATGACCCCGGCAGCGCACCAGGGCGCGCTCGTCCTGGGCGTCGCGCAACTCGCACTCGTCCCCCAGTTCCAGGCCCATGGGCAGTTCCCCCTCGGTGACCCAGCGGGTCATGAGCAACTCGGGCGGCTGGGAGGGACGGGGGGGATGCACGGGCAGGGAGCCCAGGGTCTCGCGCAGCAGATCGACCACCTCCTCGGCGGCCTTGGCGCTGGCGGCGTCCACCAGCAGCCAGCCGGACTGGCGGTCCAGATAGGCGCAGACCCGGCGCGAGCGGGTGAAGGCGCGGGGCAGGAGATCCAGCATGACCTCATCGCGCAACTGACGGCGCTCCTTGCGGCCGACGGTACGCGCCTCGCGATCCTCCATCTCGGCGATTTTTTCGTCCAGGCTCTCGGCCACCACCGAGGCGGGCAGCAG
>JADZBU010000052.1 GCA_020851955.1 Chromatiaceae bacterium | reverse complement strand
CTGATCTTTACACACACTTGAGTCCATCCCCCCCTCAAGAAGTATCCTCCGGCAGCGGCCGCAGATACCCCGGCGGGTACTCATCGCGCCACCCCACCCGTTCCTCGGGATGGTAGATGAGGTACATCTCGATGGCCACGTCCAACTGCTGCAAGCCATGCCACAGCACCTCCGCCCCCGGATGGCCGTCGGCCTTGCGCCCCTGGAAGCCCCCCTTGATGGCGATCCAGCGGGTCGCCTCTTGGAGGGTGGGTGGCTGATCTGGCAAGAGAGTGGTGTGGTGGTACCAGGTATAGAGCGCCTTCCACTCCGGCTCCTGGAAGAACAGCGTACAGGGCGCCTCGGGGTCCATCCGCCCCAGCATCGTCAGATAGTAGATGCGCCAGGCCACCACCAGATCGATGGCCAGGCAGTTTTCCAGGCGGGCCGCAAAGCCCAGTTGCCGCTCCTCGATCTGGCAGCCGGTCTTGAGGGTGCGATGCAACACCTCGATGCCCCAGCGCGCGCCATACCAGCGCACCCGCTCCTGGGCCTCGGCCAGGGTGGTGGTGGCGACATTGGTCAGCAACAGCCACTCTACCCCCGCCACCCCCGCGGGCGGCGCCGCCTCCCGCAGGGACACCGCCCACAGCGGGAGCGGGCTTTCTTGCAGAGCCCCGGGTGGTTTGAGCGTTACCGGCCCAAAGCGCAGCTCCAGCGCGGCGGTGCGCGCCGCTTGGGCGCCACGGCGCGGCAGCTGCAGCGCCAGGCGCCCCGCCACCGCCAGACCACCCAGATGGTCCCACAAGGGCGTGAGCTGATCAGCGCTCATCACCTGGCGCTGCCGGCCCCGGTTGGCCCGCACCAACAGGCGCGGGCTCTGGGGATCGCGTGCCAGTGCGAACAGTTCGAACAGGTCGGCCTCGCGGTCGCCAATGCTCACCAGGGTGGTCTGCGGCACTTGGGGGGCGAGGTCCGCCAGGGTCTGGTAGGCCGCGAGCCACTTGCCGCTTTCCCGCTCCGCGGGTGCCCGGCGGGTCTGATGGGCCGCGGGGTCGCGCGCCCAGCACTCGGCGCTCACCACCCCCAGCGGCACCCCGTCGGGGGTGAAGGCCTGGCTGTGGTGCAGCACCAGGCCGACGGGGCCGCCCGCGGTCTTGGTCCCGATCGGCCCCAGCCCCGTGCTATCGCGATGGCCGGTGTAGTTGAGCGTGGTGGTGTCTTGGGGCACCAGCACCAGGGGCTGGGCGCCCATGCGGGCGATGACCGCTTCACGATGGGCGCCGAGTACGAGCTGCATGTTGATCCGGGGGTTTTTGAAGAAACGATAGGCCGCCACCGTCCGGGCCCGGTCGGCGCAGCGGCGGGTGAGGCTGCGGGACTGGGCGTCACCCCAGAAGTCCTCCGCGAGTTGATACAGGCGTTGCTTCAGGCGGACATCCCAGACTTTAAGACCGCCGAACTCGGCCTCGGCCCAGTGGGCGGGCGTCTGGGGGCGCTCGGCGGGCCGCCGCGCCGGCCCCAGGCGCAGTTGCCGGCGAGCATCGTCCACCAGGGGGCGCACCCACAGGGCCTTCGGCACGCCGTCCCGGCGGCCGGCGCTCTGGCCGAGACACTGCCAGCCGGCGGCCGCATAGCAGGTGCCCGCGTGGTCGGGATGGACGAAGGTCTCCAGGAGCAGGGGCCGCACGCCATAGCGCGCCGCCCAGTCCGCGGGCAGGCGCCGGGCCAGCTGGCCCAACAGGTGCGAGGCCAGGTGGGGTACCCGCACCCCCGGCAAGATCAGGAAGCGGGCATTGGCCACCACGCGGGCGAGGTTGCCGCGGCGGGTGGCCTCATCCCAGCCGATCCATTGGTCGCGATCTTTCAGGGCGAAGCTGGCCGACTGACAGGCGGCGGCGCCCAGATAGCCTTGGTCGCTGTGGAAGAGGTAGCGCAGCTGCGCCCCGCACAGGGGTTGATCGCCCAGGGGGTGTTGGGCCATGAGCTGGCGGTAAGTGGCCCGTTCCGCCGCCGTGGTGACCACCACGAGGGCGAGGGGGCCCAGCATGGCCAGGTCGCCGTCGACCTCGGCCGCTGGCACCGCGGCGGCGGGTGCCGGGGCGGGGGGCTGGGGGGGCGCCGGAAAGGGAGCCACCGCCGGCAACGCCACGGCGCCGCGCCGGTGGAGTTCAGCCAGCGCCCGGCGGGCACTGCCCAGGCACGGCTCGCCCCGGGGATTGCGCCAGCCCAGCCAGTCACACACCCGCTCCGCCAGGGAGCGCCGGCTGATGGCGGGCTCTTGCCGCACGGCGCCCATGATGCGCTCGCGCAGGGGGGTGTCAAACCATTGGCCGCAGACTCTCATGGGTGAGGAGTCTAGGAGGCGGGGGGTACGGAGTCAAGTGTGTGTAGGGATCAGGCTGTAGAGGTAGGGTCGATCAGCGAGGGAATTAAGCCAGGAAATCCGCGAATCACCCCGATAGTCGGGCTCCTCTGGATCACGAAACCGACGACCATGCCATTCATTGGGGTGGTCCATCACTTCGCCGACGGTGATCTCCTGTCCATCTTCGGTGATCAAGGGGTAGTCGCGTGGCAGGATCCCTTCCTCCACAACCTTCTTGAGGTGGTGGCTGGCCTGGTCGCGACTAATCTTGGCCTTAGCCGCATACTGGGGGGCCCGATCCTTGATCCACGTCTCGCGTATCTTCTCGATTTCAGGCTTCTTTTCCGCAAGCTGCTTGTTGTAGTTGTCCTTGGCCCGGGCCTCTACCGCAGGGGTCGCGGCGGCGATCAGTTGGCGTAAGTCGTAGCGGGCGTCGGGGTCGCCGTCAATAAATGATGCCGGTACATCACGGCGTAGACCCTCTCCGAGGGTTGGCGCTGCCGTGAAATCCAGCCGCTCGGGTTGATAGACCGTGAAGTCGCACATGGTCCGCTTTAACGGGTTACCGGATATGCTGATTTTGATTTCGCCTGCGCCAGCAGCCCATAAACAATTTTCCAAAGCCTTGGCCGCGTTTGGGATCAGCGAAGCATTCTGGACGGGGATATAGAGGCGAAAACCCTGCACACCCTTCTCGGTGCCATCGGGCAGGATGAGGCCCGAAGAGGAGGAAGCGCGCCAGAGTGTCGGGGTACTCTTCAGCGCGGGTACTGTGGATCGGAAGTAAGCGATGAATTCCTCGGGGCCCATTCCTTTGGGTTCTTCAATATCGAGCATGAAGAAACCCGGACCCTGTGGATAGTTGAAATAATCTCGAGTCCGGGTGATGGTATTGTCATCGCTGCCATCGTGATCCCGCTGAGTGACGATTCGGGCTGACGCCCTGCCCATCACGCCGTAAACCAGGGCGGTATTGGGGGGGAGTTCGTCAAGGTACTCTTGAAAATCCGGCAGGTTTTTGACAGTTGTAGTTCTCGCTATGCCTTCCGTCAAGTGTGCTTGCGCTGTTTTTTGGAGCTCTCCATCCTTCCACGTAAACAGCTTATTCAATTTTTTGGGCTGTATCGACTCGATGGTAGTAAAAGATAGATGTGGCTGATCAAGTGCCTCCTCTTGCCGATCCTGTGCTGAACGTGTTGCGACGGGTTGCGGGGTACTCTTGTTTGGTTGACTCCGGATCGCCTTTCTGGACCCAGGAATTAAAGCTCTTCTTCTCATGATCTTACTCCTAAATATAGGTGCTTAACGGGATGGTTTGGGGACAAGTGGTTATCACTTGCGAGGAAATTCCTGGTATCAAGTTGATTTTGATTTTCAGGACAGAACATTGGTTGCGTGTCAATTCATGTGTCATAAAATTCATTTCTCATTTAAATTTGATTCTTCGGATCAGCCAGATCGACCGACGAATATCACCGACAGACCCCACCACCATGACGTATCATGACGATGTCCTTACGCACGGCCGTCCCGGGGGTATACTTCACAGGTTACTCGGCTGTAGCACGATGTCTCACCGTGTGGTTTTCCTAGCCCCATGCAGCAAACCATCGGGTCCGCAGACGCTATCCCTCAACGCCAGCACCCACCTTGCTTAAGACGCCACCGGGCTGCCTGAGGAGGGCGTGATGCCCCCTGAAGACGGTCGCCGTCTGGTAGCTGCGATTGTGTGGGTATAGGTCGTACCAACATACAGCTGATTCCCAACCACATTTGTTTTGAGGTCTTCGTCGTGAGCAAGCTAGTCGAAACAATCGTGCAAGCACTGCGGGACAGCCCGCTGTACCAGGACAACGAGTTCGTGCAATCAGAGCAATTCGTGAGTTTCACGCACTCGGTGGTCACCCAACGAGCAGACTGCCCTAACTTGGTGCAGTCGATTCTCAATCACTTTTTCGAGCTTCAAGGCGAGGAGAAAGCACAAACCCGAACGGAACCAATGATTGCGACTGAACCATCCACCATCGACGAGCTTATAACGTTGTACAAAGATCGCTTGTTCGATGAGCTTGCAGATCTTTACGTAGATAAAAAATTGCTCGAAAAAGGACAAGCCCCTGCCGGCGTCAGTCAACGATCAAAGTCCAACGACACGAGCAGGAATGAGATTGATAGCGACACGGAGGTATCAAAATTCTACGAGGGAAAAACCACCCGTAAAATCGAGGAAAGTTATGCTGATTTACGGCAGCAGTTTTTATCATGTAAAGACAAAGGAAAGGAAATCAGTAAGTCTTTCCCCTTTATCAACTCAGTGGTTTTTAAAAATTTATTAAATGAAATTCACAATAGCCCAGAACACTCTCTTACTTGGCAAGAGGACGCTTACCGGGTTTTTTATACACTGATGAATTTATCCTTAAGGAAAGCAGGCAAAGTAAGCACAGCATCAGCAAGAAATCTTAAATTGATAGATGGGTGTCTTGAACAGTACAATAAAAATAGGAAGTGCGATGCAGAAAAAGGCGAAGAGCCGACGGCTGTTTTTTCACTTGCCCAAAAACACTTAAGGTGGGCAAGTGATAAACTAAAACTGCCAGACGACTATTTCATCCTCATCTTGAATGCCATTGCCGATAACAAGGAGTTCAGCGACGTCGTACATAGACAGAGCGGGATTGTCAAACCCCAAGAATTGATGGGGCAGCTATTTGAGAATGAGTTTAAGGTGGGGGGCCGTGCAGGAGGTAGTGACCCAACGCCAGCAAGTGAGGCAAGCGCATTAAACGCTATGGCCGAGCGAGTGCTGAATAGTGTTGTGCCCAAGGAGATCATTAAGGACCATCCCAAGATCATTTACGATCTTATGAAAATTATGGGCTTTAAGCCGTCAGAAGCGAGTGTTAAGCGCAATATTGAGCGGGCCTCTCCTGAGGGCACAGATAAAAGTCAACTCAAGACAGAATTGTTGGGAAAGGTAGAACCGGGAAGTTTGTTTCAGCGTGACACCGCCGAGAGGGTCACGAAACATTTGTCAGAAATACACAAGGAAGGCGGGAACCGTGACTAACGCGCGCCCGAATGCATGCGGCTGTGGGTGAGGTGGTGGGGGAAGAGGTCGTTACCGGGGCCTCGTCGGGGCAACGGGACCTGATCGTTTTCTTGCTCCCAGACTGGGGCCTGTCTTGCCGATCCGGGCTCGCTGAACAAAGTTGCCTGCAAACGGGCTGTTTGTTGGTGCGGGGCGGCTCTTTAGCATGGGATGCACGAACAGTCAGCGTCGCGCCACCCAGAATGTCAGCCCGGAACAGCCCTGAAGATTACGACGGTAGCGTCAGCCATGAGTTGAGCGCGTACGCATTGCTACCTTACCAGGAGGTTGCCGACCGCCTGCGGGTCAGTGTGCGGACGGTGCGCCGGATGGTCGGTGATGGTGAATTGCCTGCCGTCTACATTCGCCGCAGCCCTCGAATACGTGAGCCGGATCTTGCTAAGTATCTTAATTCATTATCAAATACATGCTATAATCAGCAGTGCGTGGGGTTGGGTGTGCGTGACTCATCAAGAGGGCAACGCATATGCCAAGACGCAACGATCAGGACGGCCTCTACCAACGGCCGGACTCAAAAATGTACTGGGCGAGCTTCGTCGACGGACGCGGCAAGAGAACTCGCCGATCTACTGGGACTGCCGACCGCAAGGAAGCCGAGGCGCTCCTAGCGAAGTGGAAGCTGGAGGCGCATCAGGAGAAGCACTGGGATGCGCCTCCCCCCGTCTCATTTGAGGAGGTGATGGTGGCGTTTCTCCAAGCAACCGCCGCTATCAAGCGCAGCCACCGGGACGATAAGCTCCATACCCGGCAGTGGCAGACCAGCTTGGCGGGTCGGGATCTGCGCACACTGACGCCGCTGGATATCCGCGCCCATGTCAACCGGCGCATCGCAGAGGGTGTGGCGAACGCAACGATCAACCGAGAGCTATCGGTGCTGTCAGCAGCCATCAACTTCTACAACAAGGAGCAGCTGGAAACGCTCCCAAACCCGACGCGAGGGCGGAAGCTCCGGGAGCCGGAGGCGCGCATCCGCTGGATAGCCTATGCGGAAGCAGATCGTCTGATCGCAGCGGCGGGAGAGGCCTCCCGGGCGCCGCATTTGGCGGACTTCATCGCGCTGGCGCTGCACACAGGATGTCGGAGCGGAGAACTCCTGGGGTTGGAGTGGGCGCGCGTCGATCTGCAGCAGCGCCTGATCCATTTGGAGGGCATTCACACCAAGGCGGGAAAGCGACGGAGCGTACCGCTCAACAACGAGGCGTACCGAGCACTGCTATCCAGGGCCAACTTTCGGGCCACGCATTGCCCGGACACCCCTTGGGTGTTCGCCAGCGCGACGGGGCAACGCCTACAAAGCGTCAAGAAAAGCTTTGCAACGGCCTGCCACCAGGTGGGGATCGAAGACTTTCGCATCCACGATCTACGCCATACCTGCGCTGCCTGGCTGGTGAGCGCCGGCGTGGCACTCCCTGAGGTGAGGGACCTTCTGGGTCACAGCACGATCACCATGACCGAAAAATATGCTCACTTGTCGCCAGACAACGTGCGGCGGGCTGTAGCGGTACTCGACCGGGAGAGTCACGTTTTAGTCACGGCCGCCGGTGACGGCCGAGAAAAAGTAACGTAACCCTTTGAAAAATGGAGCCGATGAGGAGATTCGAACTCTCGACCTACTGATTACGAATCAGTTGCTCTACCAGCTGAGCTACATCGGCATCAAGCGGCAAGTATAAGAAATCCCTAGGGAGCGGACAAGGCTCAAGGT
>JADZBU010000051.1 GCA_020851955.1 Chromatiaceae bacterium | reverse complement strand
AATCATGAACTTTCAACCCGGTGTTGCACTTCAGACTTGAAACCGCCCTACGTAAGCGTTAGTCTTATCCTGAAGCAACGGGGACAAAGGAATCTCACGTGCCCTAGTTTTGACATTGGGCTGAACCTTGCGTGGATCTGTTGGGTCGTCGGCGCGCCTAGCGACGATAACTGAACCCTTCCGAAAATCAATATCAGAAACACGAACACCAAGCAGCTCACCTCTCCGCATACCTAGGTAAAAAAGCCAGAGAATAATCAATTCATTGCGAAATCGAGAATGTTCGTCTTTCCAAGGATTATCCGGGGAGCCCGGATCAATTACGCGAAGTAGCTCCTTTACCGAATCCGGAGCTAGCCCCTCTCTTTCCCCCAACTTTCCTCGGCTATCACCCGCGGGGAGTCGCGCATCAATCGCACCAACCACAAACCGCCCAGTGGCCTCAATCGCAGTTCGATACTCACTCCCGACACCAACCCGTGACGATGTATCCGAAACGAGCCATTTCAGGTAATCACGAATACAGCGCAACCGAGTTGCGGCGAACGTCGGAGCTATCTCTCTGACGACTTCAGAAGCCACACGTTGACGAAACTTCTCCATTGAAACTACTGGACCTCTAACTGATGTAGCCTCTTCTTTAATAGACGCCGCAACAATATTCTCAATAGGCAACCTACATAGCCTCACTAAGTCCTCGATCTCCCCCATTGAGAACAACTGACCCGCGGTTAAGCGCCGTCTTAGGTCAATGCCGTTTAGATCAAGGAACAAATAGAAGATCAAGATTCCCCGTAATGAATTGCCAATGGTATTAGCGGCTCGATTCTTGGCCCTAATTTCTGTCAACGCGAAGAGCGTAGGCTCAAACAACGGCAAACCATCCGACCCTAAAAGCATCGGCAACCGCTCACCGTTAGCAGCTACGACTGTCTTAACCTGGTACCTGGACTGAGTCACGTGTGACGCTCCTCAATTGAATGGCTGGACAATGCTTTCACAGCATCAACGAAACTAAGACCTAGCAGATGCATCGCCAAATCGATGGAACCCCCTCCACCAACATCTACTCTGGGGTCTTACCACTTCTGATCTTTAAGTAGCAACTCGACCACATTCGATCCAACGGTCACCTAAAGCCGCCTCGTATTGGCGTTCCTCACTGGCTGAAAGTCCGGATCAAGTTTCCAGTACAAGCCCAAACGACTCAGCGCATCGAGAACAGCGATTCCTCGAAGTCGCTCCAGGAACGCACTGTCAAACGATCTCCCGCTTCTCGCCATGCTCCCTCCGCCGCCTTGCGGCTGCGCGCCCTTCAGGCTTGCGGCTACTCGAGATCAGTAAATCGCACAGACACAATTTATTAACATAAAAATATCGGTACACCCTACACAGCAAATTTAGCACAACCCAGAAAAACGTAAACAACAAAAAACCCAGGCAAGCCATAAGCCTGCCCGGGTTTGATTACATCAACCGCTTAGGTATATCTCAGAAGGGGATATCGTCGTCAAAATCACCAAAACCGCCAGCGGCCGGCTTCTTGGGCGCCGGGGCGCTGGCCGGCGCGGGGGCACCGCCACCATAACCGGAATCCCGGCCGCCACCATAGCCACCACCATCACGGCCGCCGCTGTCCCGGGGGCCCGCGCCGCCGGAAGGCGCACCACCAAAGCTGCCCTCGTTGCGGGACGGTGCATCTGAGCCGCCCATGCCCTGACGGCTGCCGAGCATCTTCATCTCGTCGGCACGGATCTCGGTGGTGTAACGGTCCTGGCCGTCCTTGTCCTGCCACTTGCGGGTGCGCAGGGAGCCTTCGACGTAAACCGCACTGCCCTTGCGCAGGTACTGCCCGGCAATCTCGGCAAGCTTGCCGAAGAACGCCACCCGATGCCCTTCGGTGGCTTCACGCTTCTCGCCACTGGCCTTGTCACGCCAGGTGTCGGTGGTGGCCAGGGTTATGTTGCAGATCGCGTCGCCACTCGGGGCATAGCGGGTTTCCGGGTCCTTGCCCAGGTTTCCGATGAGAATCACCTTGTTGACCGAAGCCATATGTCTCTCCTGAAATGCCGTTGACCAGGATTCCGCTCCACTCGCCGCCTAAGCGCCTGGATCGGCTCGTCCTGGCGCAACGCGCCTTCCATATAATCAATGACCTGACCTGCAAACCCAAAAATTTCCCGGGCTTGCAGGTCAGCTGAAAAAGGAAGGCGGCCACATCCTGCTGCCGCCAAAGACGCAAGTATATCCGGTCGAGGCGCGAGCCCGCACCCTCAGTCATTCGCCGGCGTTCGGGGCCGGGGAAGACGCCCGGCCGTGCAGACCAGGCGGATGGCGGATGATGTCACCGAGACGAAGAGGACGCCTCTTGCTCGGCCTTCAGCCCGTGGGCGCGGTAGAGGATGTATTGCCGGATGCGTTCCACGTCCTCTTGCCCGAGCCCACCCGAAAAGGAAGGCATGCCCCGGCTGGTACGTCCGCCATAGACGATGCCGGGAAAGAGCTTGTGCTTGTCCGGGCTCAGGTAGCGCAGATCGGGCACCACGCCACCGCTGACGGCATTCAGGCCGTGGCAGTTGGCACACAGGCCATTGAACAGGCTGCGGCCGATCTGCAACTGGCTGGTGTCCGCCTTGACGGCCTCAAGGGGAGGCAGGGCAAGGGCGGCCTGCCGGGCGGGCGGCAGCGTCGCCTGGCCGCCCAGCTTGAAGGTGACGACACGGGCCTCGGGCTTCACCCTGGCCCCCAGCGACAGGGGGCCAGTGATGTTGGGGAAGGAGCCGCCCCAGCCGACCATGAAACTGACGTACTGCTCGCCCCTGACGCTGTAGGTCACCGGGCCGGCCATGGCGCCGGAGTTCACCGGGCTGGACCACAGTTCCTTGCCGGAATCGGCCGCATAGGCGACCGCGCGCCCGTCAGCCGTGCCCTGGAAAACCAGGTTGCCGGCCGTCGCCAGCGTGCCGCCGTTCCAGGCCGTGGGGTAATCGACCCGCCACGCGGCCTGTTGTTTGACAGGGTCCCAGGCCAGCAGGGCGCCCTTCCAGCTTTGGGCGATCTGTTTCACCACCTGGGGGTCTT
>JADZBU010000050.1 GCA_020851955.1 Chromatiaceae bacterium | reverse complement strand
GCGGGAGCGCCAGCCCAGCCATGACGGAACTGACCCATTTCAACGAGGCCGGCGAGGCGCGCATGGTCGATGTGGGCGCCAAGCCCGCGACCCGCCGCGCGGCCATCGCCGAGGGCTGGATACGCCTCCTGCCCGCGACCCTGGAGCTGATCCTGACGGGTGGTCATCAGAAGGGGGACGTGCTGGGTATCGCCCGCGTCGCCGGCATCATGGGGGCCAAACGCACCGCGGATCTGGTGCCCCTCTGCCACCCCCTGGCCCTGACCCACATTCGGGTCGATCTGGAGCCGGAGCGGGAGACCGCCCGGGTGCGCTGTCGGGCCCGGGTCGAGACTTTGGGCCAGACCGGCGTGGAAATGGAGGCCCTGTGCGCGGTCCAGGTCACCCTCCTGACTATCTATGACATGTGTAAGGCGGTGGACAAGGGCATGAGTATCGAGTCGGTAAGCCTGGTGGAGAAGTGGGGTGGCCGGTCAGGCCATTGGTGTCGCGACGACCAGGCCCTGGCCGGGACCCAAGGCGTATGAATAGCCACTATCGGCAAGCCGCCTTCCTGCGCGCCGTGGCGCGCCTCGATCAGGCCCCCGAGGACACGGGGCGCGAGGTGGCCTTCGCCGGCCGTTCCAATGCCGGCAAGTCCAGCGCCATCAACACTATTTGCGATCAGCGGCACTTGGCGCGCACCAGTAAGACCCCGGGGCGCACTCAGCAGATCGTCTTCTTTGAAACCGGCGAGGGCCGCCGCCTGGTGGATCTGCCAGGCTATGGCTACGCCCGGGTTTCGGAGGCCATCAAGCTCCAGTGGCAGGATCTGATGGCTGATTATCTGCGCCATCGTCAATCCCTGATTGGCCTGGTGGTGGTCATGGACATCCGCCATCCCCTGACGGACTTCGATCTGCGGATGCTGGATTGGAGCCGCGAGACCCATCTGTCCCTGCTATTGCTCCTGACCAAGAGCGACAAGCTCAAGCGGGGGGCCGCCATGGCCCAGGCGGACCTGGTGCGGCGGGCGGTGGCGAAGGAGGGCGATCGCATCCGCGTCGAACGCTTCTCCTCCTTCGATCGCCAGGGGGTAGAGCCGGTGCATGAGGTGCTGGACCAATGGTTGGGCGTGGCGGGCTAAAAGTTATTCGCAGCGCGTCTGGCCTTCGCCCCCAGGCCCGCCCATCCCCCTTCGGCACCGGATGGCCAGCCTGGCTATACCCACAGCGCTGGTCCCTCACCGGCCTAGCGCCGGAGGGCCGGGTGGGGGCTGGCGGGGGTGTCGACAGCAGGGATGCTGTCGTCAAGCCTACAGGGACGTATTCACGGCGTCCCCCGCCAGACACCACCCGGCCCGGGTATATCCCAGGCCGCCATCAGAACTCGCCCTTGGCCGCTCCCCGCATCATCTCCTGGAGGGTGGTGCTGACCCGCAGGGCGGCCGCCTTGAGTTCCGGCGGCAGGGCCTTACCCCCATGAATCATGAGCTCCAGATTCATGGAATAAAGCCAGAGACGCCCCTGCTTGTCCTCCACCAGGGCGATGCGGCAGGGCATAAAGCCGCTGTACTGGTCGCGATATTCCAGCATCAGCTTGCCTACCCCGGCGTCGCAGAAGGACAGGAAGTTCACATAGCGATAGTCTTCCCCGGTGATGGCCTTGATCTGCTTGTAGAAAGGCGACTCGCCGACAAAGAGGAAATTACGACTGGTGGCCAGGCTCTTGAGGGATTCGATCACCTCTTCCGGGGTCAGGCCTTCCTCCACCGGCACGGCCCACATCATGGCGACGCCCGGGTCGCCCGTCTCCAAAAGGCGCTGGCCCAATTCGCCATAGACGCGTGGAAAATCGCTGTCGAATTCGGCGAGCGCCGGCGCTAGCCGCACATAGGCGTAGCCGAGGCCGATCAGGCTGGCTAACCCGATCAGGGCCAGCAGATTGCGGATGATCTTCATGACGAATACTCTCCCAGTGGTGTCCCCGTTATCGTTCTAATAAGACCCGGCGGGGTTTGGTGCCCGAGGAGGGGCGACCCAGCCGGGTGGATGTCCTAGCCGCGGGCTACCAGCGGTTGTAACCGCTGTTGGGCATCATCATGGGCGCTGGCATTTGGGCGGGATAGCCGCCGGACCAGGGCTGGCCTGGGCCTTGGTAGCCGGGGCCACCCATTCCTGGGTTGGCGTTGGCGGGCGGGTAGGGCCGGGCCGGTGGGGCGCCAAAATCCTGACCATAGGGCATGGGCGGGTTCATGTCGCGATTCATGGGGGGCATGGGCGGGCTCATGTCCCGACCCATGGGCGGCATGGGGGGCATGGGCGGCTGGCCAAACATGGCCTCGGCGGCCTCGCGCTGTTCGGCTGACATCTCATTGACGATCTTGCGGTAGCTCTCCCACTGGGCCCGTCTGGCCTCGCGGCGCTGCTCGGCCTCCTTCCAGGGCGGCGTCTCGGGCAGGGTTACGCCTTTGGCGGCGGCCCGCTCGCGCATCTCGGCCCAATGCTGGTCACGCAGGGCCGCCCGCTCCTCGGGGGTGGCATTGCGCATCTTTTCCATGTGGGCGCGATGCTCCTCGGCGGTCTCCATGTTCCAGGGGGCCTGATCCGGACCCTCGGCGGAGGCGCGTTGCTTGGCGCGCTCGCGCATGGCCTGCATGGCCTGCTCGTGGCGAGCCATCCACTCCTGATCCAGGCCTTCCATGCCGGGGTGGCTGGCCCAGGCGGGCATCTCCGGCATTTCGGGCATTTCGGGGGGCGTGAAGCCCGCTTCGTCCCAGGGTGGCGACTCGGGCAGGCTCAGGCCTGCCGTCTCGGCACGCTTGCGGAGTTCCTCGTAGCGCTGTTTGCGCTTGGCCATCATTTCGGCGCGGCGCTCCTCCATCCGCTTGGCGGCGGCATCGGCATGGGCAGCCGCCGCGCTGGCGCCAGGCGCACCCGCCGGTGCCTCGGTGGCGGCCACCGGGGCCGGGCTGGGCGCCGCGGCCTCGGGTGCCGGCGCGACCGGGGCAGGGGTGGCCGCCGGGGCAGCCGGTGCCGGGGGGGCGGTCTCCGCAACCGCGGGTGCCGGGGGGGCGACCACCGCCGGGGCTTGGGCGGCGGGAGTCTGGGCCAGGGCCGCCTGGCTCAAAGCCAAGCTCAGTGCCGCGGCCGAGGCGAACAGCAGATAGGGGGTCTTGTCATGCATGGGGGAGTTCCTCCTGGGATTTTGGTAATGCAGGGCGCCCGACCGATCCGACAGGGATGGGCACAGGGACTCTTGCATTCTAGTATTGGTTGCCCGGCTTGTCGTCCCCTGCCGCGTGGAATCGCGGCGTCCCGGGCCGGGCTATGCGGACACGGGCCCTCCCGGGCGCACGAAGTGGTGGGCCTGGCCGCGCTGGACCCGCCACCTTGACGCTGGCGGGCGCCAACCGCGCGCGGGGTCTTCCCCCAGGCCCAAGAATTTCGAGTGCCCCCCTGACGCCAGCCGATCCAACCTTTAGAATCCCGTCTCGGGGGATGCCAAGGGCCTGCGGCCCCGAGCCGGGCGCGGGGCGTTCCAGGATCAATCTCAGCCAGGAGAAAGAGGATGCAAATCGGTGATCTGATGGTCCAAAGCGGGGTCCAGTTCGGCACCAGCGGGGCGCGGGGGCTGGCGGTGGAGATGACCGACCGCGTCTGTTACGCCTATACGCTCGGCTTCCTCCAGTATGTCGCCGCCAGCGGCGCCCTCCAGCCGGGTGGCGAGGTGGCCCTGGCCGGGGATTATCGCCCCAGTACCGGCCGCATCCTGGCCGCCTGTGCCCAGGCGGTGGGCGATCTGGGCTACCGACCGCGCTATGTCGGTCGCATCCCCAGCCCGGCCGTCGCCGCCTTCGGCATGGCCCAGGGGATGCCAAGTCTCATGGTCACCGGCAGCCACATCCCCGATGATCGGAACGGCATCAAGTTCAATCTGCCCACCGGGGAGATCATGAAGGAGGACGAGGCCGGCATCCGCGCCCAGGTGGTTGAGCTGCCCGTGGGTGCCTTCACGGCGGAGGGGGCTTGGGTCCCCGGCGCCGCCCGGGAGCTGCCCCCGGAGGATGCCGCCGGTTATCAGGCCTACGTGGCCCGCTATCTGGACTTCTTCCCGGCGGGCTGCCTGGCGGGCCTGAGTATCGGCCTCTACGAACACTCCAGTGTCGCCCGCGACGCCTTCTATGATGTTCTCACCGGACTGGGGGCCCAGGTGGACCGGCTGGGCCGCTCGGAGGTCTTTATCCCCGTCGATACCGAGGCCATCCGCCCCGAGGATGTCAGCCTGGGGCGGCAATGGGCGGCTAGTGGCCAGTACCAGGCTCTGGTCTCCACGGATGGCGATGGCGACCGGCCCCTGGTGTCCGACGAGCGGGGGGAATGGCTGCGCGGCGATGTCACGGGGATTCTCTGTGCCCGCTATCTCGGCGCCGATGGCGTAGCGACCCCCGTCAGTTGCAACACCGCCCTGGAGAAGAGCGGCTGGTTTCCGGCCATCCGGCGCACCCGTATCGGCTCGCCCTATGTCATTGCCAGCATGGCGACCCTGGTGGGGGAAGGTTTGACCCGCGTTGTCGGTTACGAGGCCAATGGCGGCTTCCTCACCGCCACCGATTTGACGAGGGCGGGCCGTCGCTTGCCGGCCCTGCCCACCCGGGACGCCCTCCTGGTCGCCATCGCCCTCTTGCTGGCGGCCCGCGAGCAGGGCATCCCTCTCTCCACCCTGGCCGCGGGCTTGCCCCCTCGCTTCACCGCCAGCGATCGCCTCAAGGATTTTCCGACGGAACTCAGTCGGGAGCATCTGGGCGCCCTGAACAGCGGTAACAGCCAAAATGACCTCAAGGCGGCGGAGGTCCTGTTCGGGGGGCGCTTCGGGCCCGTGGTCGCCATCGATAACACCGATGGCGTACGCATCACCTTCGCCAGCGGCGAGATCGCCCACCTGCGTCCCTCCGGCAACGCCCCGGAACTGCGTGCCTACACCGAGGCCGACAGCCTGGAGCGGGCCTGGGAAATGAATCGCCAGTGCCTGGAATTACTGGCCGGCTGGCGGTGCTAGGCGGGCCAACCCAGGCTGAGATTTTTGCGATGCCAGGCGGGCCAACCAAGACTGAGATTGCTTGCGATCGGGAGGTTAAGTCCATGAGATTTCATCAGGTGTTCCTGGGTGCGGGCCTGGCCCTGGCCTTCTCGCCCCTGCTGGCCCAGTCCGGGTCAGACTCCAAGTCGAGTGCCAGCCCCAGCATCTGGTCCAAGGCCGGTTCCCAGGTGCAGGAGGCCGCCGGCGCCGTGGGTTCGGCCACTTCCGAAACCGCTACCCAGGGTTGGGAGGCCACCAAGCAGCAGTCCAGCAGCGTTTGGGAGGCGACCAAGGCGCATAGCCAGCGGGGTTGGCAGGCGACGAAGGACTTTACCACCCAGGGTTGGGAGGCGACCCAGTCCTATACCCAGGAGCAATGGGAGGCCGCCAAGGGGGCCTCGGGTCAGGCCGCGGAGCAGATCCAGGCCCCCTTCAAGCCCACCAAGCAACCGGCCAGGCCGGCACCGGCCCCCATCCAGTCCTCGCGGCAGGCTCCACCGGCCGCCGCTCCCGCCTTGCCCCTTGCCACGCCTGCCGCGGGTCTCGACGCAGCCGTACCCGCCAAGCCGGCCCCCTAATCGGCTGGGGTCGGGGGGGAGCGACTGATCTCCCTGACGCCAAGGAAGGCCCCCTGAAAGATCCGATCGTGATGCGTTCGAGGGTTGGGTCGCCCCGGATGGCTCATCGGGGTTACCCTGTCGCAATGCAACAAGAAGAGGGCATGGCCCTTGGTGGACACGGCGGATCGGCAGGAGAAGGACCCATGAATAAGAAGGCACTGACCGAGGCTGACATTCGGACCAAGTTCATCACGCCCGCTCTGGTCGGGGCGAACGGGGACAAGTGGGACCTCATGACGCAGGTACGCGAGGAGGTCTATTTCACCAAGGGCCGGGTCATGGTCCGCGGTAAATCGGTGAGGCGTGGCGTCGCCCGCAGGGCCGACTACATCCTCGATTACAAGCCCAACATCCCGCTGGCCCTCATCGAGGCGAAGGACAATAATCACGCCGTCGGCGACGGCATGCAGCAAGCGCTGGATTGCGCCGAAATGCTGGATATCCCCTTCGTTTATAGCTCCAACGGCGACGCCTTCCTGGAGCATGACCGCACGGTGACCAGCGGGCCCGTGACCCGCGAGATACCGCTGGATCAATTTCCCTCCCCCGAAGAACTCTGGACGCGCTACTGCCAGGCCAAGGGGTTGACGGGATCGCAGGCCCTCGTCGCTACCCAGGATTACTTTGACGATGGCGCGGGTAAGACGCCGCGCTATTACCAGCTCATCGCCATCAATCGCACGGTCGAGGCGATCGCGCGGGGCCTGGACCGCATCCTGCTGGTCATGGCCACGGGGACGGGCAAGACCTACACCGCCTTCCAGATCATCTGGCGGCTATGGCGATCCGGCGCCAAGAAACGCATCCTCTTCCTGGTGGATCGCAATATCCTGGCCGACCAGACCAAGACCAACGATTTCAAGCCCTTCGGCCAGGCCCTGACCAAGATCACCCACCGCCGGGTGGACAAGGCGTTCGAGATCTATCTCTGCCTCTATCAGGCGGTGACCGGCACCGAGGAGGAGCAGAACATCTACCGGCAGTTCTCCCCGGACTTCTTCGATCTGGTCTTCGTGGACGAGTGTCACCGGGGCAGTGCCGCGGACGATGCCGCCTGGCGCAAGGTGCTCGAATACTTCTCCGCGGCCACCCAGATCGGGATGACGGCCACCCCCAAGGAAACCAAGGACGTCTCCAACAGCGACTACTTCGGCGAGCCCCTCTACAGCTACTCCTTGCGGCAGGGGATCGCCGACGGCTTTCTGGCGCCCTACAAGGTGGTGCGGATCGGGCTTGACCGGGATCTGGACGGCTGGCGACCGGCGTTGGGGCAGACCGACAAGTTTGGTCATGCCATCGAGGATCGCGAATACAACGACAGCGACTATGACCGCAATCTGATACTCGAACAACGCACGGTCCTGGTCGCCGCCAAGATCACCGAGTTTCTCAAGGCGACGGATCGCTTCGCCAAGACCATCGTCTTCTGCCAGAACATCGACCATGCGGAGCGCATGCGCCAGGCCCTGGTCAACGCCAATCAGGATCTGGCCGCCGCCAATAGCCGGTACGTGATGCGTATCACCGGCGACAACGACGAGGGCAAGGCCCAGCTCGACAACTTCATCGATCCGGAATCGACCTTTCCGGTCATCGCCGTGACCTCCCAGCTCATGTCCACCGGCGTCGATGCCCAGACCTGCCAGCTGATCGTGCTCGACAAACAGATCAAGTCCATGACCGAGTTCAAGCAGATCATCGGGCGCGGCACCCGCATCAACGAGGACTACAACAAGCTGTATTTCACCATCATGGATTTCCGGGGGGCCACGGCGCTCTTCGCCGACCCGGACTTCGATGGCGATCCCGTTCAGATCTACGAGCCAGGTCCCGGTCAGTCGCCTATCCCGCCCGACGATGAGCCGCAAGCAGGTGAAGACGGGATTGGCGGTGAGGGCGATGTCGATCCCTTCGGGCACGGGCAAGACCTGCCTGGCCCCGGCGCCACCCGCTACTACGTGGATGACGTGGCGGTCCGCGTCGTCACGGAGCGGCTCCAGTATCTCGATGCGGACGGGCGGCTCATCACCGAATCGCTCCGGGATTATTCACGCCAGACCCTGCGCAAGACCTACGCCTCCCTGGACGCCTTCCTCAACGCCTGGAACGACGCCGACCGCAAACTGGCCATCCTGGAGGAGCTGGCCGACAAGGGCGTCTATCTCGACGAGTTGGCCGAGCAGGTGGGCCGCGACTACGACGCCTTTGATCTCGTCTGCCACGTCGCCTTCGACCAGCCACCCCTGACGCGCCGGGAGCGGGCCGACAAGGTGCGCAAGCGCAACGTCTTCGCCGCCTATGGCGACCAGGCCCGCGCCGTCCTCGATGCCCTGCTCCAGAAATACGCCGACGCCGGCCTCCGCAGCGTCGAGTCCTTGGAGATTCTCAAGGTGGACCCCCTGCCCACCCTGGGCACGCCGGTAGAGATCGTCACGCTCTTCGGTGGCAAGAATGCCTATCTCGCCGCCGTGCGCCAACTCGAAACCGCCCTCTACCAGAAGGCCGCCTAGCCCATGCCGAATGTCTCCAACCTCGTCAAGACCATCCAGGACATCATGCGCAAGGATGCCGGGACCTACGGCGACGCCCAGCGGCTCGAACAACTCGGCTGGCTCTTCTTCCTCAAGATTTTCGACGACCGGGAAAAGGAGCTGGAGCTGTTGCGCGACGACTACCGCTCGCCGCTTCCCGCGCACCTGCGCTGGTCCAGTTGGGCGGCGGACGACGAGGGCATCACTGGCGATGCCTTGCTCGACTTCGTCAACAACCACCTACTGCCCCGGCTCAAGGCCCTGACCGGCGGCGGCGACAAGATCGCCGGGCTCATCCGCATGAGCTTCGAGGATGCCAACAACTACATGAAGAACGGCACCCTGATGCGGCAGGTCATCAACAAGATCAACGGCATCGACTTCAATGCCTCCGATGACCGCCACCTCTTCGGCGACATCTACGAGAAGCTGCTCAAGGACCTGCAATCCGCCGGCAATGCCGGCGAGTTCTACACCCCGCGCGCCGTCACCCAATTCATCGTCGAGCAGGTCGATCCGCGTCTCGGCGAGACCCTCCTCGACCCGGCCTGTGGTACCGGTGGTTTCCTGACCTGCGCCATCGAGCACCTGCGCAAGCAGGCCAAGACCGAGGCCGACGAGCGCGGCATCCAGGACTGCTTCGCCGGCATCGAGAAGAAGCACCTGCCCCATGTGCTCTGCATGACCAACCTGCTCCTGCACGGCATCGAGGTGCCCTCCAACGTCCGCCACGACAACACCCTCGCCCGTCCCTTGCGGGACTGGCGGCCGAAGGAGCGGGTGGATGTCATCGTCACCAATCCGCCCTTCGGCGGCATGGAGGAGGACGGCATCGAGGCCAACTTCCCCGCCGAGTTCCGCACCCGCGAGACCGCCGATCTCTTTCTCGTGCTGCTGATGAAGATCCTCAAGCCCGGTGGCCGCGCCGGTCTGGTGCTGCCCGACGGCACCCTGTTCGGCGAGGGTGTCAAGACCCGCATCAAAGAGGCCCTGCTCGCCGACTGCCACCTGCACACCATCGTTCGCCTGCCCAACGGCGTCTTCAATCCCTACACCGGCATCCGCACCAACCTCCTCTTTTTCACCAAGGGCCGGCCGACCACGGCGGTCTGGTATTACGAGCACCCCTATCCGCCCGGCGCCAAGAGCTACAACAAGGGCAAGCCCATCCGCATCGAGGAGTTCGCCGGCGAGCGCGCCTGGTGGGGCTCGGAAGAGGACGGCTTCGCCGCCCGCGTGGAAAACGAGCGGGCCTGGCGCGTCTCCATCGACCAGATCAAGGCCGGCAACTTCAACCTCGACCTCAAGAATCCCCACAATTCGGACACCGGGCCGGGAGACCTGGATCATCTGTTGCCGGAGTACGAAAGGCTGCTAGCCCAGATCGCCGAGACTCGGAACGCTCTCAAGACCCAGCTCATGGAGGCATTGAGCCGGTGAAAAGGCAGGGAACGCCAAAACCCGCCCAAGGGAGCGACTTCGAATCCCTGGTGGTGACGATTGTCCAGATCCACCAGCAAGCCCAGGATTTCGCAACCAAGGCCGTCAACGTCGGTCTCACGCTGCGGAACTGGTTCATCGGGCACCGCATCGTAGAGTTTGAGCAACAGGGGCGCGACCGGGCTGCTTACGGCGAGCGCTTGTTGCCGGAACTGGCGAAACGGCTCATGGCGGCGGGACTCAAGCGGGTGGACACGCGGGAGCTTCGCCGCTTCCGCCTCCTCTACACCCTCTATCCGCAAATTCGGGAGACAGTGACTCCCGAATTGCTCGCCCGCGCCGGTTCCTCAGCACTTCAACCCCTGCTGCATTTCGCACCGCTGGCAAAACGGGAGACAGTGTCTCCCGAATCTCAGATTGTGGAGACAGTGGCTCCACAATCTTTACCAGCCAGTTCAGACCTCCTCCATCGCCTCTCTTTTTCCCACCTTGCCGAGCTGCTGGAACTCCCCGACGACACCCAGCGCCGCTTCTACGAAATCGAGTGCATCCGCGGCAACTGGTCCGTCCGCGAGCTGCGCCGCCAGATCGACAGCCTCTATTACCAGCGCAGCGGCCTTTCCAAGAACAAAGACAAACTCTCCGCCACCGCCCACGCCAAGGCCGAAACCCTCCAGCCCGCCCAGATCATCCGTGATCCCTACATCTTCGAGTTCCTCGGCCTCCGCTCCCGCGATGTCATGGGTGAAACCGACCTCGAAGACGCTCTGCTCGATCGCCTTCAGGATTTCCTCTTGGAAATGGGCCACGGCTTCTGCTTCGAAGCCCGGCAAAAGCGCCTCCTAATCGGCGAAGAGCACTTCTTCGTGGACCTCGTCTTCTACCACCGCGTGCTCAAGTGCCACGTCCTCGTGGAGCTGAAGACCACCGCCTTTTCCCACGAGCACCTCGGCCAGCTCAACACCTACGTCGCCTACTACAAGAAACACGAAATGACGCCCGGCGACCAGCCGCCAGTCGGCCTCCTCCTCTGCACCCGCAAGAACGAAGCCCTCGTCGAATTCGCCCTCGGCGATCTGCCAAACAAGCTCTTCGTCTCCCGCTACGCCGTGGAGATGCCGAAGAAGCAGGAAATGGAAGCTTTCCTCAAACAGCTCGGAAGGGAGATCGGCCATGAAGGCTAAAGCGATCCGCAAGCCCGCACCTGCCCCGGTGGACCCCGGCTTCGCCCAAATCAGTGCCCTCGCAGCCAGGCTGCACGATCTCCATCGGCAACGAGTCGCGGCGCTCGCTCCCATCGCGCAAGACCTCATCCAATCGCAGTTCCGGGAGGCTCAGGAAATCGAGCACACCCTGGATCACCTGCTCGACTGTGCTTGCATTCCGGAAGGCCTTGCTCTCTTCAAAGCCCTCTGCCGCTACTACTACGCCATCAACCCCGCCGCCACCGCCGGTTATGTCCACGCCTACCGGGACATGTGGGACAGCGAGGAACCCGGAAATGAGCTGGCATCATGAAGCTGGAAACCTTTTTCGAGAAGTTCGACCTCTTCGCCGACGCGCCTGGCGCGGTGGCAAA
Source organism: Chromatiaceae bacterium (assembly GCA_020851955.1). Taxonomy (GTDB): domain Bacteria; phylum Pseudomonadota; class Gammaproteobacteria; order Chromatiales; family Chromatiaceae; genus M0108. Next base: position 11,514 of record JADZBU010000050.1, on the reverse strand, counting down.
GATGCGGGAACTGGTGTTGCAACTCGCGGTACAGGGAAAGTTGATTGATCAGCTTCCGAGCGACGAACCCGCCACCAAGCTCCTTGAACAAGTCCGGAAGTCCAAAGAGCGACTGATCAAAGATCGTCTAATCCGCCGACAAGAAACCGAGCCAATTAACGACGACACGGCTCCTTTTCTCATTCCGCAATCATGGGTATGGACCCGCCTTGGGGAGATTGGTGATTGGGGCTCTGGCTCAACTCCGGCACGAGGCAGCCATGAGCTTTACGGCGGTGGAATAACGTGGCTGAAGTCTGGTGAACTAAATGACAACCAGGAGCTCGCAGGCTCCTCGGAAACCGTCACGGAACTGGCTTTGAAAACTGGCTCATTCAGACGCAATCGGCCGGGCGACGTTCTGTTCGCCATGTATGGGGCCACCATCGGAAAAATCGCGATTCTTGCAGAGTCAGCGGTGACCAATCAGGCCGTATGTGGATGCACTCCGTTCAAAGGCGTTTCCAATCGTTACCTTTTCCTCTATCTGCTTTCACAGCGAGCCGCTTTCCACGCGGCAAGTGAGGGTGGAGCGCAGCCGAACTTATCGAAGGTCAAGATTGTCGCTTTTCCATTTCCCCTGCCGCCCCTCGACGAGCAGAAGCGGATCGTGACTAAAGTTGGTGAGCTGATGGCGTTGTGTGATCGGCTGGAGGCGCAGCAGCAGGAACGGGAGACGCGGCACGCCGCGCTCGCCCGTGCGTCGCTGGCCCGCTTCGTCGACGCGCCCACCCCGGCCAACCTTCAGTTCCTTTCCCACTCGTCCTATACCATCACCCCGGCCGATCTCCGAAAATCCATTCTCACCCTCGCCGTCCAAGGCAAACTCGTCCTCCAAGACCCGAACGACGAACCGGCGTTTAAGAGAAAAGAACCCCCAATCGACTTTGAAAGTCCGCCGGGTTGGGTATCCGGCGCGGTCTCTGATCTGGCAGTTCTGAAAAGCGGAATTTCATTTCCAAATAACGAGGAGCTAGGGCAAGGAGAATATCCTTATGTGAAGGTGTCCGACATGAACCTGCCAGAGAATCAGCATGAAATCGCAACTTCGTCCCGATTTATCAATCCCGATGAAAGAGATCTGAAGGGTATTATCCCTGCCGATTCGATTGTCTTCCCAAAAAGAGGCGGCGCTATTGCAACTAACAAAAAGCGACTCGTTAGAAGGCCAATTTTTGTAGATTCCAATACGATGGCAATGATTTGCCCATCATTTATTGAGCTACGTTACCTGCACATCTGGTTTCTGGGAATTGACCTGTGGCAGCTAAACAGCGGCACAAGTGTGCCGCAGATCAACAACAAAGACATTGGCCCATTGGTCATCCCGGTCCCACCCCTCGCCGAACAACGCCGAATCGTCGCCAAAGTGGATCAACTGATGGCCTTGGTCGACCATTTGGAAGCCCAACTCGCCGCCTCCCGCGCCACCGCCGCGAATCTCCTCACCGCCCTCGTCGCCGAACTCACCACTCAAGCCTGATCAATGCCGAGTCACCCACAACGCCCCTTCGATGGCGGGCTCTTGCTTGGGGGTGGACGAGATAAGGATTCATTCCCGGCCCGATACGCCAACGGCTTCCCCGGATAGATCCCCCCCTTGAGCGCCGCATCCTGTCCCAAGCGGTCCGGGGGTTGCCAAACCCAGAGCCCGCCCATCTTAGGCGCGGACCAGTAGGGTCGGGTGGCGGTGGGTGGGGGTGTCGACAGCAGGGATGCTGTCGCCAAGCCTACAGGGACGTATTCACGGCGTCCCCCACCCGCCGTCACCCGACCCTACCCGCCAAGACCCAAGAATCCACGATAGCCCCAAACCCCAACCATCTCACGGTCGAGCTGATCAAAAGGCCTCGGCCGGCGAAAAAGGGCATCCGGAGGGAAGTGTCGGTCAGCCACCTGAACCCCATAACCCTTGCAATTCCTGATCGGGAAATTCGCGACCAACACATCCCAAAATAGCTCCCAATATTCCCGATCGGGAAATATGCTTCAAACGAAGGTGGGTTCTGGTATAAAATGCCCCGAACGGGAAATTGAGTAGGCCATGATATCCATTCGATCACCTCAACAACTCGGCGCCGCACTTCGTGCTGCCCGTAAACAGCTCGGGCTGACGCAACCCCAGTTGGGCCTGGCGGCAGGGGTTGGCGTGCGCTTCATTGTCGATCTTGAGGCAGGCAAGCCGACCGTGCGACTGGAAAACGTCCTGCGGGTCATCGATGCCTTGGGGGGAGAACTCCAACTCAGCGGGTTGCCATCCCCGGTCGCCGAGGATCAACCCGAGGGCAACGACCATGGCGCCTGAGCTGGAAGTCTGGCTGTTCGCCGACCGCGTCGGCACCTTGGCGCTGGTCGAAGGCCGGCTGAATTTCCGTTACACCCCCGTTTGGCTGTCCCGACCCAACGCCGTGACCTTGTCCAGGTCCCTGCCTTTGCAAGCAGAGCCGTTCGACGATCACCAAACCCGGCCCTTCTTTGCCGGTCTCTTGCCCGAGGGGCAGATGCGCCGCCTGATCGCACGGCAATTCCAAGTGTCGGGTCAGAACGACTTTGCCCTGTTGGACCGCATCGGTGGGGAATGTGCCGGTGCGGTGACCTTCCTGGAGCCGGGACAGGCCTTGCCTGCCCCCAGCCAGGGTGACGAGGTTCAATGGCTGAGCGACGAGGAAGTCGTCGCCATCCTGGATGAATTGCCGCATCGCCCCATGCTCGCGGGCAAGGACGGTTTGCGGCTTTCGCTGGCGGGCGCACAAGACAAATTGCCGGTGGTTTTTGATGGCGCCCGTCTGGGTTTGCCTCGCAATGGTACGCCCAGCTCCCACATCTTGAAGCCCGCCATCGATGACGTTGAAGATAGCGTGACCAACGAAGGCTTCTGCATGGCGCTGGCCGAGGCCATGCGGCTCAAACCGGCAAAGTCAAAAATTCATTCCGTCCTGAGTCGTCCCTTCCTGCTGGTCGAGCGCTACGACCGGGTCGTGGATGCGCAAGGGCACCGACAGCGCCTTCATCAGGAGGACTTCTGCCAGGCCTTGGGCGTGACTCCCGAAATGAAATACCAGAACGAAGGTGGCCCCGATCTGGCGCGATGTTTCGAATTGGTACGCCGTGTCACGCACCCAAGTGCGCCGCAGATTCTGCGCTTGCTCGACTATGTGATCTTTAACGCCTTGATTGGCAATCACGACGCGCACGCCAAGAATTTCTCGCTGCTGTACAGGGGCAAGACCCCCGTCCTGGCGCCTTTATACGATACGCTGTCGACGGCCGTTTACCCGACACTGACGTCCAGGATGGCGATGAAAATCGGTAGCAAATACAAGTTCAGCGAGCTGCAAACGCGGCATTGGCTGCAATTCTCGGAAGGGGTAGGCCTTGCCAAGGCGCAGGCCAGAAGGCGCATTCTGGAGTTGGCGAAATCGCTGCCCCCCACTGCGCGCAGGCTCCAATCCAGTCCGGGACAGGGCTTTGCTGGCAGTGGGGTGGTCGAGCGCATCCTGGCCCTGATTGAGCAGCGCTGTGCCCTGACGATTCGACGGCTCAGCGAGCCTGGCGCCGATGCCGAGGCTGTGCCTGCTGAATCTTGACGAGTCAAGGTCAGAGTCGCGGCGGTCGGTGCGCCGCTTCCCGCCGCGCGCATCGCCCACTATCCCACGGCCGAGCCGATCAAAAGGCCGCCAGAAAGGCCGCCACAAAAGCCTCATAGTCGCCGTCGGCGAGTTCATTGATACCCGCCGCCGCCGGCCGCCCGCCACCACCCGGGAAGCCCCGGCAGAGATCATCCGCTCCCTGGCGCCGGGTCAGGGGCGCCCGGACACTGACGACAAAGCCCCCCGCCGGCAGCCGCGTGAGCAAGGCATGGGCCTGATCCGGAGCCGCCCTCGCCAGCTCGTTAGCCAGTACGCCCCCCGCGCGACGCGCCCAAGGCTCCGCGGGCAGCAGGTGCAACCGGTGCCCGGGGGCATCGATCTCGGGCGCGACGGCCCGCGCCCGGCTCATGTCGTTCTGGAAGCCCTCCCGCAGCTGCCCAAAAGCCGGGTCCATGGCAATGAAATCCAGGGGGTTGGCATAAGGCCGCAACCGGCGGAAGAGGGCGTCCGGCGGGAAGTGCAGATCGGCCACCTCGGCCCCATAGCCGTTGTAATTCAGATAGATGCCCAGGTCACGCAGAGCCTCGATCTGGCCGCTGGTCAGGCCTAGGGGCGCGGCGGCGCGGCGCGCGGATTCGTCGAAATTGTCACCAAAGGTGCCCACCACCGCCCAGGCGCGCTGGCTGCCGCCCAGATAGTCGTCCACCAGCAGGCTGGTGCCCCGATCCGGGGTGGTGTCGATATGGGTCTCCAGCAGGGGGTGGGCGGGGATCTCGCCAGGGAAGTGGTGATCGAAATAACGCACCCGGGCGCCCGCCGCCAGCAGGCGATCCAGGGCCCGCCGGTTTTTTTCCAGGGCGATGTCCAGCGCCCAGACCTCATCGCCGGCCTCGACCGCCACCCGCGCCAGGAGGCCGATATCCCGCTTGACCCCGGTCACCAGGACGGCACCGCGCGGGTCCGCCAGGCGCAGTTGTTGCAGGGCGCAAAGGCCATCGGCATCGCCGTTAAAGACATCAAAACAGGTCATGGGAGGCTTCCTCGCCGCTTACCACCGAGCGCCGGAGTCTAGCGGCCCGCGCCTTATCCGGCAAGGAGGGCCGGGGCCAGGTTCCGCCAGGGTCCAGCAATTCCAAATTTGAGCTGGGCGGCAGCTCAGGCGACTGTTCTGTACTCAAAAGGGCAAATCCAAGGGGCTTTGCGGACCGAAAATGGTTCTTCGACCCCAGTTTGAGACCCCTAATTGGCACCGAGTAGCTTCGATACGGCCAAATTTGGAATTGCTGGCCAGGGTCCGGCCCGATTGCCACCCGCCGCCGGACTGGTTAAACTTTCGCCGTTACTCCATGGGTTTATTTCCCGTCCGCCCCGCCCTGCTGGACCACTTAGGCCCAGGTATACGGCGCGGGATTGGCCCTAGGCCCTCCACTCATAAGCCCAACCCAGACCCTATTGCCACGCATGGCCGTCATTTCCATTCCCTTGACGAATCTTGCCGCTACCCCGCTTCCCGGTGGCCTGGCGACCGCGCGCCCCAATCTGCTCGACCTGGACCTGAAGGGGTGCGAGGCACTGGTGACGTCCCTGGGCCACAAGGCCTTTAATGGTCGTAACCTCTTTAAGTGGATCCACAAGCACGGCGTCCTGGATTTCGAGGCCATGACGGACCTGTCCCTCGGGCTCAGGACCCAGCTCCATGACACCACCGAGATCCGCCCGCCCCGCCTGGCCGAGGAGTGGCCCTCCGCCGACGGCACCCGCAAGTGGATGATGGAACTGGCGGATGGCCAGCGGGTGGAGACGGTCCTGATCCCCCTGCTGATCCCCCAGGAGCGGCGCAACACCCTCTGCGTCTCCTCTCAGGTCGGCTGTGCCCTCAATTGCAGCTTCTGCGCCACGGCGCGGCAGGGTTTCAACCGCAACCTGACCCCGGGGGAGATCATCGGCCAGGTCTGGCACGCCACGCGCTGGCTCGGGGTGCCGCCCTCCAATGTGGTTTTGATGGGCATGGGCGAGCCCCTGGCCAATTTCGACAACCTGGTCACCGCTCTCTCCATCATGCAGGACGACCTGGCCTACATGGCCGCCAAGCAGCGGGTGACGGTCAGCACCTCGGGCATCGTGCCCAACATCTATCGCCTGGCGGAGGTCAGCGATGTCTCCCTGGCGGTCTCCCTCCACGCCCCCAACGACGCCCTGCGGGACGAACTGGTACCGATCAACCGCAAGTACCCCCTGGAGGTGCTGATTCCCGCCTGCCGCAACTATATCGGTGATGAACGGCGAAGGCGCGTGACCTGGGAATACGTCATGCTCGATGGCGTCAATGACAGCCCGACCCACGCCAAGCAACTGATTCGCCTGCTGGAAGGGACCCGGTCCAAGGTCAACCTGATCCCCTTCAACCCCTTCCCTGGCAGCGACTATCGCACCTCGCCCAGCGAACGCATCATCGCCTTCCGCGACCGCCTGATTCGCTCTGGCCTCTTTACGACCACCCGCAAGACCCGGGGTGACGAGATCTCCGCCGCCTGCGGCCAGTTGGTCGGTCGGGTGCGGGATCGTGGCCGTCGCGCCCCGGCCCCACCGGCTTGGCCTCTGCCGGTCGTCGCGACATGACCCTGTTCCGCCCCTGGGCCGCCCTGGCCTTGACCCTGCTCCTGGCCGCCTGCGGGGGCGACAAGGGGGTTAAATCCGATGCCCCCCAGACGAGCCCGGGTGAGCTCTACGTCCAGATCGCCGCCGAGTATTACCGGCTGGGCGAGGTCGAGCCGGCCCTCAAGAATGCCCAGAAGGCCCTGGAGGAAGACCCCAATAATGCCCAGGCCCACAATGTCATCGCCACCATCTACCAGCAGTTGCGGCAGCCGGAGCTGGCGGAACAGCATTTCCGGACCGCCCTGGGCCTGGCGCCGAACGACCCCTATCTGCTGATGGCGTGGGGCAACTTCCTCTGCGACAGGGGCGATTACGCCGGGGCGGCGGCCCAGTACCAGCAGGCCCTGGCCAACCCCCTCTTCAATGCCCCCTGGGTGGCCGAGACCCGCGCCGGCATCTGCGGTCGCCGCGCGGGCCAGACCGCCAGCGCCGAGCAGGCCCTGCGTCGCGCTCTCTCCGCCAACCCCGGCTATGCCCCGGCCCTGATCGAGATGGCCGAGTTGGAGCATGCCCAGGGTCGCAATCCTTCCGCCAAGTCCTATCTGGAGCGCTATCTCGCGGCGGGGGGGCGAGGCCCCAAGGCCCTGCTGTTGGGGGTGCGGATCGAGCGGGCCCTGGGTGCTCGCCCGGCCGCCAGCCGGTAGGAGAAGTTATTGCGCGAAAATTATCCGGATGCTCCGGAAGTTCAATCCCTTTGAGGGCCATGATGACTGATCCATCCGAACCACGCCCCGACGAGGAGGCGGTCGATGCAACCGGGGCCGAACCCCCCCCTGGCCCTGGCCAACGTCTGCGCCAGGCCCGCCTGCGGCGGGGCCTGGACCTCACCCAGGTAGCCCGCGACCTGCGCCTGACGCCGGAGCGGGTCAAGGCTATCGAGAACGAGGATTACCCGCGGCTGCCGGACGTGGTCTTCGTCGTCGGCTACGTCAAGACCTATGCCCGCCTGCTGGACCTGGACCCGGAGGCGCTGGGGGAGGCCTATCGCGCCGCCCTGACGCCGCCGGCCCGCAAGGCCAGCGCGCCCCCCGCCCCGCCGCCGCGCCAGGCGGCCCGGCCGGCAATCCCGTCCGAGAACCGGCCATCGCACCGGTCCTCCAAACCCGGCGCCAACCGAGGCCCCAACGAATCCCACTGGGCGGGCATCACCGCCCTGCTCCTCGTCCTCATCCTGGTGCTGGCCTGGTGGCTGCAAAGACCCGTGGAGCAGGCCACGACCAGCCCCCCGGTGGCGGAAAAGCCGGTTCCGGATACCCTGGCCCCGCCCCAGGCCCGGGTGGACGAGGCCGCCGAGGAGGAAACCGGCGCGGATACCTCCCTGGACGAGTCCACGCTGGAGCCCCTGGACGAGCCGCCGGAGGAGACGGAGGTGATCGTGGAGGAAGAGGGCGCGGCCGCTAACGCACCCACGGGAGACCTCCCGGCGGCGGCCACCCCCACCAGTCCGCCCCAAGGCCAGCACGAGGCGGACGTGGCCCAGGTCGTGGAAAAGCTCGACGTGGTGATTTCCTGTACGGGGCCCACCTCCGTGGACATCCGCGAGAGCACCATGAAGTACGGCCTGAGTGGCGAAATGGATCAGGGCGACCAGCATTTGCTGGGGGGCAAGCCGCCCTATTCCCTGATCATTGGCAATGCCGCCGCGACCCGCATCCAGGTCGGTGGTCAGCCCTTCGACTTTCAATCCGTGGTGCGTGGCAATGTCGCCCGCTTCATTCTGGACCCGGCCCCCAAGCCCTGAATCCCATGGCAAAAAATATCCAGGCCATCCGTGGCATGCACGATCTTCTGCCGGACCGCATCGGCCTCTGGCAGCGGTTGGAGGATGGCGCCCGCCAGGTGCTGGAGTCCTACGGCTACAGCGAGATCCGCACGCCCCTGGTGGAGGTGACGGAGCTGTTCAAGCGCTCCATCGGCGAGGTCACCGACATCGTCGAGAAGGAGATGTACTCCTTTCCGGACCGCAATGGCGACAGCCTCAGCCTGCGCCCCGAGGGCACTGCGAGCTGCGTGCGCGCCGCCATCGAGAATGGCCTTCTCGACCAGCCGCGCCGCCTCTGGTATCGCGGCCCCATGTTCCGCCATGAGCGGCCCCAGAAGGGGCGTTATCGCCAGTTCCACCAGATCGGCGTCGAGGTCTTCGGCCTGGAGGGGCCGGACATCGATCAGGAGGTCCTCTTCCTGACCCACCGCATCTGGCGGACCCTGGGTCTGGACGGCCTGCGCCTGGAGATCAACAGCCTGGGCGAGGGCGAGGAGCGAGCCGCCTATCGCGCCGAGTTGGTTTCCTATCTGCGGGCCTATGCCGAGGATCTGGACGAGGACAGTCTGCGCCGCCTGGAGACCAATCCCCTGCGAGTGCTGGATTCCAAGAACCCGGACCTGGGCGCCATCATCGCCGGCGCTCCCGTCATCCTCGATCATCTCGGGGAGGCGTCCCGTCTGCACTTCGAGCACTTTTGCGCCGGGCTCGCCGCCGCCGGCATCCCCTATCAGGTCAATCCGCGCCTGGTGCGGGGTCTCGATTACTATAATCGCACCGTCTTCGAGTGGATCACGGATGACCTGGGCGCCCAGGGCACGGTCTGCGCCGGCGGGCGCTACGACGGCCTGGTGGCCCAGCTCGGTGGCCGCCCGACCCCGGCGGTGGGCTTCGCCATGGGTCTGGAGCGATTGGTGTCCCTCCTGGAGGCCCGACTGGTTGCCGGGGAGGCGACCGCCGATCCCAATACCCTCGACGCCTATCTGGTCGCCGTTGGACCGGCCGCCCAGGGTGCCGCCCCGGCCCTGGGGGAGCGTCTGCGCGACGCCGCGCCCGGCCTCCGCTTGCAATGCCACTGCGGCGGCGGCAGCTTCAAAAGCCAGTTCAAGAAGGCGGACCGCAGTGGTGCCCGCTACGCCCTGGTCCTGGGCGAGGGCGAGCTGGAGCGCGGCGTCCTCGGCGTCAAGCCCCTGCGCGAGGAAGGCGAGCAGCGCGACCTGAGCTACGACGAGTTGGGCCCCTTCCTGCTGGCGGGGCGGCGCTGATTCCCCTGCCGACGAGCGCGGGGCCGCTTCCGTTCCGGCGCGGCGGGCCTGGGTGAGCTTCCCGGGACCAGGATGGCGCCCATGACAAACCGATTTTTTGAAGTTAATTAACGAGGTAAGCGGATTGAACGCCTACGAGACCGACGAAGAAAAAGTTGAAGCCATCAAGGGCTGGTGGAAGGAGAATGGGATCTCGGTGGTCGGTGGCCTGGCCATCGGTCTGGCGGCCGTCTTTGGCTGGCGGGCCTGGGTGGATCACCAGGAGGGCATGGCCCAGCAGGCCTCCTCGGCCTTCGAGCAACTCGTCGCCACCGTCGAGACGGGTAACGCCGAGGCCGCCCGGACCCAGGCCGCCCTCCTGCTGGAGAAGCATGGGGATTCCGCCTATGGCGCCCTGGCCAACCTGATGCTGGCCCGGGTGGAGCTGGATGCGAAACAGCCCGCGGCGGCCCGCAAGGCCCTGGAGCAGGCCATGGCTAAGGCTCCCGATCAGGGTCTGGCCCGGGTCGCCGCCCTGCGCCTGGCGCGGTTGCTCATGGCCCAGGGGGAGATGGATGCCGCCGCGGCCCTCATCGCCCAACAGGACAAGGGCGAGGCCTTCAAGGGCGACTTCGCCGCCCTGCGGGGCGATCTGGCCTTGGCGGCTGGCCGTGCCGCCGAGGCCCGCGCCGCCTATGATGAGGCCATCGCCCTGGGCGCCGCCAACGCGGCCCTCCTGCAACTCAAAGTCGAAAACCTGCCGCCCGCCACTTGACCGGCGTCCGGCCCCACACCCGCCAGGGGATAGGCCCATGAGACCCATGCTCCGCTTCGCGCCCGCTCTGTTCGCCCTCGCGTTCCTGAGCGGTTGTAGCTATATCCCCTGGTTGGCGGGGGAGGTGGACCCGCGCCCACCCACGGAACTGACCGCGGCGGCGGGGGAGGCTGGCCTGACCACCCTCTGGTCCGTCGGCACCGGCAAGGGGACCGAGGGTCGTCGGTTGAGCCTGACCCCGGCCCTCCAGGATGGCCGCCTCTATGTTGCGGACGCCAAGGGCCTGGTCATGGCGGTGAACGCCGTCGATGGCCGTCCCCTCTGGCAGCGCGAGACCGGCCTGGCCCTGAGTGGTGGCCCGGAGGTGGCCGGCAACCGGCTGGTCGTGGGTTCCACCAATGGCGAACTCATCGCCCTCTCGACCACGGATGGCACCGAGTTGTGGCGGACCCAGGTGGGCAGCGAAATCCTCTCGGTCCCCCGCTTCGCCGGCGATCTGGTGGTGCTGCACACCCTCAACGACAGTGTCTTTGGTTTAGACGCCGCCAAGGGGGAGAAGCTCTGGAACTACGATTTTCAGGCCCCGACCCTGACCCTGCGCGGCAGCAGCACCCCCCTGATCGTGGGCCAGTATGCCGTCGTCGGCGTCTCCGGTGGTCGCCTGGCCAAGATCGAACTGGCCTCGGGCCTGCCGGAGTGGATCACCACCGTGACCCCACCGCGGGGCCGCTCCGAACTGGAGCGCATCGCCGACCTCAACGCCACCCCCCTGGTAGTCGGGGAGACCCTCTACGTCGCGGCCTACAACGGTGACCTGGCGGCTCTGGATCTGACCAGCGGCGCCGTCCTCTGGCGGCGCGCCCTTTCCTCCTATGCCGGTCTGACGGAGGCGGATGGGACCCTCTACGTGACCGACTCCAACGACCTGGTCTGGGCCGCCAAGCCCGAGGACGGCGCCGGTATCTGGAAGCAGGAGGCCCTGCGCTACCGCAACCTGACTGCCCCGGCCGTGGTGGGTAACAGCCTGGTGGTGGGGGATCTGGAGGGCTATGTCCACCTGTTGGCCCGGAACGATGGCCGCATCCTGGGCCGGCAGCGGGTGGCAAAGGGCGGCATCCAGGCCCAGCCCCTGGTCGCCGGCGGGCGCGTCTTCATCCTCGGCTCCGATGGCACTCTCGCCGCCCTCTCGCTCGGCGCCGTGTCCCCGGCCGCGACCACGGCCAAGTCACTCACTCCGATGCCGACCGCGACCAAGACGCCAACCCCGGCGTTCTGATCCCGACCCGTCCGTTTCGACCCTGACCGCGCCCCGGCGCGGTCCTCCCTCAGCGCCCAAGGCCCCTCATGCTTCCCGTTTTCACCATCATCGGCCGGCCCAATGTCGGCAAATCGACCCTCTTCAATCGGCTGACCCGGACGCGCGACGCCCTGGTGGCGGACTTTCCG
>JADZBU010000049.1 GCA_020851955.1 Chromatiaceae bacterium | reverse complement strand
CTCCGCCATGCGGGTGATGTCACCCCGGTATTCGTGTTCCCGAAAGGTCATGGCCCCGCGAATGAGGCGTAGCATGACCCCTTGATAGAGGGTCTCGTCAAAAATCATCTTATCCAACACTCCCGTTGTTACAGATAGTTATCAGAAGATTACGGCATCCCTGGGCATCATAGCCCAGAGAACCCAGTCATGACAGGTCAGGGGGCCTTACGGCTCTGATTCGCGCCGCCTCAATCGGTAACCTGATACCTTTTCCCCACCGCAAAATTTGGCGGGTGTCGGCGTGAGCTAAGATGTTATGCTGATATCCCGCCGATAGGTAGGCTTAACCCATGATTTTCATGGATAAGCCTCACACTGGATCAACCCCTTGGATGTCAGGAAGTGAACGATGCTGAAGTATTTTCTGGGTATCGCTGGCCTGTTGCTAGCCAGCGGCTTTTCGGTTCTGGCCGCGGATTCCCACACACCCCCTTCCCTTCAGAAATCCTGCAAATTCGATATCGTTAAATTCTGCCCCAAGGCCTTTGGGGCGGAGGACAAAATCCTGGCTTGCCTCGGCGCTCGCGACAAAACTGAATTGTCGCTCGATTGCCGAACCCTGCTGCAAAGCCCGGAGGAATCCTACCAGGCCTGCGAGGCCGATTTTGCCAAGTTCTGCGCCAAGGTACGGCCCGGCCAAGGCCGAGTTATCGATTGCCTTGGGGATCACAAGCAGAAGTTATCGAAAAGTTGCCGCAGCGTTGTGGAGCTTGCATTACAAAATCCTCGAGGCGATATCAACTAGATCCCCGGCTAGGGGAGTTGGTCACCTCCGGACGCCCGGATTCGGCATCTTCCATCCTTGCGCCCCAATATCGATAACCCCTTTATTAAGTGAAAAATTATGTCTGCCAAACCCCTGCTTGGTCCCTGTGATTCCTATCAGCTCGAGCCCTTTGCCTATGAGTGGGCCTGGGCCATGGCGCGGGCGCAAGAGAATAATAATTGGGCCCCGGAAGAGATTGCTGTCGCCCCCGATGTGGCGGACTACAAGAATCCCGCCGTCGATCCAAAGTTCAAGCACCTGTTCGAATCCGTCATGGCTCAGCTCACGACTTTTGATATCGAACGGGGTGATGACGCAGCGGAGACCTTCCTGTCCGTCTTTCAGCCCGCGGAAATCCGCCACTTTTTCAAGCGGCTGGTCTGGGAAGAGGGTCTGCATACCCGCAGCTATCGCTACGTCATCGAGAATCTCGGCATACCCCTCTCCATCTACGACACCTGGAAGACGGTGCCCGCCATGAAAGAACGGGTGGAGATGGCCCAGAAGCTCTCCGAACCCGTGCTCCAAACCATCAAGCGGCAGATCGAGGGCCGGCCTTATCACGAGATGTCCATCGCGGAAAAGCAAGCCCTGCTCCGTTCCCTGGTTTTCTGGTTTTTGATCTTCGAGGGCGTCTGGTTTTGGGTATCCCTGCTGGGTCCCATCCAGCAGTTGTCCCGACTCGGCTTCTTCAAGGGTGGCGCCGAGCAGTTCAGCTACATTGCCCGCGACGAGTCCAACCATATCGGTTTTGGCGTCGCCCTGATCCGGGAATTTATGGCGCAGTACCCGGAGGCCCTCACCGAGGAGTTGCTGGCCGACATCGACCGTGACACCCGGCGCGCCATCGAACTGGAGCAGGGCTATATCAGCTACTGCTTCAAGGATGGTCCCATCCTGGGCTACTCCAGTCCGGACCACGTCGCCACCACCAAGTTCTTCGCCAACATGCGCCTTGGCTCCGTCGGACTGCCCCAACCCTTCGAGGACGCCTATCACGCCTTTCCCTGGATGAGCGAACAGATGGAGCTGAAGAAGGAGAAGAACTTCTTCGAGACGCGGGTCACGGAATACCAGGCGGGTGGGGCCCTGTCCTTCGATGACCAGGAAGAGGGGAGTTCCACCGAGCAGCAGAACCCCTACGCGACCTGCTTCACGGCCAACAAGCCGGCGGCCGAAACCCCGCCCCCCCTTGCCCCCGTCGCGGACAAGCAGCTGGTGGAAGAACTCTTTCCCGAAGAGGACCCCTACTTCGGCAGGCATCAGCAACCCGAGTGGGACGACCCCCTGGCGGGATTGAAGCGGTAGGCGGACGGGCGGTCCCCGGTGACTGTCAGGCCGACTGAGCCTGCGCCGGGGTAGGGGACCGGCCCCGGCTCACCATCTCCAGGGCCGTGTTGAGCGCGGCCTTCAGGCTGCCCGGGTCGGCTCGACCCGTGCCAGCCAGGTCGAGGGCCGTGCCGTGATCGACGGAGACCCGCACGATCGGCAGGCCCAGGGTGACGTTCACGGCGTTGCCAAATCCCAGATGCTTGAGGACGGGCAGACCCTGGTCGTGGTACATGGCCAGGACGGCATCGGCCTGGGCCAGATGGTCCGGCACAAAGGCGGTATCGGCGGCCAGGGGCCCGACCAGGTCCAGACCCTCGGCCCTGAGTCGCGCCAGCAGGGGGGCTATGATGTCGATCTCCTCCCGGCCCAGATGGCCGCCCTCGCCGGCGTGGGGGTTGAGGCCGCAGACCAGCAGCCGCGGCCGGGCGATGCCGAAGCGTTGGCGCAGATCCCGGTCCAGGATGCGGATGACTCCTTCCAGTCCCGCCGGGGTTAGGTGATCCGCGACCTGGCGCAGGGGCAGATGGGTGGTGGCCAGGGCGACTCTCAGCCCCGGCGCCGCCAGCATCATCACCGGATCGGCCCCACAGCGTGCCGCCAGGAATTCCGTATGCCCGCTGAAGGGAAAGCCGGCGTCATTGATGACCCCCTTGTGTACCGGACCCGTGACCAGGGCATCGAATTCACCGGTCAGGCAGCCGTCGCAGGCCCGCTCCAGGCAGTCCAGCACATAGGCCGCATTGGCGGAATCGAGAAGGCCCGGCTGGCTGGGGTGGCGCAAGGCCAGGGGTAGCACCTGAAGGATGCCGGCCCGCTGGGGCAGGCGCGGGGCGGCCGGATCGTAAGGGACCAGTTCGAGATCCAGGCCCAGTTGCTGGGCGCGGTCCCGCAGCAGGTCGGGATCGGCGATGACGACCCATTGGGCGGGAAAGTCCGCCTGAGCCACCTGGGCGCAGAGTTCGGGTCCGATGCCCGCGGGCTCGCCCGGCGTGATGACGAGCCGGGGCAGGGTGACGTGGGCCAAGCCGCTAGCCCTGTTCCGCCGCCTTGGCGAGACGATCCTCGATGTAGGCCTCGTCGCGCAGCTTGCGCAGCCACTGCTTGACCGCCTCGTCCGCCTTGCGTTCCCGCAGCTTCTGCTTGGCCTTGAGCTGCATCAACTCCTCGGTGGTGTCCTGACTGCGGCGCTCCTGGACCTGGACGATGTGCCAGCCGAAGCTGGACTTGAAAGCCTGGCTGATCTGGTTGGGGGCGAGATCGTTCATGGCGGCCTCGAATTGGGGTACGGTGTCGCCGGGGCTCAACCAGCCGAGGTCGCCGCCCTTGAGGGCCGATCCAGTGTCGTCCGAGTTGGCGCGGGCCAGGTTGGCGAAGTCATCCCCGCCCGCCAGGCGCATGCGCAGTTGCTCCAGGCGGATGCGGGCATCGTCGTCCGACACCACCTCGTTGGTGCGGATGAGGATGTGGCGCGCCTTGGTCTGGCTGATGACTGCGGGGCCGCTGCCCTTGATGTCGGTGACCTGGATGATATGGAAGCCGCTGGGGCTGCGCAGTGGGTTGCTGACCTCGCCCTTGGCCAGGCTCCGGGACACCTCCTGGGCCAGTGAGGGGACATCCGCCATGGCGAACCAGCCGAGGTCGCCGCCTTCCTGGGTCTGCTGGCCTTGGGATTCGGCGCGGGCAATCTGGCCAAAATCCGCCCCGGCCCGGAGCTTGGCGACAATTGCCTGAGCTTTCTTGCGCGCCTGCTCCTGTTCCTCGCTGCTCGCCGTCTCCGGCACCGCCACCAGGATGTGAGAGAGGCGGACATCGGTCCGTTCGATCAGACTGTCCGACTCGCGGGCCAGGAAACGCTTGATCTCGGGCTCGGTGACGGTGATGTTCTTGATGACCTCCCGCGCCTGCAGCTGGCTCATGATCATCTGGGAGCGGGTGTCCTCGCGGAAGTCCTCGAAGCGGATGCCGCTGGCCCCCAAGGCGGTCTGCAATTCCTCGAGCGTCAGGTTGTTACGTTGGGCGATGCCCTCCATGGCCTGGGTGAGGGCCCCATCCTCGACCTTGATGCCGACCCGCTGTGCCTCCTGCATTTGCAGGCGCTTCTCGATCATGCGCTCCAGGACCTTGTGCTCCAGTTCCGAGCGGGCGGGCATCTCCGCCCCCTTTTCGCGCATTTCCGGCAGGGCCAGGACGATCTCCCGTTCCAGTTCGCTCCGCACGATGACGTCCTTGTTCACCACGGCGACGATGGAATCCAACTCCTCGAGGCTGGCCGCCTGGGCCAGCGGGAGACCGATCACCAGGGACAACAGGAGCAGGGGCGCGCCCGTTAGCCCCGGCCAACGCCAGGCCCTCCAGAGGCTGACGCCCCCCTTATTCCTCGGTGTAGCCATAGATACCACGCTCCAGAAATTGGTCGATTTTGTCGCCGAATTTGGCCAGTCCGGCTAGCTCCAACTGGAGCATGACGCTGGTCTCGCCATCGGTACCCGGCTGATTGTTGATGTGACGGCCCAGCACGTTGACCTTCCAGCAGCACTTGCCGTAGGACAGGCCGGCGAAGGTCTCGTTCACCTTTTCGTTATACAGGGAATAATACCAGCGTCCGACGAGTTTCAGCTGGGGATTGATGGGCCAGCTCGCCGAGAAATCCAGATCCCGGTAGCGGGTAGCCTCCGTCTCGCCGACATCGTAGCGATAGGCGAGATTGAGCAGGTGCTTTTCCGGGGATTGGTAGCGGAGTTCGACGATGAGCTTTTCCAGCGCATCCTCCTCGTCATCCGGTTGGGGGTCCCACCGCAGGGTGGTACGGCCGGTGAGATCCCGCATCAGGCGCGCCGCGACCTCCCCGACCAGGGCCGATGCCTGCTGACGTTCCTCGGGGATGTCCGTGAGCCAGACCCGGGGGTTCTCGAAATAGACCGGCTTGCCGAGGCTGGCGCGCAGCAGTTCGCGTCCGGTGGTGGTCTGCAGGAGACGGGTACTCAGGCCTAGGGTGAGTTGGTTGGCGTCACCCACGCGATCGTAGCCGGCGAAGCGGTTGGGCAGAAAGAGGGTGCCATAGCTGAAGCTCATGTCCGTGGTATCGAAGACCGGGATGTCGGTCTGATCCTTGTAGGGCGTGTAGAGGTAGAAGGCGCGGGGCTCCAGGGTCTGCAGGACCGACTCACCCAGCCAACTCGTCTGGCGCTCGAAGACCACTTGGCCGTCGAGGTTGAAACTGGGAATGGCGTAGGAGGGGTCGCTGGGGTCGCCGATCTCGGTATCCTGGAGGCCATAGGCTCCGCCCCAGAAGTTCAGGCGCGGGATCAGGTGGCCGTAGGTGCGGCGGACGGGCCAGGCGAGGCTGGGCTGGAGGGTGGCGCGGCCGCCATGAACCTTGTTGTCATGGTCGAAATAGTTGTATTGACTCGGGAAATTGAGTTCGAGACCTGAATCGTGCCGCCAGGGGGCCAGGTTCAATTCGAGCTGGGGCAGCCGGGCGTAGGGATACTCCGTGGGCGGGATGCTGATATCCACGTTCTGGAACTGCTGGACCAGGAGCCGGGCGTTCCAGCCCAGGCCCTGGTAGTTGAGATCGGCCCGGCGTTCAATGTTGCGCAGGCTGGTCAGTTCCAGGCTGTTGCCGAAATCCTCCAGGTACTGCTTATCCGTGACATCCTGAAAGCGCAGGGAGGAGGTCCAGCCCGCGCCATAGTTGCCTTGATGCAGAATGCGCAGGGCGCCGCGGGCCTCGTTATTGTATTCCTGGTCGCTCGCGATGCCCTCGGCATAGACATTCAGGGACTGGATGGGCGAGAGATAGCGGAATTCACCGCCCAGCAGCAGGCCGCGCTTGCTCATGTAGGTGGGCGTCAGGGTCGCGTCCATGTTGGGCGCGATGTTGAAGTAATAGGGGGTGGCGATCTGGTACCCCGAACTGCTGGAGTTGCCGATGATGGGGGTGAGAAAGCCGCTCTTGCGCCGGTCGTCGATGGGGAAAGAAAGGTAAGGGGAATAAAGCACGGGTACCCCCATGACCCTTAGCTTGGCATCCCGGGCGACGCCCCGGCCCTCGGCCTGATCGATATCCAATCGTGATGCCGCCAGATCCCAGTCGCGCCGGCCCGGGGGGCAGGAGGTGAAGACGATGTCCTCGTAATGGGTTTTGCCCTGTTCCAGCAATTGCGCGCTCTGGGCGTCGCCCCGGGCATTCAGGGGGCCGGCGAAGCGATACCGGGGCTGGCTGATCTGACCCTGATTGGTCTTGAGATTGAGGGTCCCCTGCTTGCCCAGGATGCGGACCCCGGGCTGGGCCAGGAACAAGTCGCCCTCGGCCGTGACTTCCTCCGTCGCGACGCCGTAGCTCATGGCCTGGGCCCGGATCTGGCGGCTGCCCTGTTGCAGGTCGATGTTGCCTTGCAGCTTGAGGAGTTGGCTGTTGCGGTCGTAGCCCAGGTCATCGGCCTCGATGGAGACGGGTTCCTCGGTCCCCGGCGGCGGGGGCAGGGTGGCAGGCCCGAGTCGCGCGGGGCGCAGCCCGCAATAGTCCCAGTCGAGTCCCGCCTCCAGGGGATCTCCGTCCTCGGCCAATACCGACATCGCCGCCAGCATCAGGCAGCAGAGCGTGGCAAGACGAAGGCGGGGCAGGGGCTTGGTCGTGGCGTTAGGTGTCACTGGCCGGTGGCGGCGGGCATCCGCGAGGATGGAATGTCAGGGGTCATTCTAACGGCTTCATCACCAGGGCGGGAATTCTTGTTTGGCCGCGGCGGCGGGCTTGCCGCAAAATAGCCACCTAACCCCTTGCCTGGAGAAGATGATGCCGGAACGGCGCGCCCTGTTGGAGAATTGGTTGCGGTCTGTCCTGGACCGGGATGAAGTCGTCCTGGCGCCGGCCTCCGGCGACGCCAGCTTCCGGCGTTACTGGCGCCTGGACCATGAGGGGACCCGCTACATCGCCATGGATGCCCCGCCGGGTCAGGAGGATACGGGCCGCTTTGTGCGCCTGGCCCGCGCCTGGCGCGACCTGGGCCTGCGGACGCCGGAGATCTATCGGGAGAACCCCCAAGATGGCTTCCTGCTGCTGGAGGACTTTGGCAGCCGCCTCTATCTGGACCACCTTGATGGCGCGAGCGCCGATCGGCTTTACGGTGATGCCCTGGGCGCCCTGGCGATCATCCAGGCCTGCGCTACCACGGCGGGGCTGCCCGCCTATGATGATGCCTTCTTGCGCCGCGAGATGGCTCTCTTCCGGGAATGGCTGGTGGAACGGCATCTGGGACTAGCCCTCACCGCCGAGGAAGAGGCTGATCTCGAGGCGGCCCTGACCTACCTCGCCGCCAGCGCCCTGGAGCAACCCCGGGTCTGCGTTCATCGCGATTTCCACTCCCGCAACCTCATGATCACGGCCTCGCCCTCGCCGGGCATCCTGGATTTTCAGGATGCGGTCGCGGGCCCGGTTACCTATGACCTGGTCTCCCTGCTGCGGGATTGTTATATCGCCTGGCCCCGGGCGCGGGTCGAGGAGTGGGCCTGGGGTTATTTCGCCCTGGCGGTCCAATCCGGCATCCTGCGCCAGGAAGCGGAGGCCGCCTTTCAGCGCTGGTTCGACCTCATGGGCGTCCAGCGCCACCTCAAGGCCAGCGGCATCTTTGCCCGGCTGCATCGGCGCGATGGCAAGCCCGGCTATCTGGCGGACATACCTCGCACCCTGGGCTACATCCTGGAGGTGGCCCCGGCCTATCCGCCCCTGCGGGGCCTGGCGGACCTGATTCAGGCGCGGGTCCTGCCGGCACTCGCGGATATGACCAGCCAGACGCCCGCCACATAAAGCCAGATGCCGATGCCATCCGCCACCAGGTCCCACCCGGAAAATTCGCGGTAGGGCAGGAAAAACTGGACGGTCTCGATGAAGAGGCCATAGGCCAGCAGGCTAACCCACTTGCCCCACCCGCGACCGGGGGCCGAGCCCGGATAGGCCAGGTCCGCGAGCCCCGCCAGGACCAGGAAGGCCAGGATATGATTGGCCTTGTCATGGCCCGTCCCGGGGTCCGAGGCCAAGGGCGCGAAGGCCAGGAAGGCGATGAGGGACAGGCAAGCCCACAGACCCAGACGAAAAATCCATCGCCAATCAGACGCCCTCATCCGGGTATCCATGCGCGGTGATGAAAATTCCTGGGCGAGGCATGAGAAATGTCCGAGGGTCCCCCAGGGGAGAAGGTCGGGCGGGCTGGTCCTGGCTAGCCGCCGCAAATACGAGCGACAGGGGTTATCCCCGTTCGCGGGCGATGGCCCGATGGCCGATATCCCGTCGGCAAAAGCCGTTTTGCCAATGGATCTGGTCAACCGCCTCATAGGCACGGGTCTGGGCCGCGCCGACGGTCTCGCCCAGGGCGGTGACGCACAGGACACGCCCCCCCTGGGTGACCGTCCGGCCCGCGTCCCAGGCGGTACCGGCGTGGAACACCTTGGTGTGCGGCACCTGGGCCGCCGCTTCCAGGCCGCTGATCACCTGGCCTTTTTCGTAGGCATCCGGATAGCCGCCAGCCGCCATGACCACGCCCAAGGCGGGGCGGGGATCCCAGGCCACCGGCATTTCCCCCAAGCGGCCCGCCAGCGCGGCGAGACAGAGTTCGACCAGGTCGGACCGCAGCCGCATCAGAATGGGCTGGGTCTCCGGGTCCCCCAGACGGCAGTTGTACTCCAGCACCTTGGGGGTGCCGTCGGCGGCGATCATGAGACCGGCGTAAAGGAAGCCGCTGTAGGGCAGCCCCTCCGCCGCCATGCCGGCCACCGTCGGGCGCATCACCTCGGCCATGATGCGCTCGTGCATCTCCGGGGTGACCACTGGGGCCGGGGAATAGGCCCCCATGCCACCGGTATTGGGGCCCTGGTCGCCGTCGTCCCGGGCCTTGTGGTCCTGGGAACTGGCCAGGGGCAGGATCTGGCCTTGGCTGACCAGGGCGATGAAGCTGACCTCCTCGCCCTGGAGGAACTCCTCGATGACGACCCGGTTGCCGGCCCGGCCAAAGCGGCCCCCCGCCAGCATGTCGCGCACGGCCGCCTCGGCGGTGGCGAGATCCTGGGCCAGGATGACGCCCTTGCCCGCGGCCAGCCCATCGGCCTTGACGACGATGGGGGCGCCGACCTGGCGCAGATAGGCCAGGGCGGGTTCGAGCTCGCTGAAACTGCCGTAGGCCGCCGTGGGGATACCCTGACGCTGGAGAAAGTCCTTGGTGAAGGACTTGGAGCCCTCCAGTTGGGCCGCCCCCTGGGTGGGGCCGAAGCAGGGCAGGCCCGCCGCCTGGAAGCGGTCCACCAGGCCCGCCACCAGGGGGGCCTCGGGACCGACGATGGTCAGACCGATGGCCTGGGCGCTGGCGAAGGCCACCAAGGCATCCAGGTCCTCGGCGGCGAGGTCGAGATTCTGGACGCTCGGTTCCTGGGCGGTACCGCCATTGCCGGGGGCGACGAAGACCGTCTCGACCCGGGGTGACTGGGCGGCCTTCCAGGCCAGGGCATGTTCGCGGCCGCCGCCGCCGATGATGAGGATGTTCATGACAGGGACTCCCGTGCGGATGACCGCCAGCGGCCTGGCGGCGGGGCGATGGCGCTCAGGCGAAGGTGACGACGCCTCTCTGGCTGGCGCGGATGAAGGCCAGGATCTGATCGGTCTCGGGGGCCGGATATTCGCCCTGGGCCCGCGCCAGGGCCTCCTTCAGGGGTAGGCCCGAGCGGAAGAGGAGGCGATAAACCGCCTTGATGAGGCTGCGCTGGGCCTGGGTGAAGCCGTTGCGCCTCAGCCCCACCGCGTTGAGCCCGACGATGCGGGCGCGGTGACCGTCGGCGGTGACGAAGGGCGGCACGTCCTGGGCTACGCCGCTGACCCCGGCGACCATGGCGTAGGCGCCGATGCGGCAGAATTGATGGACCGCCACGTTCCCCGAGAGGAAGACGTGATGATCCAGCTCCACATGCCCGGCGATGCTGGCCGCGTTGACCAGGATGTTGTGGTCGCCGACCTGGCTGTCATGGCCCAGATGGCAAAAGGCCATGAAGTAGTTGTGATTGCCGATGCGGGTGCCATGGTCGGTCTTGATGCCCTGGCTGACGTTCACGCACTCGCGAAAGTGGTTGAAGTCGCCAATGGTCAAGGGCTTGGCTTTCTCGGGTTGGTAGCCCAGATCCTGGGCGGCCGAGCCCAGGGAGGCGCCATGGCAGACGCGATTGCCCCGGCCCAGGCGGGTGCGGCCATAAATCCGCACATGACTCTCGATGACGCAGTCCGGGCCAACGACGGCCCCGGCCTCGATGATGGAGTAGGGGCCAACCTGGGCGGTCTCATGCACCTCGGCCCCATCCTCCAGGATGGCGGTGGGGTGAATGCTCAATGCCGGAAGTGCCGCATGCCCGTGAAGACCATGGCCATGCCGTGCTCGTTGGCGGCGGCGATGGTCTCCTCGTCCCGCAGGGAGCCGCCGGGCTGGATAACGGCGGTGATACCCGCCGCCGCCGCCGAGTCGATGCCGTCCCGGAAGGGAAAGAAGGCGTCGGAGGCC
This sequence comes from Chromatiaceae bacterium, assembly GCA_020851955.1. Classification (GTDB taxonomy): domain Bacteria; phylum Pseudomonadota; class Gammaproteobacteria; order Chromatiales; family Chromatiaceae; genus M0108. The sequence goes on along the minus strand of JADZBU010000049.1, from coordinate 895 downwards.
ATGACCGCGCCCTGGACCGCCAGCCCCGCCTGTTCCGCCTTGATGACGGCGATGCGGGCCGAGTTGACGCGGCTCATCTGGCCGGCGCCGACGCCGATGGTCATGCCATCGCGGCCATAGACGATGGCGTTGGACTTGACGAACTTGGCCACGCGCCAGCTAAAGAGGAGGTCCGTCATCTCCTGCTCGCTGGGGGCGCGCTGGGTAACAGTGGTCAGGCCCGCGTAAAGAGCCAGGTCCGCCTCTTGGACCAGGAGCCCGCCGTGGACCCGCTTGAAGTCCAGGCGGGGGCTGGCCTCGCCGGTCCAGGGCCCGCAGGCCAGGACCCGCACATTCTTCTTGGCGGCCAGGACGGCCTGGGCCTCGGCCGAGATGCTCGGGGCTATGATGACCTCGACGAACTGGCGCTCGGCGATGGCGCTGGCGGTGGCCGCGTCCAATTCGCCGTTAACGGCGATGATGCCGCCGAAGGCGGATTCCGGGTCCGTGGCGAAGGCGCGTTCGTAGGCCGCCGATAGATTGGCGCCCAGGGCGACGCCGCAGGGGTTGGCGTGCTTGACGATGACGCAGGCCGGGCCCTCCTTGAATTGCTTGACGCACTCCAGGGCCGCGTCCGTGTCGGCGATGTTGTTATAGGAGAGTTCCTTGCCCTGGATCTGGGTCGCGGTGGCGACGCTGGTGGCCCCGAAGCCGGCCTCGGTGAAGAAGGCGGCGCCCTGATGGGGGTTTTCGCCGTAACGCATGGCCTGCTTGCGATGGTACTGGAGGCTCAGGGTGCGGGGGTAGGGCAGGGGCTCGCCGCCCTCCAGCCGGCGGCCCAGATAGTTGGCGATGGCGCCGTCGTAGCGGGCCGTGTGCTCGAAGACCTTGACCGCCAGGTCGAAGCGGGTGGCCT
>JADZBU010000048.1 GCA_020851955.1 Chromatiaceae bacterium | reverse complement strand
GGCGACGTGGCGTGTGGGCCGGACGGGCTGCCGTTCGCCACATGCTGTATATGGCTACCCTCTCGGCCGTACGTTATAACCCCGTCCTAAAGGCGTTTTATACCCGCTTGCGGGCGGCGGGTAAGATAGCCAAAGTCGCCCTCGTCGCTTGTATGCGGAAACTGTTGACCATTCTCAACGCCATGCTGCGAGACCAGGCGCATTGGGACATCCATTATGGAAAAATCGCTTGACCTGAAACACAGTTGCTCTCCCCAGCCCTCCCCCACCAGGGGGGAGGGAGTTGGAGATCGGCCGCTCCATCTTGCTAGTCGCGAGGACCAGCAAGATGCACCCCCACCAGGGGGGGCGGTTGGAGATCGACCACTTCCGCTTTTGCCCTTGACCCGGCGCTGGAAGGAGACTGAAGCATTAGATCCCGCCCGGCCGGCCGCCGGTCAACTCACCCGGCGCAGCACCCACAGCCCCGCGAGACCAAAGAGCAGTAGCGGCAGGATCGCCGCCAGCCAGGCGGCCAGGCCGAAATGGATCGCCAGGAAATAAAAACCGCGACTGACCAGATAGTAGGCCATGCCCAGCAGGATACCCAGAAAGAGCCGCGCCCCCAGGCCGGTGCTGCGGGCGGAACCGAAGAGGATGGGGATGGACAGCAGGATCATGGTCAGGATCAGGAAGGGATGGGTGATCTTGGTCCACATCTCGGTCTCGTATTTGCCCGCATCCTGGCCATTGGCGGTCATGTAGCGGACATAGCGCGCCAGGTCCCAGACCGGGAGCGCCTGGGGCTCCACGACCACCAGCCGCAGCAGGGAGGGATTGAGCAGCGAAGCCCAGGCCGTGCTGGCGAGGGGTTGGACCTCGACGCCCTCGTCGGAGATGCGACTGCGGGAGATACCCTCCAGCACCCACTCGCCATCGGCATAGTGAGCGGCATCGGCGTGGGTGGCGAGGACCAGGCGCCGGTTGGCGTCGGTTTCGTAGATGGAGATATTGCTCAAGCGGGAGCCCGGCAGGATCTCCCCGATGCTGATGTAGGAGTCACCATCCCGCGCCCACAGCCCCTGGGGGGTGCGCAGGGTGACCTGGCCGGACTTGACATCGCTGCGCCATTGCACCGCCGCCTGCTCCGCCGGGGGGGCCACGAACTCGCCCAGGGCCAGGGCCAGCAGGGCGAGCACCAGGCCGGCCTTGAGGGCGGCGAAGAGGATGCGGGCAATGGACATGCCGGTGGCCCGCATGGCTACCAGTTCCGAATGGCTGGCCAGCGCCCCCAGGCCCACCAAGGCCCCGATCAGGGTGGCGATGGGAAAGAGGTGGTAGGCGTAGCGCGGCAGGCTCAGACCCGCCACGGCCAGGGCGTCGCCGAAGCCATACACCTCCCCCAGATCGTTCACCTCGTCGGCGAGGAGAAAAAAGGCGATCAGGGGGAGCAGCACCGCCATCGTCAGCAGGGTGCCGCCGATCACGGCCCGGCCCAGGTATCGATCCAGGATCTTCACGCTCGTTTCCGTCGTCGGTCCCGGTCCGCACCCGCGCGATCAAGCCAGGCGGTTCAAGCGGGACGCTGATTTTAGTAGGATGCTCGAATTGGCATCTTAACACCGGGCGGGGCGGGGGGCGCACCCCCGTCCCCCGCCAGCCCCAACCCCCTCCACCAACAGAGATTTTCCATGGAATTCAGCATCAAGAGCGGCGACCTGGCGGGGCGTGCCAGCCCCTGTCTCATTCTCGGCGTCTTCGAGAAGCGCCAGTTGCCGCCGCCAACCCAGCTCATCGACACCGCCAGCCAGGGCCATCTGAGCCGCATCCTCGGCAAGGGGGACCTGGACGGCGAGGCCGGCCGGACCCTGCTGCTGCATGAGGTACCCGCCCTGGCCGCCGAGCGGGTGCTCCTCGTCAGCCTGGGTCCCCAGGAAAAATACGACCGCAAGACCTACGGCAAGGCTCTGGCCGCCGCCCTCGCCCACCTGAACCAGACCGGCGCCCCGGAGGCCCTCTGCGCCCTGCCCGCCTCCGCCCCTCCGGAGCTGGACCGCTACCTCGCCGTGCGCGACGCCATCACCACGGCCCTCGACAAGGCGTATCGCTACGAGCGCACCAAGAGCGAGAAGAAGCCGCCCAGCCCCCTCCAGCGGCTCCAGCTCTGGATCCCGGACCCGGCGGAGACGAGCCGGGCCAAGCAGGCCCTGCGCCATGGCCAGGCCCTGGCCCATGGCGTCGCCCTGGCCAAGGAGCTCGGCAACCTGCCCGGCAACATCTGCACCCCGACCTACCTGGCGGATCAGGCCGAGGCCCTGGCCAAGGACTTCCCCGCCCTCAAGGTCACCGTCCTGGAAGAGGCCGACATGGCCAAGCTGGGCATGGGCGCCCTCCTCTCGGTCTCCCGGGGCAGCCGCCAGCCGGCCAAGCTCATCCTCATGCATCACCGGGGCGGTAAGAAGGGCGCCAAGCCGCTGGTTCTGGTGGGCAAGGGCCTCACTTTCGACGCCGGCGGCATCAGCCTCAAGCCGGGCCCGGACATGGATCAGATGAAGTACGACATGGGGGGCGGCGCCAGCGTCCTGGGCACCATGCGCGCGGCCCTGGAGTTGCAGCTGCCGATCAATCTCATCGGCATCATCCCCGCCTCGGAGAACCTGCCGGATGGCGACGCCAATAAGCCTGGCGACATCGTCACCAGTCTCTCCGGCCAGACCATCGAGATCCTCAACACCGACGCCGAGGGCCGCCTCATCCTCTGCGACGCCCTCACCTATTGCGAACGCTTCGAGCCCGCCGCCGTCATCGATATCGCCACCCTCACCGGCGCCATCGTCGTCGCCCTGGGTCATGTCGCCTCGGGCCTCTTCACCGCGGACGAGGGCTTGGCTAGTGAGATCCTGGCCGCCGGCGACCGCGCCTATGACCGCGCCTGGCGCATGCCGCTCTGGGAGGACTATCAAAGCCTCCTGGACAGCAACTTCGCCGATATGGCCAACATCGGCGGCCGCGATGGCGGCGCCGTCACCGCCGCCTGCTTCCTGTCGCGGTACACCAAAAAGTACCCCTGGGCCCATCTGGACATCGCCGGCACCGCCTGGGTCAGTGGCAAGGAGAAGGGGGGAACGGGGCGACCCGTACCCTTGCTCGTCCAATGGCTGCTCCAACGCGGTGGCGAACTCTAAACCCCGCGCCCCGGCCGGAGTCACCTGGCCGGGGCCCTCGCGACGCTGGAGCGCCAGACCTTGACCCGCATCGACTTCTACTCCCTGGAGGACGGCAGCCGTGGCGACCGCTTCCTGCTCGCCTGCCGCCTAGCCGATCGCATTTACCACAGCGGCCAGGACCCCGTCCGCATTCACATCCGGGTCACGGACCCCAGCCAGGCCGAGCACCTCGACCGGCTGCTCTGGACCTACGACGATCAGAGTTTTCTGCCCCACGGCCTGATCGGTCAGACCGACCCGGAGTTGACGCCCATCCTCATCGGCGACGAACCCCTAGCCGGCCATGACCAGGTGATGATCAACCTGGACCCCAGCGTCCCGCCCGGATTCGCCAGCTTCGAGCGCCTCTGCGAACCTCTGGACCCCAACGCCGCCAGCCGCGAGGCCGGCCGGGAGCGTTTCCGCTTCTACCGCGACCGGGGGTATGACTTGCACCATCACAAGATCAGGCTTTGAGCCGGGGGCTGCCCGGCGGCCGAACCGGGACCAGGCGGAAACACAGCGCGCGCCGCCTTCACGCATACCCCTTGCCAGTCTGGCAAGGGGCGAGAAAGGGCTCCTGACATTGCCCACCGGCAATCGTCATATCTCAGTCATCGAAACGTCATATACGCACCCTATTATCGCCGGCCATTGGTAGTCGGATTCGATGCCAATACCCAGCGGTTCGCCCACTTGCCCCTATAACCACTATTAATCCAGGCAAGGCGTGCGACTTCAGGAGTCCCACAAGAAAATTCCAGGTCTTTGATGAGTCCTGGTTTTTTGACGGGTTTATGCAAAAGGTGAGTCTTTTGCAAAGAGCAGGCTGCGCCAGCAGCATTTCACTTTAATGCGATTACGGGAAACAACATGAAAAATGCACTTTTTTGCGCCTTGCTTCTTCTCACCCCGGTTGCCATGGCCGCCGAGGATGAGGCCGCATTGAAGCAGCAGATGGCTAAGGATTGCGCCCCCCTCTTTGCCGCTGGCGGCGCATGTGCCGACCTGGCCAAGGGCACCCGCAAATGCACCCGCATGAATGTCGATAAAGGCGGTGCCGCCTGCGTCAGCTTCGAGAAGGCCCATAAGGACTTCTTCGACGCCGGCATGAACGATCCCATCATCAAGAAGTAACCCTTGATGGGGCCAGGGGGCAGGAACCATTCTGCCCTCATGGCCCCGATTGCACCGCCGACCCTTAGCACAAGTTTCTCCTGACTTTGGGTCACCAGCGGGCGGTCTCCCCCAGGCTAAGTGTGGCCTGACCTCGTTGGCCATCATCCCGCCCACCTCCCGCTCGACAAACTTCAAGGCCTAGCCGACTTAGCGGTTTATCCAGGATCAGGCGTGGCCGCCGAGAAAGCGGGCGAACCCTGGAGTGAACTGCCCCCCGTGCCTCAGTGAAAATCGCGGAAAACCTCGTCGAGGCTGTCGGCCTTGAGGATAGGTTCCGACCAGCTCAACAGGGTGTCGGCACTGGCCAGGCGGTGGCGCATGGCCGGCGTGGGGAGTCCACACTTGGCGGTAACCAGACCCATGAGGATGACCGCGATTCCTTCAGGGCGGCCTTCACCGCAAATTGCCTGATAAAAGCGGGTTATGAGGCGCGCCAGCCTCTCGCCGCAACCATGGAGCGCCACTCCCAGCAAGTCGCCTCTTCAGACGTTAAACCGGAAATGCATCACGTCGCCATCCTTGACGACATACTCCTTGCCCTCCGACCTTAGCTTGCCGGCCTCGCGGGCCCCTTGCTCACCCTTGCAGGCGATGAAGTCGTCATAGCCGATGACCTCGGCGCGGATGAAGCCACGTTCGAAATCGGTGTGGATGACGGCGGCGGCCTGGGGGGCGCGGGCGTTACGGGGGATGGTCCAGGCGCGGACCTCCTTGGGGCCGGCGGTGAAGTAGGTCTCCAGGCCCAGCAGGCGGTAACCGGCGCGCACCACCCGATTGAGGCCGGGCTCGTCCAGGCCCAGGTCGGCGAGGAAGAGGGCGCGCTCCTCGGGCTCCAGTTCCACGATCTCGGCCTCGATGGCGGCGCAGACGGGCACCACCTCGGCGCCCTCCGCCGCCGCCCACTGGCGCACGGCGTCGAGGAAGGGGTTGTCCTGGAAGCCATC
>JADZBU010000047.1 GCA_020851955.1 Chromatiaceae bacterium | reverse complement strand
TGTTACTGGCCATCTAAACTGACCCCCTTGCGGCCACCTTTTTTGATCCATCCCAGAGTGTGCTTTTTTAGGTGTGCAGCCTCAGACTGTGCGGTTTTTTTTGCCAGTCGGGGGGTGACAGATGCAGGAGTGGGTCATGATTCATAAGATCAAAGCCATGTACGACGAAGGGCGGGGGAGCTCGCTGCGGGCGATCGCGGCGGAGCTGAAGATTTCGCGCAACACGGTGCGCAAGTACCTGAGGATGAGTGCCGAAGAGATCACGGCGTATCGGGAGGGGCCGCGCCGGGAGCGGCGTCTGGATGGGCATCGCGGGTACATCGTGCACCTGCTGGCGACCTATCCACGCTTGAGTGCGGTGATGGTGCTGCGCAAGCTGTGCGAGGCCCACGGGGAGTTGGCGGTCTCGGCGCGCACGGTGCGGCGTTACCTCCGCGAGCTGCAGGCAACGGTGACGCTCAAGCAGGAGCGCTACTACGAACCGGTGCTGGACATGGCGCCCGGCGTGCAATGCCAGGTCGACGGCGGGGAGTTGCGCGGGGTCATGATCGGCGGGGTCGCGACCACGGTGTATCTGATGGTCTTTGTCCTGTCCTACTCGCGGCTGCTGTACGTGGCGGCCAGTGCCCGGCCGATCGACACCGCCGAGCTCATCCGGATGCACGATGCGGCCTTCCGTGCGTTCGGCGGGCGTCCGCGCGAATGTGTCTACGATCAAACCCGTCTGGTGGTGATCGAGGAGCAGTGCCGCGAGCTGGCGCTCAACGAACGGTTCGCCCGCTATGCGGCGAGCGCGGGTTTTGCGATCCGGGCCTGCCGCGGCTACGACCCCGAGAGCAAGGGCAAGGTCGAAGCCGGGGTGAAGTACGTCAAGTCCAACGGCCTCTACGGTGAGACCTTCGCGGATTGGGCGGCGGTGGGCGCCTACCTGCGGCAGTGGCTCGAGGAGACGGCCAATGCCCGGATCCATGCCGCCACCGGGGAGGCGCCGTGCGAACGCTATGCGCGCGCGGAACAGCCGCACATGGCGCCCTACCTAAGCCCGCCCGGGATACCGGAGCTCACCGGCGAGGCACCGCTCACCCGGCACGCCGACAAGACCGGCCTGATCGCCTGGCAGGCCAACAAGTACTCCGTCCCCCTGGCCTATCAATGCCGCCGGGTCGGCGTCGTGGAGCGCGACGGGCAGCTGGTGATCAGCGACCCCGGCAGCGGCGCGGTCATCGCCCGCCATGAGCTGGCTCCCGGCAAGGGCGCGATCGTCAAGAACACCCACCATTACCGCGATCCTGCCGTGGCCATCGCCGACCTGGAGGCAGCCATCGCGCAGCGCTTGGGCGCGGCGTTGGGACAGCGTCTGTGTGCCCTGATCAAGGCCACCGAGCCGAAGATCTACAAAGACCAACTGCAGGGCGTCAAACGCCTCCTCGGCGACTACCCAGCGCTGGATCCGGCCCTCCTCGCCGCGCTGTGCGAGAAACCCGCCATGAGCTACACGCGGCTGCGCGCCTACCTGGAAGCCTACAGCGCGCATCCCGAGCGCGGCGCCGAAGCACCGCCGAGCGCACCGTCGGACACCGGCGCGTCGGCGTCCTCGCCGCTCGCACGCTACGCCGGCATTGCCACGCGCAATGCACCGGAGGACGCTCATGACCTCCATTGATGCCGTCGCGCACAAATACCGTGTTCTGAACTGCGGCCATCTGGCCCATGGCCTGGCGGCGTTGCTGAGCGCCGCCGAGGCCAACGCCCTGTCCTATCTGGATCTGGTGGAGCAACTCGTCGATCTGGAGTTGCAGGGGCGCGAGACCAACCGCTTGGCCGCGAACCTACGCAAGGCCGGCTTCCCCGTGATCAAGCGCCTGGAGGAGTTCGACTACCGCCACCAGACCACCATCACCAAACGCCAGGTCAGCCAGTTGCTGGACTTTCGCTTCCTCGACGAGCGCGCCAATCTGGTCTTCATCGGGCCGCCCGGCGTGGGCAAGACCCATCTGGCCGTCGGCATCGGCCTGAAGGCGCTGGCGGCTGGCTACAAGGTGCTCTTCACCACGGCGCTGGCGCTGGTGGAAACCCTCGAGCTGGCCGAACTGCGCGGGGAGCTGAAGAAGAAGATCGCCGGCCTGCTCAAGTTCGACCTGCTGATCATCGACGAGCTGGGCTACCTGCCGATGAACCGCCAGGGGCTCTACAACCTCTTCCAGCTGATCAACGGTCTCTACGAGTATCGCTCGGTGATCCTCACCACTAATAAGGACTTCACCAACTGGGGCGAGTTCTTCCGCGACGAGAACGTCGCCGTGCCCATCGTCGACCGGCTCATCCATCACTCACACGTCTTCATGCTCGGAGGAGAAAGCTATCGACTGAAACAGAAAATCGGAAACTGACGCTGATCCGGATCTCCGGGCGGGTCAATTTTCGTGGCCGAAAGTGGTGCAGTTCTGGTGGCCATTGACAGCAGGTCATAGATGGTGCGCAGTTTGGCCTCGGAGGCCAGAAGCTCAGCGGTGCGGGCTGCCACCAACTCCGCCAGGCGCGCCTGCTGATCCTCCAGGGCGATCTGCGCTTCCCGGACCTCGGTCAGGTCATGGAACCCGACCACGACCCCGAGCACGGCCCCGTCGGGTCCCCGGAACGGTTGCTGTTCCACGTCCAGGTAGCGGAACCGGCCATCGGCGCCGGGGAGGCGGAGGCTGAACCGCTGGGCCTGGCCAGCCAGCGCGGACTCCAGGTGGGGAGCAATCTCCGCATAGGTCTCCTCCCCCACGACCTCGTGGACCAGTCGGCCCTGCAACTGTTCCGGGGTGGTTTGGCGCAGCGCGGCATAGGCGGGATTGACCACTTGGAAGCGCAGGTCCCGATCGAAGAAGACCAACATCTCGCTGGAGGTCTCGACGATCTGCTGGTAACGGCGCAGTTCCAGCTCGGCCTGTTTGCGTTCGCTGATGTCCTCGGAGAAGATGCCGATACCGCCCACGGTGCCGTCGCTCCGGTGCCAGGGTCTCACCTCCCACCTGAGCCATTTCACCGGGCCGTCCTGGCGTGCGAAGGGATCGGCTTCGGCGCGGATCACCTCACCCGCCAGGCCGCGCAGGTGTGCCTCCTGCCAAGAGGCTGGAACATCGGGGAAGATTTCGTAATGCGACTGCCCGATGAGGTCACGATCGCCGAGTCCGAAGTCTTCCTGCCAGCGGCGGCTGACTGCCAGATAACGCAGCTCGCCGTCGAGCATGGCCAGAGCAGCGGGGGCATGTTCGATGAAGAGCCGGAACAGTTCTTCGCGCTCCCGCAACTGCATCGCCAAGCGGCGGCGCTGCGCGATCAAGGTCGCGGATATCAGGGTCATAGCCAGTCCCGACCCCAGCAGGAGGGTCGGCCAGGCGTTGGCTGGATAGGCGCCGGGACTCGGCACCGCGCGCAGTTCCAGTATCCGATCCGCCACCGGGATCCGGGCGGTATAGGCCCGCGGATCGCTGAAGAATACTGCCGTATCGGGCATCGGGCCGGACCCGCGGGTCGGCGAGGGACGGACGTAAAGTTGGCCCGACGCCGCATCGAGGGCGGCGTCGCGCAGTAACAGGTCGATACCGTGCGGCGGGAGCTTGGCCAAGACCTTTTCGGTCAGATCACCCACGCGTATCGCGCCTGCCGCCAAGCCCGGCACGCCTTGGCGCCATTCCGACTGGGTGTCCTGGGCTGCGTCCGCGGGACTCTGGGGCACGAAGATGATGAGTCCGCGCTGGTCGGCGATCTCCTGGACCAGCGTCACCGGGGGTGTGGCCGCTGGCAGGCCCGAAGCCAGTGCCTTCTCTAGGCTGGCACGACGTTGCGGCTCAGACCCGGCATCGAAGCCCAGTGCCGCGGCATTGCTGCTCAAAGGCTCCACCCAAAAGGCGGGAAAGTAGTCGGCACGCCGGCCCGCTGGGCGCAGGCCCTCGACGGACTGCTCGCGGATCGCAAAACCGTCCAAGCCGTCCCTCCGAGCGCGGGCCTCGAAAGCGACTCGGTCGGACTCCGGCACCCGGGGGAGCCATTGGATGGCCTGGAGGGTCGGGTTCCGCCTCAGAAGTGGCCGCGTGAACCGCGCGAACTCCTCTGCACTGACCGTCACCGAGGCGCCATAGAAATCGGCGACCGATTCGACGTCGGCAACCAGGGACCGAAATTCCATGTCGAGGGCCCGGGCGTATTCCTCCGCGCCCTCGCGGAAAACCGCCATGCGCCGGGCGTCTTCCCATCTCGCGGTAACCCACCAGGCCGCCAGGCTGGCCAGCAGACCAAACGCCAGCAAAACGGCCTCGGGGCGGAGCCCCCGTAAACTGCCCCAGCGCTCCGACCAGGGCCGTTCAGGCGGTCGCGACAGGACCGGGGAGGCTTGGTGTGGGGCCTTGCTCAATGATCTTCCACCCTCAGGTTTATGTGGAAACCATTTAAGACGATTTTAGCTGAATATAAGTTGCAACTCAGCGTTTTTTGGGGGGCATGTGGCTGGCTATGCTAGCAGCCTTTATGTATTGCCCGCTAAGTCCGACAGGCTGCTAGTGGCGGGAACTATCGAATGCTGGCCCGCGGCCTCTGGGCCGCCGGTTCCGCCGGCAAACACGCGTGGCCACCGACAGCGGTTAGGTCACGCACCGCCTGGCCATCAATACTTGATATCCCTGGCCGTGCCCCCGCAACCTGCTTGGTATCGCGCTTGTCCTGCCGGCATTCCGGGCGGCTCTTCTCATCACCCGCACGGCACGCGGCCTTGTCTTGCCTCGCCTCCTGGCGACCAGTCTGGCGCGTCAGTTTTTTGGAAATTATTAGCCCAGGCTCCCGAACCTGTCAAGCCAGCGGGAAAAGGGCCGTTTCCACCGCTCCCGTCAATTCACGCACTCTCCCGCTCATACTGCTGGTTCCTGCCCAGCCACTCCACCAGGGCCTCATGGGGTATCCGATGATGGCACCCCACCAAAAAGGACCCCAGACCCCGCGGATTGGGCTGACCAACCGCCGGATGTTCGCGTAGAGCGCACAGTTGCAGGAGAGTAGTCCGAGAAATGCGCAACAGGCGGCACACCTCCCCCGGGCGATAGACCCCCTGCCGCGGGATGCCGGTCGCGCGCAGCAGGTCCGCGAGTTGGCCCTCGGCCTGGGTGCGCAGGGCGGGGTGGG
>JADZBU010000046.1 GCA_020851955.1 Chromatiaceae bacterium | reverse complement strand
GCCGATCAGGAATGTGCCAAGGTCCAAAAGGTCGCAAAACTCAATCGACAGCGAAAAACCAATAACCTCTGGTCGGATTATAGTTTTATCTGCGTTGCGCCCCCGCCCAGTCGCTAAGCCTCTGGCCGCAGGCTCGCCTTCGATTTATGGCCAGTCGGTTAGGGGGGCCTGGGGGCTGACGGAGACGATTCGCGAGCGGTCTTTCCCCCTGCCTTTCCCCTCATCTTGGGAGCGATAAAGTCCCGCCCCAAGGCATCGGCGGCCAGGATGGCATCCTTGATCGCGACCCAGGTCACCTGAAAGGCTTCATTATGGGAAGTCTCCCCCGGCGCCACGGCCCGTTCGGCGATGACCCTCGCCATCTCCGATGACAGGGTCTCGATGCCAAGCTCCGCGAGTGTCAAGGGCAGACCAACGGACGCGGAGAATGTCATCAGCTCCCGGATCTCGGCGGCCTCCCGGCCTTCCAGCACCAATTGCACCAAGGTGCCAAAGGCGACCTTTTCGCCATGCAGGCAATGATGGGTCTCCGGGGCCGCCGTCAGGCCGTTATGGACGGCGTGGGCGACGGCGAGGCCACCCGACTCAAAACCCAGCCCGGAGAGCAGGGTGTTGGCCTCGATGATGCGCTCCAGGGCCGGAGTTACCGCGCCTGCCCGCGCCGCGGCAACGGCGGCGATACCGTCTTGCAGCAGGGTTTCGTAGCAGGTGCGGGCGATCGCCATCGCCGCCAGGGTGCTGCCCCCGCCTACCTGATTGCGCTTGCAGGCGCGGTGCGCTGTGTCCGCCTCGAACCAGGTCGCCAGGGCGTCACCCATGCCGGCGATGAGAAATCGCACTGGGGCCCGGGCGATGACGGAGGTGTCCACCAGGACCAGATCCGGATTGCGTTTGTAAAAGAGACACCTCTCAAAAACGCCGGCGTCGGTGTAAACCACGGACAGGGCGCTGCAGGGGGCATCGCTGGCCGCGACCGTGGGGCAGCACACCACCGGCAGATTCAGGGCGGCGGCCACCGCCCGGGCGGTGTCGAGGGCCTTGCCGCCACCGGCGCCCACGATGCTCCCAGCCTGGGTGCGTCGGGCCTCCGCCGTGCAGCGCTCGATTTCCGCCACGGAGCATTCGCCGCCAAATTCCATGAGCTCAAAAGGGATCTTCCCCGTACCGAAGGCCTCGATCCAGAGGGGCTCGGTTTGGTGACGGGCGGTGGGACTGGCGATGATCAAGGGTCGGGCGCCGATGCCCATCCTGACCATTTCCCTGGCGAGTTCGCGGCTGGCGTCACGACCTTGGACATAGCGCGCGGGGGAGCAGAAAATCTTGAGCACTTTGCCGACTCCTATAGGATTCGCCCGAGTTGGGCATGGGGTATCACGAGGCGTCCGAGTCCCTGCCGGCCCAGTCCCGGGCGAACTGCCAGGCCGTGCGGCCGCTGCGGGAGCCGCGTTGCAGGGCCCAGCGCAGGGCGGCGGGATCGACCGTCTCCGGGGCGGGGTTGGCGGCCCCAAGCCGCCCCAGCCAGTGATGGACGATGGCCAGGTACTGGTCCTGGGCGAAGGGATGGAAGGCGATCCAGAGACCGAAGCGATCCGAGAGGGAGATCTTCTCCTCCACGCCCTCTCCCGGGTGGATCTCGCCGTCGATCAGGGCCGCCTCGCGGTTCTCGCGCTGGAACTCGGGCAGCAGGTGGCGCCGGTTGGAGGTGGCGTAGATGAGGAGGTTGTCCGGGGCGGCGTTGAGAGAGCCTTCCAGCACCGCCTTGAGGGCCTTGAAACTGGACTCGTTGGCGTCGAAGGAGAGGTCGTCGCAGAAGATGACGAAGCGCTCCGGCCGGCCGTGAATCAGGTCCAGCACCTCCGGCAGGTCCACCAATTCATCCTTGTCCATCTCGATGAGACGCAGACCTTGGTCGCACAGGCTGTTGAAGATGGCCTTGATGAGGGACGACTTGCCGGTCCCCCGCGACCCCCAGAGCAGGATGTTATTGGCGCCGCGCCCGGCCAGGAACTGGCGGCTGTTGCGCAGGATCTCGGCCTTCTGACGGTCGAGGCAGAGCAGGTCGTCCAGGGCCAGCCGCTGGGGGTGGGCCAGGGCTCGCAAATGGCCCCGGCCACCCAGCCGGCGCCAGCGGAAGGCCTGGGCCTCCCAGTCGGGCTCGGCCGGGGCCTTGGGCAACAGGGCCTCGACACGGTCCAGCAATCGCGCCGCGCGCTCCATCAGGTCCCGGGCATCCGTCATGGCCTACCCCGGCTCAGGCGTGGATCCGCCGATATTTGAGGCGATGGGGCTGGTCCGCCTCCGCCCCCAGGCGGCGATGGCGGTCGGCCTCGTAGTCGGCGTAATTGCCCTCGAACCAGGTGATCTGGGAGTCGTCCTCGAAGGCCAGGATGTGGGTGGCGATGCGGTCCAGGAACCAGCGATCATGGCTGATAACCAGGGCACAGCCGGGGAAGGCGAGGATGGCCTCTTCCAGGGCGCGCAGGGTCTCCACGTCCAAGTCGTTGGTGGGCTCGTCAAGAAGCAGGAGATTACCGCCGCTTTTCAGGACCTTGGCGAGGTGGATGCGGTTGCGCTCGCCGCCGGAGAGGTCGCCGATGCGTTTCTGCTGGTCGGTGCCCTTGAAGTTGAAGCGACCGCAATAGGCTCGCGAGGGCATCTCGTAGCGCCCGACGATGATGGTGTCGGAACCATTGGAGATCTCCTCCCAGACCGTCTTGCCGCCATCCAGGGCGTCGCGGCTCTGATCGACATAGGCGATCTGCACCGTCTCGCCGATGCGCAGGGTGCCGGCATCGGGTTGCTCCGCGCCGGTCAAGAGGCGGAAGAGGGTGGTCTTGCCGGCACCGTTGGGGCCAATGATGCCGACGATGCCGCCCTTGGGCAGGTTGAAGGAGAGATTCTCGTAGAGGAGGCGGTCGCCGTAGGCCTTGCTCAGGCCCTGGGCCTCCACCACCAGGTCGCCCAAGCGCGGGCCGGGCGGGATATAGATCTCGTTGGTCTCGTTGCGGGCCTGGAATTCCTGGGACTGGAGTTCGTCGAAGCGGGCCAGGCGCGCCTTGCTCTTGGCGTGGCGGCCCTTGGGGTTGGCGCGCACCCACTCCAACTCCTGCTTCATGGTCTTGATGCGGGCACCCTCCTGCTTCTGCTCCTGCTCCAGGCGGGCCTCCTTCTGCGCTAGCCAGGAGGAGTAGTTACCCTCCCAGGGGATGCCGTAGCCCCGGTCCAGTTCCAGGATCCAGCCGGCGACATTGTCGAGGAAGTAGCGGTCATGGGTGACGGCGACGACGGTACCGGGGTATTCGTGGAGGAAACGCTCCAGCCAGGCCACGGACTCGGCGTCCAGGTGGTTGGTGGGCTCGTCCAGGAGCAGCATGTCGGGCTTGGACAGCAGCAGGCGGCACAGGGCCACCCGGCGCCGCTCGCCGCCGGAGAGCTTGGCCACGTCGGCGTCCCAGGGCGGCAGGCGCAAAGCGTCGGCGGCGACCTCCAGGGTGCGGTCCAGGTTGTGGCCGTCGGTGGTCTCGATCAGGTTCTCAAGTTCCGCCTGCTCCTTGGCCAGGGCGTCGAAATCGGCGTCCGGCTCGGCGTAGGCGGCATAGACGGCATCCAGGCGCTCCAGTGCGGCCTTGACATGGCCCAGGGCCTCCTCGACATTGCCGCGCACGTCCTTGGTGGGGTCGAGCTGGGGCTCCTGGGGCAGGAAGCCGACCTTGATGCCGGGCTGAGGCCGGGCCTCGCCCTCGATCTCGGTGTCGAGGCCGGCCATGATGCGCAGCAGGGTGGACTTGCCGGAGCCGTTGATGCCGAGCACGCCGATCTTGGCGCCGGGGAAGAAGGACAGGGAGATGTCGCGCAGAATCACGCGCTTGGGCGGCACGATCTTGCCGACCCGATTCATTGTGTAGATATACTGCGCCATGGCTGAAGGATGGGTTCTCGTCTGGGGAGGTGAAGGAGATTGGGCCGGGCGGGCTGATGCTGCCCCCCATCGGCGCCGAGCGTAAACTTGGCATCATTATTTCATAAATGCCGCTGGCGGATTCGATCCCGGCCGCGGTCGAGGATACCCATGGACCCCCATCCCCTGGCGAGCCCCATTCCGGTGATCGGCTTTGTCGCCCCCAGCGGCAGCGGCAAGACGACCCTGCTCCAGAAGCTGGTGCCCGTCTTGCGGCGGCGAGGGCGACGGATCGGTTATCTCAAGCATGCCCATCATGGTTTCGAGGTCGATCGACCCGGTAAGGACAGCTTTGAGATCCGCGCCGCCGGGGCCCTCCAGGTCCTGCTGGCCTCCGGGGACCGGTGGGTCCTGCAGAGTGCGCGCGAGGCCAGCGGCCAGGACCCGGATCTGGAGGAGATGCTGGCGCGCTTCGATCCCGGTCAGATCGATCTGATACTGGTGGAGGGCTTTAAATTCAGTGCCTTTCCCAAGCTGGAAGTCCACCGCGCCGGTCTGGGTAAGCCCTATCTTTATCCCGCCGATCCGGACATCCGGGCCCTGATTACCGACGGGGCGCCACCGGCGGGCGCCCATCCGCCGCTGCTGCCCCTGGGGGACCCGGAGGCCATCGCCGATTTCATCCTGGAGGATCTCGCCAAGTAAACCCGGCGCTCCTCATGAGCGCTCCGCCGTGAGATAGGCGATCCAGCCCGCCTCGGGCTCGCCTTCCTCCACCGGCACGAAGATGCCATCCGGCTCGCCCTGGGCATCCCAGCCCTGCCAATAGCAGAGCACGCGGCCAAAGCCCGCCTCCGCCAGCAACTCCCGGATCTCGGGCAGGGACCAGAGCCGCCAGTCGTAGCTGAAGGCCCGATCCAGCCGCGAGCCGTCCTTGAAAGCGAAATGGATGTGGCAGACCAGTCGGCCGCTGATGGGGTCGTAGTGAGCCTGGTCCCAGATATAGGTGAAAAGGCCGTCATCGCCTTGGATGACTCGCTCCTCCGCCGTCAATCGGTAGGCGTCGTAGCCGCCATAGGCATCCAGGAAAAACACCCCGTCCGGCTTGAGGCTGTCCCGGACCCGGCGGAACTAAGCCAGCAGGGCCGCCCGCTTCGTCAGCAGCCAGTAGCTAAAGTTCAGGGCACAGACGATATCCTGGGTGCCCGTTTCCACGGCGAGCACGTTGTCCAGACGCAAGATCACCCGTCGGGCCTGGGCCTCGTCCAGCCGCGCCAGATTATGGGCGCGCCCCCAATCCAGCACCTCGTCATCGATATCGACACCCGTGGCCTGATTGGTCTTGCGCCGCCGCACCCATTCGCAGCACAGGGCCGCGGTGCCACAGAAATCCTCTCGCAGCCGCCGGGCGGTCTTGCAGCGCAGGTCGCGGTAGGTACGGTCGATGAAATCCACCTCCGCCTGGGGGCACTGGACCGACTGCTCGTAGAGCTGGTGGCGGTCCGCTTGATTGGCGAGGGTGGGTGAGGGTGGTAGCTTAGTCATGGCCTACAAGCTTTTGAGTCCGGGAATGGAGAAGCGCGCGTCCCCGTATCATAGCTTGGCATGACTCGCGAGGATCAGGAGCCACTAGCCCGCGCCCGTCGGTCGTGGATGGGATCGGCCAGGTGGGCGGGAAGCCCGGAAAACTTGCGCCTCAGAAAGGATTCCATTATCGTGCGCCCTCCCAACGGCAGGAAGGGTATCCCGAAGCTCGGCCCCTGTGCACGCTTGTTGGCTCAAATCCCGGAGAGGTGTCCGAGTGGCTTAAGGAGCACGCCTGGAAAGCGTGTATACGGCAACGTATCGAGGGTTCGAATCCCTCCCTCTCCGCCATTCGTGACTGGAATTGCTAGGAAAATCAATAATCCTCTCTCTGGCTGGTGGCCCTGAATCACCTTTTGAATCACCTTTCGGATTTCCCTGCCTCCCTGATGGCCTAGCTGGCGCCCTCCTCAGCCTGCCGCAGTACCTCCCTTGCCTCGGCCAGAATCGCTGCTTCCCGGTCGGTGTCCTGCCGGAAGAAGCTCAGGGGCTCGCGCACTTCCGCGATGTGCGGCTCTGCCAGGATGGCGGTGGCCTTGTCCATTGCTTCGTCTCGCGCCAGCAGGGTATCAATGACGACGGATAGCGGCGTGGGTGCCGTGGTGGACGGCTCTCCGACGAGATAGCGCGCCAGCCATTGCCTTGCCTGGTGGTCGCCGGCCTGTGCTGCCGTGACTGCCGCCGTGACGATGGTTTTCCAGGTGTCCAGCGATACGACCTCCATCATGGTGCCCAGATAGGCGCCCTCGGTCTGGCGCCGTGGTCGCCCTGGCCCTCCGGGGTTGCCGACGGCGAAGCGCCCACTGGTGGCCCTGGTGGCGTTGCTGGTGCGAGTGCTCAATGTGGTGTCTCCTCTGGCTGGCGGTTTTTTGAGCGGTCTAAACGGCTGGCTCTGCCGTGTCTTCCCAGGTGGCGACGACGGCCCGGAGTGCTTCAATCTTTTCCACTTCCTCGATTCCCGCTCGCTCCATTGCCGGATCTACCGCGCCGATAGCCACCAGACACTGTTGGTCCATCTCCATCTGTGCGATAACCCGCTTGCCGACGCTTTTCCAGGTATCAGGCGCCGCCTCGATAACATCTGTGCCTGCGCCGGTGTGGTTTATCCATCGTCTGACCTCAGTCACTGGCTCAATCAAGACGCGCAACCGGACCGCGCCGGGACGGGTCAATATCTCGCCATCGTCGGTGTCGCCAGCATGGGTGCCGCTCCCTGCCATGCTCGGGTAGCCTTCGATGATAAATGACGTGCCATCGGCCTTGATGGTCCACGGATAGGCGGGACCGAAATTATCATGCTGATGTGCCTGGTCAATCATGGCGATGATGCCGCCGGCCCGTAGCATCTTGTCAAGAGTATTGCCCAGGCTATAAACCGCCGATTGAAACTCCCTGACGGACTTCTCTGCCGGATCTTCCCTCAGCCGTCCTTTATCCTCGTTGTCCGTCTCGCCCGCCGTGTGCTTCCGCTGGCGCAAGGCATTCAACAATCGCTTCCATGCCTCGGGTGTCAACTCCGCCGCCAGCGCCTCCGCCAGCCCTGCCGGGTCGGTGATACCCGCCAGCCGGGGGACAAGCTCCTCCGCTGTCTGGCTCTGGCCTCGGAAAATCGCGCCGGTCTTCGCCTTGTTGCTGACCCATTGCAGCGCGCGCCCCATGTCTTCCTCGGTCCACTGTTTTACCCGTGCCATGACTGTTTACCTCTAGCGTTATGATAACGTTTCAATACTCTGGTCCTGATGCTGCGCCCTGGTGATCCGTTTTCTTGCCGTCTAAACGACTGGCCCTGGTGCTGATGATGGTGGCCCTGGTGGCTGGTGGTGGTTATGGTCATTTCCCTCTTGGCCGCATGGCCAGCCGGTGCCAGGTCGCAAACGCGCCAGCGTTTCGACCCGTTATCCTGGTTGTCTCTGTGGCAGTATCTTGAATGACTCATGGAAGACTCATAGGAAGAATCACCCGCACCTTGTGTCGAAAACTTCCGCACCTTGTGTCGAAATCTTCCGCACCTTCTGCAAAAACTTCCGCACCTTCTGCGAAATCTTCCGCACCTTTACCGGATGGTTGAAAGGTGCGGCAAAATCACCCGCACCTTAGCGCGGCATGGGTTGCCCTCGCGCAATCATCGCGTCCACGGTGGCCACTTGGTCCGCCACCACCCGGAGATGGTCCGCGACCCTTAGCGCGTCGGCATGGGTGACGGGATAGCCGGTGTGCTCCCAGTATTGGGACAGGCGCCTCCAGGCGGTGCGGTCCAGGTCCGGGTAAGGTGGCTGCCGTGGGTCAAAGCGGGTGGCCGTGGCTGGCGGTTGGGTGGCGGGTGGAGCGGCCCTGCCCAGACGTTGCGCGCGCCATTCCGCCGCTTGCCTCCGAAGACTGTCGTCTATCTCCAGGCGTTGTGTGCCGGCTGGTAGCCGCAGATTCCCTTGACGGTGGGCGTCTTCAACGACGATCCACTGGTCGGGAGTCGGATAAGACTCCAGCGCGCTCGCCGCCATCTTGGCCGCTTGCAGGGACATGGGGCTGCCGATAGCGCGCCGCCAATTGGCCAGGGTGGCCCATACCTCCGGGTCAACCTGGTAGCCGGGAGGCAAGGCATCGCGTGGTGGTGGCTCTGGCGTGGGTGGTGCCGTGTCATCGTCATCATCCACGTCGCCGCCGGTCTGCCAGTCATGCTCTCGCCGGTAGTCATCGCGCGCGCGCAATCGCTCGGCCTCCGTGGCTTTCAGATATTCGTCCCTGACCGCGCTTAGGTGGGCTGGCCAGTGAAGTTTGTACTCATACCGCCGCCAGCCCTGACCTGAGGGTGTCCCGCGGGTGCGCCGCGACAGCCAGTTGTGCCGACAAAGGTTGTCCAGGTGGGCTCTGACGGTGCGCTCATTCAACCCGGTCTTGACGGCCAGGGTGCTCGCCGCTGGGTAGATTCTGCCGCTGGTGGCCAGGTAGTCGAAAAGGCATTGCAACAGCCCGCGCTCCGCGACTGTCGCCGGCCCATGCTCCGACCAGATGACCCATTGGAAGCGCCGCATCTCGACTGTCATCTCAGCCATCGGTGCCTCCTACATCCTGGCCTGGCATCAAGTGGTAGTGCGCCACTTTTCGGCGGTCCCTGAGCGTGACGATGCGATGGCCGGCCCGGTTTTTTAGCTCCCAGATTCTCGCCGCGACCGACATGATGCGGAGGATTGACCTGGCTTCGATGGTGCTGATGTGGCCGTGGCGCTCCAGGTAGCGAAGGAGTTTCAGCCGTTGCGTCCCTGCCTGCGATGGCGGAAAATCGCCCTGGCTACTTGCTTCTTCCCTTGCGCCGTGTCCAGGTTGCTCCCCTGGCGCGGCGTTTCCATGTGCCCTGGTCATGCCGTGCCCTCCCTGTCGCCGGGAAGGTCGCCGGATGGCTCAATTTGCCCGCATCTCAGACGCTCCCGTGTGTCGGGCAGGGGTCGCACTGGGTAGAGCGGACACCCAGTCGAAAGACAGCCCCCTACCTGTTGCCGCCAGGTGCCCAGCCCGGAGGCTGGATCGTGGATGCAGTCTTTGCACTTGCCGTTGATAGCACTGCGTAGGCTTGACATAGCAGCGCCCTCATCCGATGACCGGACGCGCCGCGCGTGGCCGTGCCGGACCTCTGCGCCGGGGTGGCGGTGGGGTGGCGGTGGTTGGTGCCGGGGTGGCCGTGGGCGGGGTGGTGACGATGCGCCGCTGGCGTGGGCGGGGTGGTGCCGAAGACATGACTGTCGGTGCCGGCCTGGCGGCTATCCGTGCCCGCATCCATTCCTCGATTTCCTTCTCGACAAAGCCGATGGCCTTCTGGGTGAGGAAAACGCAACTCGGGAAACTCCCGGCCCTCATCAATTCGTAAACGGTGGATCTTGACCGGATGCCGGTCTTAGTCAGCACCTCCGACATTCTGAGAAAGCGGGTCTCGGTGCTGGTCTCGGTGGTAACGATTGCTGCCATGAAATAAACCCTCGTGGGATTGCATCGAATGGAAGATAGCTGTCATTTGCCCCGTCTCCAGTTTGCTTAGGATGTGATTACGTTAGGGTGGGATACCGGTCGCCACTGCACAATAGCGCGCCGCGCCGACATTATCCACAAGTCAGATTGAAAAAGCGCCCGCTATGCGCCTCTGAGACGGCTTGCGGCTCTGATGAGTGCAATGGGTAGCCTGACGGCTGGCGATGCCGCAATGAGGCTCTGATAGCCTTCTGGCGGCCTCTGCGTGGAGTGGCCCTGCCTGAATAGGCGTGGCGGCTGGTGGTGGTGGGGTGGCTGGCTAATTGTGGAAAAATTTTTCCACTTTTTCCGGGCTCAATCTGGCGAGATTCATTTGCCGTGCTGATCTATCGGTCTAAAAAAACTCCGAAAAACTCCTACCAGCTAGATGATGGCCAGACTGGCGACGATGACGGGGATAACCCTGTGCCGGCTAGGGTGGGAAAAGAAACATGAGGACTAGCAATCCTCGTGTCTTAGGCGCAATGCCGCCCATTCATCGCTGCAAAGCAATGAGTTAAATAATCCTAGCGGCGGGGTAGGGTTTGCGGGGTAACGGCGGGGGTAAGCAAATTTCGCCAATGGGCGCCTAGATACCTGTCGGGTGCTAGGGCAATAGACGCTCCTCCGCGAAAGTTTTCGACCTAAGCAGGGCTGGGCTAGGTGCCAGGGCAGATATAGCACTCAGCAAAACTACCTAGCCTCTCGCCCGTGGGCGCGGAATGTGTCCAGAAAGTCGCGCCGGCGATACTTTGCCCAGGATAGCGTTACTGTCACGTTGCCCAGATGACACCTAGGCGACGATGACAACCTGGTGGTGATGAAGGCGACAACGACTCCGGTGATGACCCTGCCCGCGGCCTCCCTGCCGCCTCCTACCGCTGGCGGGTATATCCATGGGTGCCCACTGGCGCCGATGCCTTCTCCGGCCTTCCTGCGGCCTCTGGTGACGTGTCCCGCCTAGGCCCGGCTGGCGATGATGGCCTGGACCTCTGGAGCCGCTTCTGGCGCCGCTGTCGGATGTAGGGTGACGACCTGTGCCGGTGCTCTATCGAGAAAGTCTGACCAGTCCTGCATGACCGCGCGCCGCTTCAGGAGCAGGGTGCCCCGCTGATAAGCGCGCTCGGTGGCGTCCTCGACGGCGTGGGCTAGGCAATGCTCAATGACTTCGCGTGGGTGTGGCGTGGCCTCGCCGGCCCACTGCCGGAAGGATGACCTAAACCCATGCGGTACGCTGTCGGTTTTGTCGCCTCCGACTCCGTGCCCCATGCCCCGCATCAGCATCAGGATTGCCATGGGGCTCAGGTGGGTGCCGGTCCGGTTGAGGCTCGGGAAAAGGTAATCGGACCTGGCCAGGCGTGGGAGGCTATCCAGGATGGCGATACAGGCTGGCGTGAGCGGGATGACGTGCTCGCGCCGGGATTTCATGCGGCCCTCGGGTATGGTCCACGTCATCGTGGCCCGGTCGATTTCGCTCCAGGTGGCGCCCAAAGTCTCGCCGGTCCGGGTGGCGGTGCGAATCAACCATTCCAGCGCCTTAGCCGATAGGCCCTGGTGAGTGCGCAACTCCAGGATGAAGCCGGGGACGGCCTCCCAGGCAAGCGCCGGCTGATGCCTGACCCGTGTGACTTTGCGTGGCGGTGGGAGGAGTGACGAGAGATGGCCGCGCCAGCGCGCCGGATTGTCGCCGCTGCGGTGGCCTTGCGCCGTGGCCGCGTCAAGGACACGCTCAATCCGGCCCTGGACCCGCTTCGCCGTCTCGGTGCGGCTGACCCAGATAGGCGACAAGATGGCGAGCAGGTGGGCGGTGGTGATCTGGTCCACGGGGATGTGGCCGATGACCGGGCGCGCGTAGGTCTTCAGCGTGGCAACCCACTGGCGCCCGTGCTTGCGGTTGCTCCAGGCGTGGCGATGCTGGCGGATGAAGCGCGCCGCCGCTGTGGTGAAGGTGGGGACAGCCGGTGGCGCCGGCTCGGATGGTGGAGCCGGCTCTGGCGCGAGCGGGTCAAGGCCCTGGCTGATTTTTGCCCGCAGTATGGCGGCCTCGGCCCGAGCCGCGTCGGTACTGACCTTTGGTGGAGCCCCGTATGGCCCGATACCATACTCACGGCGGGTCTGACCCATGGTGTAGCGGAAAAACCAGCGCCGCGCGCCGGTGGGCTTGACCTCCAGCCATAAGCCGTCGCCGTCGCAATGCTTCCCTGGTCCCGCTTCCCTAATGTCCCTCTCTGTGAGCCGCTTCGCGATGTGCCTTGCCATTGTCCCCTCCTCCGAAGTAAGCCACCTTTTGAATCACCTTTGTCAGTATGCACCTTTGCGAGATACCGGACAATGACGCACAATGATTCAAGTCAAAAGAGTAGCTTAGGGACGATGGCGAGACATGGAAGACATGGGGTTAGCGGACTCCCTCTCCGCCACGTCCTTGTTTACCCATGTTTTTCACCCCGAATCCCATCCGAATGCCCTCAGGGACCGCGGGTGGCGGGGGTAGGTATGGCCGGCGGTTGGCCCGCCACCGCGGCTTTCAGGACCTGGGCCACGCCGGTGTTGTCGACATAGGCCCCCCTGACCGGGTCATCACCGATCACGAACCGAGCTAGCCATTCGCTGCCAGCACCGCGCGCATAGACCGGCACCAGGCTGTTGGTATGGCCGGTGGCATTGAAAGCCAGTTGTGGCACCCGGCCAGCCCCTTGATCCACCAGGGGATCGAAAGGCACCTGGTCCGACCGGGGTCCCCACGGCAAGCCGGTTTCATGGTCGGCGGTCAGGATCAGGAGCGATTCCCCCCAATGGCTGTTGGCCTCCACCCAGGCGATGACCGCCTCCACGGCCGCGAAGAAGTCCAGTTGTTCCTCGATCATGCGGCTGGCGTTGTTCTGGTGATTGGCCCAATCGATGGCGCCGCCCTCGATGACGAGAAAGAGGCCATCGGGATCCTCGTCCAGCACGTTCAATGCCCCCCGCACCAGGGTCACCAGATCCGGCACCCCGGGGTTGCGGGGCGAGTCCGCGCCGGGCTCCCCGGCCGGCGCGCCCTGCCGGGCCTCTTGCAGCGTGGTCGCCACCTGGGTGGTGCCCAGCACGCGCCGAGGGGTCGGTCCGCTGATCAGGGCCTGGAACTCCGCCAGGGTCGCAAGGGGCCGGAAACCCTGATAGGTACCGGCGGGACGCGCCCGCGCCTCCTCTATCGCCCGCCAGGTGTCCGGCCCACCGACCGACGGGTAATCTCCCGGGACCTCCCGGGGTCTGCCATTGTCGTCGTAGTCGGGATTGCCGGCGCCCATGATGACATCCAGCACCTCGCCGGCCAGCATGGCGTTGGCCAGATCGGCCAAGTTTTTCCGGCTGACGTTATGGGCATTGGCCAGGCCCGCGGGGGTGGCGTGAGACCAGGGCACCGTGGTGACGACCCCCACGGCCTTGCCCGCCGCCTTGGCCATCTCGGCCAGGGTGGGGCCCAGGGGTTGGTCCAGGTCACTCCAGTTGATGGCGTTGTTGAAGGTCTTGGTGGCCGTGGCCAGGGCGGTGGCCGCGGCGG
>JADZBU010000045.1 GCA_020851955.1 Chromatiaceae bacterium | reverse complement strand
CACGCTGTTTACCGCAAGTTTGGTCTGAGCAGGAACATGTTACGCGAAGCTGCTATGCGTGGAGACGTGCCGGGTTTGGTCAAGGCCAGCTGGTAGTGGGTTGCTGCTAAGCTAATCTAGTTTTGCCGAAAGCTCGTGGGGGAACCTGCGAGTTATGGTATTATTTGCCGTTGGTGCGAATCTCGTTAGTTCAGATTCGTGCCACCCCAAGTGAAAGGGTATCGCGCCCACGCGGCTGTCTGACCCAAAGGGAGAAATTCATGAGTATGTCCGATCCGATTGCGGATTTGCTAACACGCATTCGTAATGGCCAGACAAGAGGCAAGGTAAATATCACCATGCCCTCATCCAAGCAAAAGCAAGCTATAGCCCTTCTTCTTAAGGATGAGGGCTATTTGACGGACGTCCAGGTCGAGGAAAATGGCGCCAAACCGCAGTTGGTCATTAAACTTAAATATTACCGGGGCAAGCCGGTAATTGAGCATATAAAACGGATTTCTCGGCCAGGTTTACGTATTTACCGAGGCAAGGACGACTTGCCAGTGGTGCGTGGAGGTCTTGGCGTAGCCATTGTTTCTACATCCCAGGGCCTGATGAGCGATCGTGCCGCTCGAAAAGCGGGCTTTGGTGGCGAAATCATCGCCACTGTAGCTTGACCGGAGGCCCTGATCATGTCGCGTATCGCAAAAGCCACGATTACAGTGCCCGTGGGAATCTCCATCGAGATAGCCGGGCAATCAGTTCAAGTCAAGGGTGCGAAGGGCAACCTGATTTGGAACGTACACCCCTTGGTGACGGTTACCTATCAGGAGAATATCCTCAAGGTTGCTCCCATTGATGAAACCAGCAAGGAAGGCTGGGCCCAGGCCGGGACAACCCGTGCTCTCCTAAATAATATGGTGGTGGGCTGTTCGGCTGGTTTTGAGCGCAAAATGGCCTTGATTGGCGTGGGTTATCGTGCTCAGGCTCAAGGCAAGACCCTAAATCTGAGCTTGGGATTTTCCCACCCGGTAAATTACCAGGTACCCGAGGGTATCAATATCGCTACCCCTACCCAGACTGAAATCTTGGTCTCGGGAGCTGACAAGCAGCAGGTCGGCCAGGTGGCGTCGGAGATACGCGCCTTCCGTCCGCCCGAGCCTTACAAGGGTAAAGGAGTCCGTTACGCGAACGAACAAGTTCTGCGTAAAGAGACCAAGAAGACGAAGAAAAAGTAAGGGGTACCGATATGGACAAAAAACAAGCTCGTCTTCGCCGCTCCGCACGTGGGCGCGCCAAGATCCGCGAATTAGGTGTATTTCGTTTGTGCGTATTTCGTACGCCCAGTCACATCTACGCTCAGGTCCTTGCGCCTGGTGTCACGGGTGATATGGTTGTGGCTTCCGCCTCGACCCTGGATAAGTCCGTCCGCGCACTCCTTGCGGGTCATGGTGGAAACATATCGGCCGCTGTCGCCGTCGGTAAAGCCATCGCTGAACGCGCAAAGTCGGCGGGAGTTGAAAAGGTTGCCTTTGACCGGTCGGGGTTTAGTTACCACGGCCGCGTTAAGGCGCTCGCCGATGCCGCACGTGAAGGCGGTCTGCAATTCTAGGGGCTGAATGATGTCGAATTACAATCCTAAGCCGGAAGGCGATGATTTGTTGGAAAAACTGGTCGGCGTACGTCGCGTTGCCAAGGTAGTTAAGGGTGGTCGGCAGTTTGGATTCTCAGCGTTGACCGTCGTTGGAGATGGTAAGGGGCGCGTTGGTTTTGGGACAGGTAAGGCAAGGGAAGTCCCTGTTGCCATTCAAAAGGCTATGGAAGGTGCCCGTAAGAATATGATTGATGTAAAACTTAAGGGTGCCACCCTGCAATATCCCATTATTGGCCGGCATGGTGCAGCCAAGGTATTCATGCAGCCTGCTTCCGAAGGTACTGGCATCATCGCGGGTGGAGCCATGCGAGCAGTATTTGAGGTTCTGGGAGTACAAAACGTTCTGGCCAAGTGCATAGGCACCAACAATGCCATGAACGTCGTTCGGGCGACCTTAAATGGTCTGCAGACTATGACCGATGCTCAGGGCGTTGCCGCGAAGCGTGGTAAAACCGTAGCCGAGATCCTGGGGTAAGCAATGTCCGACAGAAAAATGATGAAGGTGACTCTGGTGCGCGGAGTCTTCGGCCGTTTGGCAAACCACAAGGCCTGTGTGAAGGGTCTGGGCCTGAGACGCATGCACCAAATCGTGGAGGTCGAGGATACCCCCGCCACGCGTGGCATGGTGAACAAGGTCTCCTACATGGTCAAAGTGGTTGGAGAATCCTAATATGCGTCTCAATGAATTAAGCCCTGGTGATGGCGCCAAGAAGGCCGCAAAACGTGTTGGTCGTGGCATAGGTAGTGGTTTTGGAAAAACCGCGGGTCGTGGTCACAAAGGTCAGAAGTCGCGAGCGGGAGGTTTTCATAAAGTTGGTTTCGAGGGCGGTCAGATGCCTCTCCAGCGCCGTCTGCCCAAAGTTGGCTTTCGTTCCCGCAAGGCACGGGCTACTGATGAGATTCGGCTAAACGAATTGAAGCAAGTCGTGGGTGACGTAGTTGATCTGCTGGCTTTACACGCCTCGGGTTTGATTGGTACTGGTATCCAGAATGTCAAAATTATTGCCTCTGGAACAGTCGATGCTGCCTACACCATTCGTGGTTTAGGGGTTACCAAGGGTGCTCGTGCAGCTATTGAAGCAGCCGGCGGGTCTGTCGAGGCCTTGTGAGAGACTGATCCCGAATGGCCAAAAACATGTCTTCAATGACCGAAGCTCTGGGAGGTATGGGGCGACTTACCGAACTGCGACAGCGTTTGTTGTTCGTTCTTGGTGCGCTTCTAGTGTATCGGATTGGCACCTTCATTCCGGTACCTGGTGTGAATCCAGAAGCCTTGGCCATTCTGTTTGATCAAAACCAGGGTTCGATGCTGGACATGTTTAACATGTTTTCCGGCGGTGCCTTGGAGCGTGCCTCTCTCTTTGCGCTGGGAATCATGCCGTATATCTCGGCCTCGATTATCATTCAGTTGATGACCTCGGTCATTCCCACCTTGGAACAACTCAAGAAGGAGGGAGAGCAAGGTCGGCGAAAGATAACCCAGTACACTCGCTATGGTACCGTTGGTCTTGCCACTTTTCAGGCCATTGGTATCTCCATGGCTTTGCAGGGTCAGTCCGTTGGCGGTTCCTCAATTGTGGTATTAAGTGGTTATGGGTTCGTCTTTACCGCTACCGTGTCCCTTGTTACGGGAACCATGTTTCTCATGTGGTTGGGGGAACAGATCACCGAGCGTGGCATTGGTAATGGCATTTCTATAATTATTTTCTCTGGAATCGTTGCTGGTCTTCCCTCTGCCATTGGTGGTACTTTGGAGTTAGTCCGCACCGGGGAGATGAATGCCCTTGCCGTTTTGGCACTATTTGTCTTGGCGCTGGGAGTTACAGCCTTTGTAGTGTTTGTTGAGCGAGGCCAGAGGCGTATCACGGTAAATTATGCGCGCCGGCAACAGGGAAGACGTTTGATGGCAGCGCAAAGCACGCATTTGCCCCTTAAAATAAATATGGCGGGCGTGATACCTCCTATATTTGCATCAAGCATCATTCTTTTTCCTGGGACTCTTGGGCAGTGGTTTGGACAGTCGGAAAGTACTCGTTGGATTGCCGATATCACCAGTAAACTCTCCCCTGGAGAGCCGGTTTATGTGATCGCCTACTCCACAGCCATTATTTTCTTCTGTTTTTTCTATACCGCTCTAGTCTTTAACGCGAAGGAAACGGCGGATAATCTGAAACGATCCGGTGCCTTTATTCCTGGTATACGGCCGGGTGAGCAAACCGCTCGCTACATTGACACCGTCATGACTCGCCTTACTGCTGCGGGTGCAATTTATATCACCGCCGTCTGCCTGATACCGGAATTTTTGATCGTGGGTTGGAATGTCCCCTTCTATTTTGGCGGCACCTCACTACTTATCGTGGTTGTGGTGGTGATGGACTTTATGGCCCAGGTACAGGCGCACCTTATGTCTCATCAATACGAAGGATTGATGAAGAAAGCTAATCTCAGGGCGCCCGGTGGCGGTCTCATGCGCTGAAAGGCTTCGCGCCGGTGGCCTTCGCATAGAAATTCTGGAGAAAACACATGAAAGTAAGGGCTTCGGTCAAAAAGATTTGTCGAAATTGCAAGATCGTCAAACGCAACGGAGTTGTCCGCGTCATCTGCAAAGATCCCAAGCACAAGCAGCGCCAAGGTTGACGCTTAAGCGTTGACCAAAAGGTTAAACCTGTTAAAATACGCGATTACCCGCGTTTAGCATAAGTCGAATTGGAGACAGAAGAGCATGGCTCGTATCGCCGGCGTCAATATCCCCGACAGAAAGCATGCCGTGATTGCACTCACTGCGATTTATGGTGTGGGTCGTAACCGCGCCGCCGTGATATGCGACGCCGCTGGCATTGCACACGGCACCCAGATGAAGGATCTCACCGAGGAGCAGGTGGATAAGCTCCGTACGGAGGTGGCTAAGTTCACTGTCGAAGGCGACCTCAGGCGTGAAGTTTCCATGAATATTAAGCGGCTTATGGATCTTGGCTGCAATCGTGGCATTCGCCACCGCCGTGGTCTGCCGGTTCGCGGCCAGCGCACCCGTACCAACGCCCGCACCCGTAAGGGTCCTCGGCGTCCAATCAAGCGCTAATCTTGCCTCTTCGCTTACGCCGGAAATACTCTGATGGCAAAACCAACTCGAAACGTTAAAAAGAAGGTGAAGCGACAGGTCGCGGACGGTATCGCACACGTCCACGCCTCCTTTAACAACACCATAGTCACAATCACCGATCGTCAGGGTAATGCCTTGACCTGGGCCACTTCGGGTGGCTCTGGATTCCGTGGTTCACGCAAAAGTACCCCCTTCGCTGCACAGGTTGCTGCTGATCGTGCAGGACAGGCTGCGAAGGAATACGGTGTTAAAAACCTGGATGTCAATGTCAAGGGGCCCGGTCCAGGACGTGAGTCCGCCGTGCGGGCGCTTAATAATGCCGGTTTCAAGATAACCGGTATACAGGATGTGACTCCCATTCCCCACAATGGCTGCCGCCCGCCTAAAAAGCGGCGCGTCTAAGTCCCGGAAAGCTAGGAATCGAGATGGCAAGGTACACAGGCCCAACCTGCAAACAAGCCCGGCGTGAAGGGGTAGATTTATCCCTGAAGAGTCGTGCGCGCTCCATTGATACCAAGTGCAATCTGGAGAAGGCGCCCGGTCAAGCCGGTGATCGTCGTCGCCGGGTTTCGGATTATGGCGTTCAGTTGCGTGAAAAGCAGAAAGTGCGCCGTATTTATGGCGTGATGGAGAAGCAGTTCCGCAATTATTACGCCTTGGCGGCATCGCAAAAGGGCGCCACGGGTGAGAACCTCCTTAGGCTGTTGGAGCGTCGACTCGATAACGTCGTTTTTCGGATGGGTTTTGGCTCTACCCGTGCCGAAGCCAGGCAACTGGTTGCCCATAAGGGCGTCTTAGTGAATGGTAAGACGCTGAATATTCCTTCCTATCAAGTCCAGGAAGCGGATGTAATTTCTGTGCGCGAGAAGGCCCAGAAGCAGGTGCGCATCCAAAATGCCTTGGCCTTGGCCGAGCAGTATGGCTTTGCAGACTGGATTAATGTGGATACAAAAGCCCTCAAGGGGGTTTTCAGCCGTATTCCCGATAGATCCGACCTTCCAGCCGACATCAACGAATCGCTGATCGTGGAGTTGTACTCCAAGTAGGCAACGGAGAGGGTTATCGCATGCCTGAAGCTGTTAGTGACTTCCTCAAGCCACGGATCGTTAAGGTAGATCCCGTTGACGGAAGCCCAAGCCGCGCCCGCATCTCACTTGAGCCATTAGAGCGCGGCTTCGGACATACATTAGGCAATGCGCTGCGGCGTATTTTGCTTTCATCCATGTCCGGTTGCGCGGTCACTGAGGTCGAGATCCAGGGAATCCTCCACGAGTACACTACGCTGGAAGGCGTTCGTGAGGATGTCCTTGAGATTTTACTCAACCTCAAGGAATTGGCGATTATCTTGCACGGCAAGGATGAAGCCAGTTTTACACTGCACAAGGTCGGTCCTGGCGTCATTACCGCCGCTGATATCGCTCTAGATCATAGCGCGGAGATTGCCAATCCCGATTTGGTCATTGCCAATTTGACAGGTAAATCCGAATTGAGCATGACTCTGACAGTGAGGCGTGGTCGTGGCTATGAACCGGTAACTCAACGCGAACTGGAGGGTAGTGAGGAGCGGCCTATTGGCAAACTGCCCTTGGATGCCTCCTTCAGTCCCGTGCGGCGGGTTTCGATAGACGTACAGTCTGCTCGCGTGGAGCAGCGGACAGACTTGGATCGGCTGGTAATAGACCTTGAGACCAATGGCACCATTGATCCCAAGGGAGCCGTTCAACAGGCTGCGGCTATCTTAAGAGATCAGCTTGGTAGCTTTGTGGTTTTGGAGCGTACGGCCTATGACGACAGTGGTATGTCCCTGGAACCAGAAAAGCCAGTTTTCGATCCCATGTTGCTGAGGCCGGTCGATGATTTGGAGTTGACGGTACGCTCCGCCAATTGTCTTAAGGCTGAAAACATCTATCTCATCGGCGATCTTATCCAAAGGACAGAGGTTGAATTGTTGAAAACGCCCAATCTGGGTAAGAAATCGCTTACCGAGATCAAGGACGTCTTGGCCATTCGCGGTTTGTCATTGGGTTCTCGCCTTGAGAACTGGCCCCCCGAAAACATCGATGAGTTGGCTATCAAATAGAACATAGTCGTCGATCAGTTTTGACTCACCCTACCAAATATAGTGCCCATAGACCATGGCATATGATATTTGTTAAGGCGAAGGCGCCTCGTTGGCGTGTATTAACTAGATTATGGTAATCAACCATGCGTCACCGTAAGGCCGGAAGGCAGCTCAATCGTAACAGTTCTCATCGCGAGGCTATGTTTAAGAACATGGCGAACTCCTTGTTCAGCCACGAACTTATCAAAACCACCCTCCCTAAAGCAAAGGAGCTCAGGCGTGTTGCCGAGCCTTTGATTACCTTGGCTAAGGAGGATTCGGTTCACAGACGCCGTTTAGCCTTTGCACGACTGCGTGACAACGCCGTTGTTGCCAAGCTATTTACTGAATTGGGTCCACGTTATCAAACTCGCCCGGGTGGGTATCTCAGGATCCTTAAATGCGGATTCAGGGCTAGTGATGCGGCACCCATGGCCTATGTTGAACTGGTGGATCGTCCTGCG
Organism: Chromatiaceae bacterium; assembly: GCA_020851955.1. GTDB lineage: Bacteria > Pseudomonadota > Gammaproteobacteria > Chromatiales > Chromatiaceae > M0108. Next base: position 12,229 of record JADZBU010000045.1, on the reverse strand, counting down.
GGTGAACTCGTTCCCCCTGACGCGTCTTGATGGCTGAGACTTAATCCTCACACATGAGACTGAACCGGGCTTGGCCCGGTTTTTTTGCCTCTGATCTCCGGAAATTCTTGTTCTTTTATGGCTGAATTCAGTCGAATTGCCTTGCTGACCGACTTTGGCCCTTCTAGTCCTTACATCGGTCAAATGCGGTTAAATCTAGCCGCGGCTTTGCCAGGCACCGCTGTTATAGAGCTTATTTCTGACCTACCTGCTTTTCGCCCCGATCTGTCCGCTTATCTCCTCCCAGCGCTGGTTCGAGACTTGCCACGTGGGACTCTCTATATCGGTGTGGTTGATCCCGGAGTCGGCGGAGATCGTCTTGCCATTGCCGTGGAGGCGGATGCTAATCTCTTCATTGGTCCTGATAACGGTCTCCTGGCCCTGGTTTGCCGTAGGGCCCTGTCCTGCCGTGTTTATCGCATTGATTGGCGCCCCGAGATTCTGTCGCCCAGCTTTCAGGGTCGAGACCTTTTCGTCCCGGTTGCGGTTTCCCTGTGCCGTGGTCTACCTCCCGCCATGACGACTTTCGACTCCGCCAACCTCCAAGGTGTGGAATGGCCCGAGGACTTACCGAGAATTATCTACGTGGATAGCTTTGGTAACTTGATCACGGGGCTACGTGCAGCCCTTGTGAATCCCTCTGAATCGCTATTTGTCAAGGGCCATCGACTTGCCCGTGCCCGAACTTTTCACGAGGTCCCTGTTGGGATGGCCTTCTGGTATGAAAATGCCTTTGGTCTTGTTGAAGTCGCCGTCAATCAGGGCTCCGCTACCCTGGAGTTGGGCTTGGGGGTCGGAGATGAAATTGCCATGGGCCCTTCCCTTTAATTCGGAGTTTATTGATGAGTGATATCCGTGTGGCGATTGCGGGAGCTGGTGGGCGCATGGGCCGTTCCTTGATTCAAGCGGTCAACGAAGCCGATGGAATGGCTGTGGTTGTGGCCACCGAGCGTCAGGACAGCTCTCTCCTAGGGTTGGATGCGGGGGAATTGGCGGGGATTGGGCCCATTGGCACTAGGATCCGGGCGGATCTTGAGCATGCGCTGGATTTGTTTGATGTCTTGATTGATTTCACGACGCCCGCCTCATCCTTGCGCCATCTGGAGTTATGCCAAAGAACTGGTCGCCGATTGGTCATAGGTACCACGGGTTTCGATGAGGCCGGTCGAGCCGCCATGGAATCAGCCGCGGCCAACACTGCCATTGTCCTTGCCCCGAACATGAGCGTGGGCGTCAATCTCTGTTTTAAATTGCTAGATATTGCGGCGCGGGTACTGGGAGATGAGGTGGACATCGAAGTCATTGAAGCACATCACCGACATAAGGTCGATGCCCCCTCGGGTACGGCGCTTCGCATGGGGGAAATCATCGCTCAGGCTTTGGGGCGGGATCTTGGGCAAGTTGCCGTTTATGGGCGCCAAGGGCGGACGGGCCCCCGGGAGCGCAATACGATCGGTTTTGAAACCATTCGGGCTGGTGATGTCGTGGGTGAACATAGCGTCTGGTTTGCCGCCGAAGGCGAACGGGTAGAAATTGCGCACAAGGCATCCAGCCGACATACCTTCGCTCAAGGAGCAGTTCGGGCGGTACGCTGGATCGCCTGCCATGATACGGGGCTCTTCGACATGCAGGATGTACTCGGGCTTCGCCAATATTGAGATTCTTACCAGTTGAAGCATGAGGGGGAGGGTTTCAATACCCATTCCCACAGCGCCATAGCCTAGCGTTTACCTTCCCGTCGGGCCTTGTCTGGATTCCTCAGTAAAACATAGACGGCTCCAGTGCCGCCATCGCGTGGGGTGGCGGAACAAAAGGCGAGGACATCCGGGCGCAAACGCAGCCAATAATTGACTTTGCGTTTTAGGACGGGTTGGCGTTCCTGCGAGCCATAGCCCTTGCCATGGATGATGTGGGCGCAACGCGCCCGGCGCTGGGTGCAGTCGGCCATGAATTCCTTGCAGAGTTGCGCTGCGAAGTTGACCGTCAGGCCATGGAGGTCTAATTCCAGCTCTCTTGGAATAGCACCGCGTTGCAGATCGGCCAGAACCCGCTTCTGGACACCCGGCTTGGCGTAAAGCAGATATTCGTGGGTCTCCACCTGCGCCTCGGATAGACCAGATGCTTCCTTATCGTCATCCAGCGCCTCCACGGGCCGCGCGATAGGGTAGGGGGGTGGTCGGCGGCGCCAGGGCTCTGGGACCACTAGGGTCAAGGGTTCCGTGTCCCCCACCTCGGCGCGGAAGAGCTGCCTTTCGGCATCGGGGAGGCGTTGACTCACGGCTTGACTCGGCGCGGGCTTAGTGATCTCCAGAAGAGTATAACGGATACCCCTTGGCCCATGGCCAACAAGGTTCCTCATGTCATCCATCGCCTCCTCATAACGCCAAATCGTGTTCACGACTACCGATTCCAGTATGATGAAGGTGCTTCTTCCACGGGATTCCAGCATGCGCATTCTCATTAGTAACGACGATGGCTATCAGTCTCCGGGTCTCCTGATTTTGGCACAAGCCCTTGCTCCCCATGGCACGGTGATCATTGTTGCCCCGGATCGGGACCGCAGTGGGGCCAGTAATTCCCTGACCCTGACCAATCCGCTCCGCGCCCATGCGTTGGGTAATGGTCACTACTATGTCGAGGGTACCCCAACCGATTGCGTTCATCTGGCCATAACCGGCCTCTTGGACGAGGAACCGGATCTGGTGGTCGCCGGCATCAATCATGGGCCCAATCTGGGTGACGACGTCCTTTATTCAGGAACAGTTGCGGCGGCTACCGAGGGGCGCTTTCTGGGCCTGCCGGCGATGGCGGTATCCATTGCCTCCCATGAGCCTAAGCACCTGGATACGGCGGCCCGCATCGCGGCCAACTTGGTGGCCAACCTGGATGCCGATGTCCTGGGGTCCAAACTCATTCTTAATGTCAACGTGCCGGACCTGCCTTTCGACCAGTTGGCCGGGCTGAGGGCCACCCGACTGGGCCATCGTCACAAGGCCGAGTCGGCGGTTCGTGCCCAGGACCCCCGTGGCCGTACTATCTACTGGGTGGGTCCCGCCGGTCCCGAGCAGGATGCGGGTCCCGGCACGGACTTTCACGCGGTGCGCCATGGTTTCGTCTCGGTCACACCCTTACAGGTGGACCTGACCCGCCATGCCCTGCTCGATCTCTTGGCGGAGTGGCTGGAGGGCTGTGCTTGAGGTCGGGGACATGACTCAACCTCATGCCGGCGATCAAGAATCCCTGGATGATGCCGGGGTCGGTATGACCTCGCCACGCACCCGGGAGCGGTTACGACAGCGTCTTGCGGCGGCCGGAATAGGCAATGCGGAAGTCTTGGCTATCATGGGCCGCCTGCCGCGCCATCGCTTCGTTGACGAGGCCCTTTCCAGCCATGCCTATGAGGATTCGGCGCTGCCCATTGGCCACGGGCAGACCCTGTCCCAGCCGTATATGGTGGCGCGCATGACCGAGGCCTTGCTAGAACCTGGGCGGCCCGAGACCGTGCTCGAAATCGGTACCGGTTCGGGATTTCAGACGGCGGTGCTGGCCTCCCTGGCGCGGCGCATCTACAGCGTCGAGCGGATCCTGGCGCTCTTGGAATCGGCCCGTAAACGGCTGCGGGATCTGCGGTTACACAACGTGCGTCTCCGTCACGGCGACGGCGGCTTGGGCTGGGCTGATTACGCGCCCTACGACGCAATCCTCGTCACTGCGGCTCCCGAGGGGATTCCTCGCGCCCTAGTCAATCAACTCGCCATTGGGGGTTGCATGGTGCTGCCCATCGGCCATGGCAGCGAGCAAGTTTTGGTCAGAGTCATCCGCACGGATACGGGTTATCGCCATGAGATCCTGGAGCCTGTCACCTTCGTGCCGCTCTTGGGCGGGGTGGCCTGAATGGAGCCATCTCGCCACCCCTTCGGTTTGGCTCGTCCTTATCCCCAGGCCGCATCCCAAGGGTTGATTTAGCCCGTTGCGAGCCTGGCCCATGTCAGGGGCTGATCCTAAACCGCGGGCTATGCCCCCAATGTAGGAAGGATATCTTTGGCAAAAGTCCAACCGACACTCACGGGCACGACTACCGAGGCGGGCGAGGATGTCTACGCGGGCAGTGGACTCAAGGGATAAGGTAACTTTATCATTCTCAAAAATAAGATGAATAGTCTATGCCCAGGCGGCTTTAACCCCCCCTGTTGGTCGTGCGGGTAGGTTAAGGATGGAGTCCGCGCGATCGCCGGGCTGGGGCAGGGGCCGGGAGGTAACTTGATTGTTCCACCTCAAGATCAGGCTAACGGGCAGGGCTGAAGATCCCTTGACTCACCTGCCCGTGCGCGCAAGCCGCCCTAGAGGAGAGAGGACGCATGGCTGTTGCCGATAATCGAGAGGAAGCGGATGGCGAGGAGGAACTCGATCCGGAAACACTGGGTATACCCGATGCCGATGCCGATGCCGATGCCGATGCCGATGAGGAAGATGCTGGTGACATAGCCCCGGTCTTCGCCGCCGATGAGACTACGGACGAGGAAGCGGAAGGTCTTGCGCCCCACCCGCGGTCCTTCGCGCAGGAGTCCGACCTTGACGCGACCCGCATCTATCTTAATGAGATCGGGGGCTCTCGCTTACTGACAGCGGAGGCAGAGGTGCGTCTGGCCCGCCTGGCTCAAGCCGGTGACAACCTGGCCCGCCAGACGATGATCGTGAGTAACCTACGACTGGTAGTCAAGATCGCGCGCCGCTACCTCTATCGTGGTCTGCCGCTCCTGGATCTTATCGAGGAGGGCAACCTGGGTCTGATCCGCGCCGTGGAAAAGTTCGACCCGGAACGGGGCTTTCGTTTTTCCACCTATGCCACTTGGTGGATCCGCCAGACCATCGAACGCGCCATCATGAACCAGACCCGCACGGTGCGGCTGCCCATCCATGTGGTCAAGGAGATCAACGTATATCTGCGGGCGGCGCGTCTGCTGGGCCAACGTCTGGATCACGAACCCACGGCCGAGGAGGTCGCTGAACTCCTCGATAGACCTATCGGTGAGGTCAAGCGCCTGCTGGGCCTTAACGAGCACATCGCCTCGGTGGACAGCCCCCTGGGGAAGGATGCCGACAAGCCCCTGGTGGATATTCTCCAGGACGAGAGCGCCGAGGACCCCGCCGACCGCATCCAGGATCGCGAGGTTCAGGTCAACCTGGATATCTGGCTAACCAAGCTTACCGACAAGCAGCGCGAGGTCCTCGAGCGGCGCTTTGGCATCCATGGCTACGAGAACAGCACACTGGAAAAGGTTGCCGAGGAATTGGGCGTAACCCGCGAACGGGTCCGTCAGATCCAGATGGATGCCCTGCGTCGTCTGCGTGATATTTTGGAGAAGGAAGGTTTCTCCCAGGAGGCCTTCTTCAAGTGAATTACCGGCCATGCCGGCCCTTCTCCGTTAGGCAAGCCATCGCCCCAGGCTCACCCAAGGCCTTCTCCCCTGCGTCATCGCCCCGCCATTGCTCACCCGAGCCGACCTGACCTAGATCAAAGAAAAGTGAGTGATCTGCTCCCGGGCGGTGTCGGCTGCCCTCCCGACCTTGACTTTCAAGGGCTCATACTTTGATATTGCCTAGGTTATGCCAAGGACCTGAGGCATGGCGATCGGTGCGGCAGGGAATTGGCATATCTACCTTGTTTATGCAGTCATTTCGGGGAGGTTTTATGGAAACTGGACTCGAACAGAAGTACAACTTTGACGTTGTACGATGGTTCACGGTGATGGCGGTCGTCTACCTGGTGGTAGGGGCGGCCGTAGGCGTTTACATCGCGTCGGAATTGGCTTGGCCATTCCTGAATTTTGATATTCCTTACCTGACCTTTGGACGCTTGCGTCCGGTCCACACCAACGCGGTGATCTTCGCCTTCGGTGGCTGCGCCCTCATGGCCACTGCCTTCTACACGGTCCAGCGCACCTGTGGCGTGCGCCTCTGGAGCGACAAGCTAGCCTGGTTCGTCTTCTGGGGCTGGAATCTCATCATCGTCGCCGCCGTCATCACGCTGCCCCTGGGCATCACCCAGTCCAAGGAGTACGCGGAGTTGGAGTGGCCCATCGACATCCTCATCGCCGTGGTCTGGCTGGCCTTCTCCTTCAACTTCATCATGACCCTGGCTGTCCGCAAGACCTCGCACATCTATGTGTCAAACTGGTTCTTCCTCGGCATGATGGTGATGATCGTTTATCTGCACGTGGTGAACAGCCTGGCCATCCCGGTGGGTATCTTCAAGTCCTATTCCGTTTTCTCCGGCACCCAGGACGCCATGATCCAGTGGTGGTGGGGTCATAACGCCGTGGGCTTCTATCTGACCGCCGGTTTCCTGGGCATGATGTACTACTTCGTGCCCAAGCAGGCTAACCGCCCCGTCTACTCCTATCGTCTCTCCGTCATCCACTTCTGGGCCCTGATGTTCGGCTATGTCTGGCTGGGCGCCCATCACCTTCAGTACACCGCCCTCCCGGACTGGACCGGTTCCCTCGGCGCCGCCGTCTCCATCGCTATGATCATCCCCTCCTGGGGTGGTGCGGTGAATGGCATGATGACCCTCTCCGGGGCTTGGGATAAGCTGCGTACCGACTATGTCCTGCGCTTCCTCATCGTGGCCCTGGCCTTCTATGCCATGTCCACCTTCGAGGGCCCCGTCATGTCCCTCAAGACCGTCAACGCCCTGTCCCACTACACCGACTGGACCGTCGGCCACGTGCATTCCGGTGCCCTCGGCTGGGTGGCTGGCGTCGCCATCGGCTCCATCTACCACCTCATGACCCGTCTCTGGCACACCGAGATGTTCTCGGAGAAACTGGTGAACTTCCACTTCTGGACCCTGACCATCGGAACCGTGGTCTATATCGTCGCCATGTGGGTGTCGGGCATCATGCAAGGTTTGATGTGGCGGGCTTTTGATGAATACGGCGCTCTGGCTTACACCTTTGTGGAGACCGTGGATGCCATGCACCCCTACTACGCCATGCGCGCGGTGGGCGGCGGCATCTTCCTCTTCGGCGCCATCGTCATGCTCTTTAACGTGCTGATGACCGTTCGCAAGTCCGCCACCAGCGGGAGCTTGCAGAAGGCCCGTCTCGCGGCTGCTTCCGCCTGATCACCCGAGGTAAGACACATGGCTGAAAACACACAACCCAAGGGCCTTCAGGACCGCCTGGAGCGGAATATCTGGGCCCTGCTCATCGTTATCGCGCTCGTCCTCTCCGTGGGCGGCCTGGTTGAGATCGTGCCGCTCTTCTATCTGAAGAATACGATGGAGTACAACCGCTATCCCGAGATCGTCTGGAACAAGGTTGGCCAGGAGCCCATCGTTGCCGCCGATGCCGGTGGCGTTCTGAAGGCGAACTGGAAGCCCGGCGATGGCATGCGCCCCTACACCGCCCTGGAATTGGCGGGCCGCGATATCTATCAACGCGAGGGTTGCTACACCTGCCACTCGCAGATGATCCGGCCCTTCCGTGACGAAAAAGAACGTTATGGCCATTACTCCCTGGCCTCCGAGTCGATGTTCGACCATCCCTTCCAGTGGGGCTCCAAGCGTACCGGCCCGGACCTGGCCCGGGTGGGTGGCAAGTACTCGGACGACTGGCAGCGGGCTCATCTGCGCAAACCCCAGGCGCTCGTTCCGGAATCCGTCATGCCGGCTTATCCCTGGCTGGATAAGGCCTCTCCGGATGCCACCAGTATCCAGACCCATATGGGTGGGCTGCGGCTCATCGGCGTCCCCTACACCGATGCCGACATAGCGGCGGCCCCGGCTCTGCTCCAGGGTAAGACCGAGATGGACGCCGTGGTGGCCTACCTGCAGGTGCTGGGTACCATGGTGAAGCTTGACGAGGGTAAGGTCTATCGTGACTAGTCTGAGCGAGTATTTCCATACCGATTGGGCGGCAATGACCACCAGCGACTGGATCGGTACGATACTGACGGTGGTCACCTTTGTCGCCATGGTGGTGGCTTACTTCCAGGTTTTTCGTCCCAAGAACAAGGAGAAGCTTGAGGCTAATCGCTTCATCCTGTTCGAAGAGGACAATAAAGAGAGCGGAGAAAAAAATGGCGGGACCTAATCCCTTTCCCGGTGAAAACAATACCGGTCATTTCTGGGACGATAACCTGCGGGAGCTGAACAATCCCCCCCCCAGTTGGTGGATGATCGGCTTCTGGGCGTCTATTGCCTGGGTGGTGGGCTATTTCATCCTCTACCCCTCCTGGCCCATGCCCTATCAACCTCAGGAAGGCGAGGGCTTTACCAAGGGTGTTATCGGCTGGACCCAGATCAAGGAGTACGAGGAGGGCGTCCAGCAACTCCAGGAAATGCGCGCCCAGTACGAGGAAAAAATCGCCACCATGACCGCCGAGCAAATACTGGCGGATCCTGGCTTGACCCAGTACACCCTAGCCTCCGCCAAGGTGCTGTTTGGTGACAATTGCTCCGCTTGCCACGGCAGTGGTGGTCAAGGCAATCCCGGTTACCCTGTCCTGGTGGATGACGATTGGCTCTATGGCGGTTCCCTGGCCAAGCTGCAGGAGTCCTTAGCCTATGGTCGCAAGGGCGCCATGACGGCGCACAAGGATATCCTGACTCCGGCCGAGGTCGATGCCCTGGCAAAGTTCGTGGTTGACCTCAGCGAGGGCAAGGCCACGGATCAAGGCTGGGCCTTGTTTAACGAAAAGGGTTGCACCGCCTGCCATGGCGCCAAGGGGAATGGGGTGCTGGCGGAATTGCCGGGGGGCGAGATCGTGTCCGTTGGCGCCGCCAACCTCACCGATGGTATCTGGCGCTTCGAGCCTGGTGGGCTGGAAAGCGCCAAGCACACCATTCTTTATGGTGTGAATCAGACGGGCGTGGAGGGTACCCGCGAGGCGGTCATGCCGGCCTTCGCCGATACGGGCAAGTTGACTCCCCTGCAGATCAAAAAGCTGGTGGTTTATGTCCATCAGTTGGGCGGCGGTAAATAATCAGGGCGAGGGGCGAGGGGCGGCCCTGGTGCCCCTCGTCGCCAATCTCTCCAAACGGAGGAGCGCATCGTGAGTTTTTTCAGTAACATGATGAATTGGGACCCAGTCATGTGGATGTCCATCCTGATGGTGATCATCGCCATCGTCATCATTATCTACCTGGGTTTCAAGGTGAAGGCCCTGATGGACAAGGATGCCGAGGCGCACAAGCAGGAGGGGCTCAGGAAGAGTTAGCGAATCCTGGGCTTGAACAGGGTGGGTTAAAGGGGGGCATTTGTCCCCCTTTTGTCTGCTGGCTCTGGGAACATCCCGGGTATCCAAGCCTTGTGAGGCACCCTCTAGCCTTGTGAGGCGCTCTAGACAGTCCAAATGCAGGGTAAACCGCTGGGATATAATTGCGTTTGCGCAATGCCGAAATAATACGTTTCATCTAAATTTTCAGCGTTCGCATCAGGTACGACCGGCTCGTCCGCCCGACACCCGGCGACCCTGCCTGCAATGGCAACACCTTGGGAGAGGGTTCAGTGAGCAACGAAACAGTCGAAAAGAGTGCGGCGGCGGATGACCTCTATGCCGAGGCCGCCCAGTGGCACATCAACACGGGTGGCGAGACCATTCATGCCAAGCGCATGCCTGGTAAGTGGCGCACCATCAAGTGGCTTTCCGCGGCTGTCTGGATTCTGTTTTTCGTTGGTCCCTACCTGCGCTGGAATGGCCAGCAGGCCATCCTCTGGGATATACCCGCGCGCCAGTATCACATCTTCGGCGCGACCATCCTGCCCCAGGATTTCTGGATGCTGTCACTCCTGCTCCTGTTTTTTGCCATTCTGCTGGCCGTGGTGACGGCCCTGGCGGGGCGGGTTTGGTGCGGATATTTTTGCTTCCAGACGGTCTGGACCGACGCCTTCACCTGGATCGAGGAGAAGCTGGAGGGCCAACCGGCCGCCCGCCGTAAGCTCGACAAGGCACCCATGGATTTCACCAAGTTCCGGATCAAGGCGATCAAACATCTCGTCTGGCTCCTGATCGGTTTTGCCACCGGCTTTGCCTTCGTGAGCTGGTTCGTCGATGCCCCCACCCTGTGGCGGGAATTCTTCATGGGCCAGTCTGGTACCGTGGCCTATGTCACCGTGGCCCTCTTCACTGTCGGGACTTACGGTCTGGCGGGCTGGCTGCGGGAGCAGGTCTGTTTCTGGCTCTGCCCCTATGCCCGCATCCAGGGCGTCATGCTGGACCGCACTACCATACTCCCGACCTATGACTTCCATCGCGGCGAGCCGCGCGGCCGGGTCAAGAAGGGCCAGAAGGAAGCGGATCGCACCACGGGGGATTGCGTGGATTGCAACCAGTGCGTGGCCGTTTGTCCCACCGGCGTCGATATCCGCGAGGGCCAACAAGAAGGCTGCATCACCTGCGGCCTCTGTCTGGACGCCTGCGATACCGTCATGGTCAAGGTCGGCCGGCCATTGGGGCTGATCCGCTATGCCTCGCTCGACGAGTTGGAGGGTAAGCCGGTCAAACCCATGCTAGCCCGGCCCCGCGTCTGGGTCTATGCCGCCATCCTGCTGGCCGCCATCTCGGGCATTCTGTATGGTTTGACCTCGCTGGCACCGATTGAACTCAAGGTACTGCATGAGCGGGCCCCCCTCTTCGCGACCTTGTCCGATGGTTCGATCCAGAACAAATACACCCTCAAGATACTGAACAAGGACAACTCGGACCTGGAGGTCAAAATCAGTGCCTCGGGGCCGGAGAATATGATCATCATGGGCGGGGATGACCTGGTGATGGCCAAGCATGGCGCCGTGCACCCCGCCGTCATCTACGTTAAGGTGCCGCGCAAGAGCTTGAAGGCCGAGCGGGAGGACATCACCTTCCGCATCGAGGCCACCCGACCGGACGGCCAGGTCATCGCCACGGAACGCAAGAGTATATTCATTGGGCCCAAGCGTTAAGCCACTTCCAGGGCCGCCCAGACTTCAATCAGGAGATCCCAACCATGACCCTACCCACCTCGCCAAGTCTGAAGCCCTTGCCGGCCTGGAAGAGTCCCTGGATCGTTGGTTGGGTCTCCCTGGTCGTGGTGGTTCTGATCGTCAATATTATTTTCGTCACCCTGGGTTTCTCCACGAATCCAGGGCTGGTGGTCGATAACTTCTACGATCGCGGTCAGGATTACGAGAAGACTTGGGCTAGCCGGCAAGAGCGCGATCCGGGCTGGGTCATGCAGGCCGATGTCCCCCAGGATCTGGTGGTTGGCGAGCCCTCGGTGCTGCGCTTCTTTCTCGTCGACAAGGCCGGCCAGCCAGCGGACATCGACAAGGCTCACTTCTATGCCTACCGTCCCTCGGATGCCAAGCGGGATTTTGATCTGCCCATGATCGAGGAGGGTCCGGGACGATATCGGGTCGATGTGAACTTCCCCTTGATGGGCATTTGGGACACCCTGGTGGCGGTGCGTCAAGGGGAGGAGGAGTTCAATCTGGGCAGACGTATTTCCGTCCCCGCTCCCCGCGGCGGATCCCAGGTACCTGTCACGAATTGACCCTGGTACCCACGGCGGCCAATCGACCTTGCCCGTGAGCGCCTTCCAGGAACCGGTTCCTGGCCAAGACTCCCTTCACGCATCACGCTGTTTCCATTGCGGCCTGCCCCTAGCCTCTCCGTCCGAGGTGCGGGCACCCGTTCGGAACCAGATGCGGTCCTTCTGTTGCAACGGGTGTAAGTCCGTCTGCGAGGCCATCCATGCGGCGGGTCTCGAGGGCTTCTATCAACGCACCCCCGAGGGCGAGGTCCTGGGTCCGCCGCCGGAGCCCCCCAAGGAATTGGCCCTCTACGATATCGATGAGGTCCAGGAGGAGTTTGTCGATTCCCTCGGTGACACCCGCGAGATCAACTTGCTGGTGGAGGGTATTCATTGCGCCGCCTGCGTCTGGCTGATCGAGAATAGCCTCAAGGCCTTGCCAGGGGTGGCCGAGGCGCGGGTCAATCTCACCGGTCGGCGGTTGCGACTCAAGTGGGACAACAGTCGCCTCAAGCTCTCCCAAGCACTCAGGCGGCTGGGGGAGATTGGCTACGCCGCGGTGCCTTTCGATCCCGAGGTGGCGGAGGGTTCGCTGCAGCGCGCCAATCGGCGCCTCCTCTATCGCTTGGCCGTCGCCGCCTTCGGCATGATGAATCTCATGTGGATCTCCATCGCCCT
>JADZBU010000044.1 GCA_020851955.1 Chromatiaceae bacterium | reverse complement strand
CCGGGGGCTGACGCCATGCGCGCCCGGGACTATGCCCACTTCAGCCTGACCGCCGTGGGCGCCTACCGCGCCCGCAGCCTGCTGACGGTGACCGGCATTGCCATTGGCATCGCCGCCGTGGTTCTGCTCACAGCCATCGGCGAGGGCATCCATCGCTTCGTCCTCGCCGAGTTCACCCAGTTCGGCACCCATTTGCTGACCATTGCCCCCGGCAAGGTGACGACCCTGGGCATGTCGGGGGCCATCGTCAGCAATGTCCGCCCCCTGAGCCTGGAGGATGCTCAGGCCCTGAGCCGCCTGCCGGGGGTGGAGGCCCTGGTGCCCGTGATCCAGGGCAATGCCGCCGTGGAGGGCAATGGCCGGACGCGCCGCACCCTGGTGCTGGGGGCGAGCAGCCAGGTGCCCCGGGTCTGGCGCATGCAGCCCGAACTGGGCCGCTTCCTGCCGGACGAAGGGGGTGGCGGGGGGCGGGCCCTGGCCGTGCTGGGCGCCAAGCTCAAGGCGGAGCTCTTCGGCGCCGCCTCGCCCCTGGGGGCCCGCATCCGCATCGGCGGCGAGCCCTATCGCGTGGTCGGGGTCATGGCGGCCAAGGGCCAGATGCTGGGTTTCGACCTGGACGACACCATCTTCATCCCGGTGGAGCGGGCCCTGGCCCTCTTCAATCGCGACAGCCTGATGGAGATCGACATCCTCTATGCCCCGGAGGCCAGCAGCGCGGCCATGGCGGAGCGGATGCGCCGGGTCCTGCTGGAGCGGCATGGGCATGAGGACTTCACCATTACCACCCAGGATCAGATGCTGGAGGTCGCCAGCTCGGTGCTGGACGTCCTGACCCTGGCCGTCGGCGCCATCGGGGGCATCTCCCTGGCCGTCGGCGCCATCGGCATCCTGACCATCATGACCATCGCCGTGCGCGAACGTCGCCGGGAGATCGGCTTGCTACGGGCGCTGGGCGCCTCCCAGGGCCAGATTCTGTGGCTCTTCCTGGGGGAGGCTCTGGTCCTGGCCCTCCTCGGCGGGCTGGCCGGCCTCACCTTGGGGCTGGGCGGGGCCGGGCTCATCGGCGCCCTGGTGCCGGCCCTGCCGACCCATATCGCCTGGCAATTCGCCCTCGCCGCCGAGGTCAGCGCCGGCCTGATCGGCCTGGTCGCCGGGGTCCTGCCCGCCCTGCGCGCGGCCCGGCTCGATCCCATCCTGGCCTTGCGGGACGAATAAACCCCTGCCCGCCCGGGCCAGAGCCGCCGGGGCTGAAAATCGCACATACCCTTCGGCGTTCATCTCCCCGGTGTTATTCACAGCGCTGGCCCCTCGCTCTCCCTTCCCAGGAGGGCCGGGTGGGGGCTGGCGGGGGTGTCGACAGCAGGGATGCTGTCGCCAAGCCTACAGGGATGTATTCACGGCGCCCCCCGCCAGACACCACCCGGCCCGGGCCTCGTCGGGTTTGAGCGAGCAGGTGTGCCGAGAGCCGGGATGCTGTCGCCAAGCCTACAGGGACGTATGCACGGCGCCCCCCCGCCAGACACCACCCGGCCCGGGAAGCCGAAAACTCCGGTGGGTTGGGTATACAATGCCGCCCATTCAGGCATTCTGGAGGAGAGATCCATGGCCGGTCATAGTAAATGGGCCAATATCAAGCATCGCAAAGCGGCGCAGGACAAGAAGCGCGGCTCGATGTGGACCAAGCTGATCCGCGAGGTCACGGTGGCGGCGCGGGAGGGCGGCGCCGATCCGGGGATGAACCCGCGCCTGCGCCTGGCCATGGACAAGGCCTTCACCGCCAACATGCCCCGGGACACGGTCGAGCGCGCCATCAAGCGCGGCGCCGGGGGCACCGAGGGCGAGCAGTACGAAGAGATCCGCTACGAGGGTTACGGCCCCGGCGGGGTGGCCGTGATGGTCGATTGCATGACCGATAACCGCAACCGCACCGCCGCCGACGTGCGTCATGCCTTTTCCAAGCATGGCGGCAACCTGGGTACCGGCGGCTCCGTGGCTTATCTCTTCACCAAGCAGGGCATGATCAGCTTCCCGCCCGGCGTGGACGAGGATGCCCTGATGGAGGCGGCCCTGGAGGCGGGCGCCGAGGACGTGGTCAGCAACGCGGACGGCTCCCTGGATGTCATCATGACGCCCGAGGATTTTGGGGCCGTGCGCGATGCCCTCACCGCCGCTGGCTTCGCCAAGGGGGAGGGCGATATCACCTACAACGCCTCGACCCAGGCCACCCTGGACGACCGCGACACGGTGGAGAAGCTGCTCAAGATGATCGATGCCCTGGAGGACCTGGACGATGTCCAGGAGGTCTATTCCAACGTCGACATCCCAGACGCCATCCTGGCCGAGTTGGAGGCCTGATCCTGGTCCCCCTCTCGCCCCTGGCCCAGCCCCGGGACGTCGCGCCCCGCCCCCTGCCGATCCCGGGCCGGGCCGCCGGTCGGGCCCTGCGCCATCGCATCCTGGGCATCGACCCCGGCTCCCGCAACACCGGCTTCGGGGTCATCGACACGGACGGCCAGCATAGCTTGCGCATCGCCAGCGGCTGCATCCGGGTCGGCGACCAGCCCTGGCCGGACCGGCTGGGGCTCATCTTTGACGCCGTCGCCCAGGTGGTGGCGGACTATGCTCCCCACGAGATGGCGGTGGAACAGCTCATCTTCGCCCGCGACCCGACGGCCGCTCTCAAGCTGGGCCAGGCCCGCGGCGCCGTGCTCTGCGCCGGGCTTAAGGCCGGCGTCCAGGTGCACGAATACAGTCCAAAGTCCGTCAAGCTGGCGGTAGTCGGCAGCGGCGGGGCGGAGAAATCCCAGGTCCAGCACATGGTGCGCATCCTGCTGGCACTCCCGGAGCTGCCGGCGGAGGACGAGGCCGACGCCCTGGCCCTGGCCCTCTGCCACGCCCACTCCATGGGCATCCCCGCGCGCCGGCGCGCCGCCGCCTCCTGGCGGGATTTTCGGCCATGATCGGACGCCTACGCGGCGACATCATCGACAAGCGGCCCCCCTGGCTGCTTCTGGATGTCAACGGGGTCGGCTATGAGCTGGAGGCCCCCATGTCCACCTTTTACGACCTGCCCGCCGTGGGCGCGACCGTCACCCTGGTGACCCACCTGGCGGTGCGCGAGGACGCCCACACCCTCTATGGCTTTCTGCGCGAGGCCGACCGCGCCCTGTTTCGGGACCTCCTCAAGGTCACCGGTGTCGGGGCCCGCATGGCCCTGGCCATCCTGTCCGGCATGGATGCCCGCCGCTTCGCCCAATGCGTCGAACAGGAGGACCACACCGCCCTGATGCGCCTGCCGGGCATCGGCAAGAAGACCGCCGAGCGCCTGGTGATCGAGATGCGCGACCGCGTCGGCGCCCTCGCGGCGGGACTCCCCGCGACCTCCGCGGTCCCCGCCTCGCGGGCCCCGGCGGAGGCCGCTCCCCTGAGCGACGCCATCGCGGCCCTGATCGCCCTGGGCTACCGGCCCCTGGACGCCAACCGCATGGCCCGTGCCGCCGATGACGGTACCAAGACCTCCGAGGAGATCATCCGCGCCGCGCTGCGGGGGGTGGCATGACGCCCGACCCCCAGTCCGCCCCAGCGGGACCCTCCGGATTCACGCCTTACCTCTGGAAGCCTTTGCCATGACCCCCATCGACCGCGAACTCATCCCCCTGCCCAGCATCCGCGAGGTCAAACCCGGGAGCTTCATCTTCGCCCGCCCCAACGCCCTGCCGCCGAGCTTCTGCGATGAGGTGATCGCCCGTTTCGAGGCCCACCCGGAGCAGCAGCACGAGGGGCGCATCGGCCAGGTTCAGGCCAAGGATCTGGCCATCAAGGCCACGACGGATCTGGTGGTCAGCGACAAGGAGGACTGGCGGGATGTGGACCAGATGTTCTTTCGCTCCCTGGCCGCCGCCCTGCGGGAGTTTCGCGAGACCTATCCCTACTTCAAGGGGCCCTTCAAGGATATGGGCTATCAGGTCCAGCGTTATCAGGCCGGGGAGTACTATCACTGGCATATCGACGGCGGCAGTCACGAATTCAGCCAGCGCCAGCTCGTCGCCCTCTGGTATCTCAACGAGGTACCCGGCCCCGGCGGCGAGACTCAGTTCGCCTACCAGCAGGTCGGCATCCGGCCCGAGCGCGGCACCCTGGTCCTCTTCCCCCCCTTCTGGACCCACGAACACCGCGCCGCTCGCCTGGAAGTGGGGGTGAAATACATCGCCACCACCTGGGTGGTCTTCGCCTGAGGCAGGGCCGCTTCCCGCGCCCGCTAAATACCTGCTTCCGAGTCAATACCTTGGAGAGCCGCGGATGGTGAATGAGCAAGCTCAGACACCCACCGCTCGCCAATCCGCCTGGACGAGGTTGCGTTCCGCGCGGCCGAACACCAGGCCAACCTCGAACAGGCCCTTGCCGGGCTGGCCGCGGTACTTGGCGCTGTAGCCGCGGGCCTGGATCTGGGCGAGGGCGGGGTTGGCGCCGCCCGGGTGAGCCGGGGGCGTTCCCGGGCTTTCACCCTCGGGTTCACCTTGGCGGGCAGTCCCTGGCCTTTCCCCCTCACCCTGGCCACCCGTCCCTGGCGCGATCGCCACCGTGGCGCCCGCGGCCCTGGCCCCCTCGGCAACCAGGGTCTCGGAACGGCCAACGGCTCCGGTTGCTTGCGCGTCGCGCCGCAGCTTGATCTCCATGACGTAGGTGTAGCCCGCGATCCTGACGGTGAGATCGACCTGGCCCTGGTTGCTGATGTCCTCGGGAATGAGCTGGGCATCCAGGCTGGCCAGGAAGGCATAGAGCACGCTGGCGTAATAGCCCTCGGCCTCAGCCAGGTCGTTGCCGGTGAAATTACGCCAGGGGATGCCGGCGAACAGGCGCCGGACGGCGGCGATCAAGGCCGGAACGTCGCCCGTGGACAGGGCGGCGACCAATTCGGCCTTGTAGCTCAGGCGCCGGTCGCTGATCGCGGCGTAGGCGTTGATGAATTGGTTGTTGAGGGCGACCCGCACCTCATAGTTGGGCACCCGCAGCCGGAAGGTGAATTCCCCGAATTTCTGGTAGGCGTCAGCCACCGTCAGATAGCCGCTCTGGAACAGCAGGGTGATGGGGTTGATGCGCTCGATGTCGAAGGAGTCGAGGATCTCCTCGCTGACCTCCAGTTGCTCCAGGTCGGGGAGGAAGTAGCGCTGACGCTGGAATAGCTTGATCAGGAAGCTGGGGTTGCCGGTCTCGAACCAATAGTTGCGGTAGCTGTGACCTTCGCTGATAAACAAGAGGATGTCGAAGGGGTTGTAAACCGCCTCGCCCAGGAAGCCGTAGCCGTTGTACCAGCGACGCAGTTCCTCCCAATCCACCCCCGCCAGATGAGCGGCGAAGGTCGTCTCCAAGTCACGCTGGGTGTAGCCGCACAGGGTGGCGGCGCGGGCACTCAGGGTGATGTCATGCAGTTGGTTGATGCCCGAGAAGAGGCTGACCTTGCTGAACTTGGTCACGCCGGTCATGAAGACGAACCGCAGGTTGGCATCCTGGGCCTTGAGCACCGAGTAGAGATTCTTGAGCCCCTCGCGGATTTCGGCGGCAAGGTCCGGCCGGTCGATGTTGTCGAGGATGGGTTTGTCGTATTCATCGACCAGGACCACCACCGGCTGGCCATGCCTGTCGCGGGCGTGTTCGATCAGTTCCGCGAACCAGCCGGCGATGCTGTGACACTCACAGCTTATCCCCAGCCGCCGCTGGTTGGCGCCGAGCCTCTCCCGGATGGCCTCATCCAGTTCCGCCCGGCTTTGCACCACCCCGGCGGCGAAGTCGAGCAGGATGACCGGATGGCGCCGCCGCCAGTCCCAGCGGTTATGAATGAAGAGGCCGCGAAAGAGCGGTTCATTGCCCTCGAACAACTCCTTAAGGGTATCGACGAACAGGCTCTTGCCAAAGCGGCGCGGGCGGGAGAGGAAGTAGGCCTT
>JADZBU010000043.1 GCA_020851955.1 Chromatiaceae bacterium | reverse complement strand
GCGGCAGGGCGATGGGCCCGACCCCCGCGACCTCCAGACGTGGTGGGTGGATGTCGAAGGACCCGGCAACGTGGAAGCCGCCGGGGCGTTGGACGCTGGCCAGGGCGTGGGCGAAGGCTTGGGGGTAGTCGATCATAAGCGCAGGGTCCTAGTTGGAAGAGGAAGATTGGAAATCAAATTGCCAATTTGCACAAGCGTTGCTAACCTGCTGAAATGATTCCACGCCAAGCCGCCCAGACTTTGCAGCGCTTGAGCCGGGGCTTCCCGGTCCTGGCCATCACGGGCCCGCGCCAGTCTGGCAAAACCACCCTGGCACGCGCCACCTTTCCCGACAAGCCCTATCTCTCGCTGGAAAATCCGGACATTCGCGGCTTCGCCGAGTCCGACCCCCGCGCCTTTCTCGCCGGCTTTCCCGATGGCGCCATCTTGGATGAAGTCCAGCGTACCCCTGATCTGTTCTCTTACCTCCAGGGGCTGGTGGACGAGGACGGGCGCATGGGACTCTTCATCCTCACGGGCTCGCAACAGTTCGGCCTCTGTTCCCGCATCACCCAATCGCTGGCCGGACGGGTGGGCCTGGTGCATTTGCTGCCCTTCAGCCATGCCGAACTGTGCCAGACACCGGCACCACCCGCCGATTTGGAAACCGCCCTGTTCAAGGGGGCCTATCCACCGCTCTACGTTCGGGATCTCACGCCCCATGACTGGCTGTCCGCCTATGTGGCCACCTACCTGGAGCGCGACCTGCATCAACTCATCAACGTCCGCGACCTGAAGACCTTTCAGCTTTTTCTGCGCATGTGCGCCGCCCGCACCGGCCAGTTGCTGAACCTGTCCGCCCTGGCCAGTGATTGCGGCATCACGCATCACACCGCCAAGGCCTGGTTGTCGGTTCTGGAGGCCAGCTACCTGCTGTTCCTGCTGCCCCCCCACCATCGCAACCTGGGCAAACGCCTCACCAAGTCCCCCAAACTCTACTTCATCGACACCGGCCTTGCCTGTTGGCTCATGGGCATCCAGGACAAGGATCAGCTGCGTTTTCATGCCCAGCGCGGCGCCCTGTTCGAAACCTGGATCATCGCCGAGTTACTCAAGGGACGTTTCAACCGTGGCCTGCCCGCCAACCTCTATTTCTGGCGGGACAGCGCCGGCAACGAGATCGATGTCCTCCTGGACCAGGGCGAGCGGCTCTTGCCCATCGAAATCAAGGCCGGGACCACCATCAACCCCGACTATTTTTCCGGCCTGAACAAATGGCGCGCCCTGGCCGGCAGCGCCGCCCTGACACCCATTCTGATCTACGGTGGCAGCGAGGCGCAGACACGTACCCAGGCCAGCGTCCTGCCCTGGCATCAGGTGGCCGCATGGGCGGAAACCTATTGATAAAACGTCAAGGTGTGGCTTGACGTCAGGGTGTCCGCGCCGCCCACCTGCCGACCCTCCTGCCGCCCTTCGTCAAAGACATCCTGATAAAAGCAGGGCTTCTTCAATGCCATCTCGGGTAAGGCAACATGGCGCGGATCTCCTCGCGGGATAAAGTAGGGAATTTATACACCAAAACGGACCTGGAGCGCGCCGGCCCCGGGTTTTTAACTCGCCCCCCGCCCAGCCGCCCCCCCAAAAATCCCTGGTCGGCCAGACTGGGGCCGCAAACCAGCCCCCCAAAGCCACGATAGCGCTTGAGCTTTGCCCCGGGCGGACCTATCTTGCCACGGGTCCACACCACTCTTTCAGGAGACAGTACCCATGACCCACGCACTCCCCGCCCTGCCCTACGCCCTGGATGCCCTGGCCCCCACCCTCTCCCAGGAGACGCTGGAGTACCACTACGGCAAGCATCACCAAACCTATGTCACCAACCTCAACAACCTGATCCCGGGCACCGAGTTCGAGGCCATGAGCCTGGAAGACATCATCATGAAGTCCTCCGGCGGCGTCTTCAACAATGCCGCTCAGGTCTGGAATCATACTTTTTACTGGAATTGCCTGAGCCCCAACGGCGGCGGCGTCCCCACGGGCGCCCTGGCCGCGGCCATCGATGCCAAGTTTGGCTCCTTCGAGGAGTTCAAGAAGCAGTTCAACCAGTCCGGCGCCACCAACTTCGGCTCTGGCTGGACCTGGCTGGTCAAGAATGCCGACGGTTCCCTGGAGATCTTCAACACCTCCAACGCCGGTACCCCCATGACCTCGGGCAAGCAGGCCCTGCTGACCCTGGATGTCTGGGAGCACGCCTACTACATCGACTACCGCAACGCCCGGCCCAAGTACCTGGAGACCATGTGGCATATCGTCAACTGGGACTTTGTCGCCGCCAATTACGCCGCCTGATCGCCTGATCGCCTGATCACGGCGCGGTGATAAGCCACTGAGTAGCAAGGCCCGGAGGCATTCCGGGCCTTAGCTTGGCGGCTACACCCTTCATCGCCTTGAGCCACTCCCCCAAGCCAAATACCCCCCAACGCGCCTCCTTGTCCCTCCCCCTCTTCCGACGCAGCTACGGCGACCCGGCCTCCCCGGCCACGCCCATCCTCTTGATCCATGGCCTTTTCGGCTCCGCCGTCAACTGGCACCCCATTGTCGGGCGGCTACACGCGCTTCTGGGGGCGGACCGGCGCCTCATCGTCCCGGATCTGCGCAATCATGGCCAGTCACCTCATGACCCTATCCTGAGCTACGAGGCCATGGCCGAGGATCTCATCGGCCTGCTCGACCAGCTCGGCATCGCACGCGCCGCCCTGGTAGGCCACAGCCTGGGCGGCAAGGTCGCCATGTGGCTGGCCCTGAACTGGCCGGAGCGGGTCGCGGCCCTGGCGGTGGTGGACATAGCCCCGGTGACCTACCCGGCCCGCTTCCGGCGCCTGATCGCGGCCCTGCAGGGGCTGGATTTGCGGACTCTCGAGTCCCGGCGGAACGCCGATGCCCGCCTGGCCGCGGCCATCCCGGAGGCCATGATGCGCGGCTTCCTGCTCCAGAATTTGCGCAAGACCGAGGCCGGCTGGGGCTGGCGTATCAACCTGGCCGCCCTGCCGGGGGCCATGCCCGGGTTGGCCAGCTTCCCCGACGCCCAGGGACGCCAGTTCCCGGGCCCCACCGTCTTCATTCATGGGGGCGATTCGGACTATGTCGCCACGGCCCAACTGCCGCTCTTCCGCAGCCTCTTCCCCCGCGCCGAACTCGTCGTCATCCCCGGGGCCGGGCATTGGGTCCATGCCGACCAGCCGGAGGCCTGTGCCGCGGCCATCGCCGACTTCCTGGGCGAGCCTCTGGCAGGGTGAGGGCCAAGGGTCCTGGGTGGCAGATGAGCGACGATTCCAAATAACGTCAGGTTGTCGCGGGGCTCTCCCCCGCTCCCCAACCCCTCTCCCACGAGGGGCGAGGGGCAAGAGGGACTCTTAATCAGCGCCAGGCCAGCGAAGCTGCCTTTGGCACGCCTTAACAAGCATTACGTCCGTCCGGATGCCGCTATATACTGCGCCCTTTTGCGAATTTGCGACCTTTGGCGGGAGCCCCCCATGGCGAAGAGCGATATCAAAAAAGTGGTGCTGGCCTATTCTGGCGGCCTGGATACCTCGGTCATCCTCAAATGGCTGCAGGAGGAATATGGCTGCGAGGTGGTGACCTTCACCGCCGACATCGGCCAGGGCGAGGAACTGGAGCCGGCTCGCGCCAAGGCCCTGGCCGCCGGCGTCAAGGAGATCTACATCGACGATCTGCGCGAGGAATTCGTGCGCGACTTCGTCTTCCCCATGTTCCGGGCCAACGCCCTGTACGAGGGTGAGTATCTCCTCGGCACCTCCATCGCCCGGCCCCTGATCGCCAAGCGCCTGATCGAGATCGCCGCCGCGACCGGCGCCGACGCCATCGCCCACGGCGCCACCGGCAAGGGCAACGACCAGGTGCGCTTCGAGCTGACCGCCTTCGCCCTCAACCCCGAGATCAAGATCATCGCCCCCTGGCGCGAGTGGGACCTGCTGTCCCGCGAAAAACTCATGGACTACGCCGCCAGCCGCGGCATTGCCGTGGAGATGAAGCGCGATGGCACCAAGTCCCCCTACTCGATGGACGCCAACCTGCTGCACATCTCCTACGAGGGCTACGATCTGGAGAACCCCTGGGTCGAGCCGGGGGCGGATATGTGGCGCTGGACGGTACCCGCCGAGCAGGCACCGGACCAGCAGACTTACCTTGAGTTGACCTTTGAGAAGGGTGACCCGGTCGCCATCGACGGCCAGGCCATGAGCCCGGCCCAACTCCTGGCGGAGCTGAACCGCATTGGCGGCGCCAACGGCATCGGCCGCAGTGACATCGTCGAGAACCGCTATGTGGGCATGAAGTCCCGCGGCTGCTACGAGACCCCCGGCGGGACCATCCTGCTCAAGGCCCACCGCGCCATGGAGTCCCTGACCCTGGACCGCGAGGCCGCCCACCTCAAGGACGAACTCATGCCCCGATACGCCAGCCTGGTCTATAACGGCTACTGGTTCGCCCCGGAGCGGGAGATGCTCCAGGCCGCCATCGACAAGACCCAGCAGGTGGTCAACGGCGTGGTGCGCCTCAAGCTCTACAAGGGCAACGTCATGGCCGTCGGCCGCAAGTCCGACACCAACAGCCTCTTCGATACCAACATTGCTACCTTTGAGGAGGACGCCGGCGCCTACAACCAGGGCGACGCCACCGGCTTTATCCGCCTCAACGCCCTGCGCCTGCGGGTGGCGGCGCGCCGGCGGGGATAACGAAGGGCCTCATCGCGCGGAACCGTGGCGGGATCTTCAGCCAGTCCACTGGCTAAGGGCCACCGCCACCCGCGGCCTACTGGAGCCTCTTGCCGATGCCTGGCGCCAATTGCCGCAGGTAATCGCCATGGAAGGCGATCCAGATCACCAGGGGTGCAACCGCCGGCAGGATGAGATAACCAAATTGATAGCCCAAGGCGATGGCGTTACTCCCCCAGGGCCCCATGGCCAGTTGGGCGCTCACCTCGGGACCCGTATTGAAAAGCAGGGTCTTGAGGATGTGAAAACTCACCCCCCAGACCTCGACCAATTGCAGGATCAAGAGCCCCACCAGCCAGCGGAACCACTTCTGGCCCTCCGCGCTGGGGCTGGCGAGAATGAGGGCGGTATAGAGGGGCAGACAGTAGCCGTACATGAGGGGATTGACCTGGAACACCAACTCCCCCGCCGCGCCCCGGGGCAGCCCCGCCTGGGGCGTTTGCGAGACATAGTTGACCGCCACCTCCAGGTGATAGCCCACCTGGTGGACGCCGATGATGATCTCGGAAAAGAGGCTAGTCAGGATGCCGTTCACCAGCCAGGTTACCGGCCAGGTCGCAACGAGGGCCATGTAGTACCAAATACCGAAGGTTACCGGCAACCAGGCCAGGACCTTGAGGAAGAAGCGCATCACCGGGCGGTTGGACATCTCAGGCCCCCTCCTGCCCAGGCTTGGGTAGAAATCGCAACCAGATCAGAAAGATGATCAACACATCCAGCATGATGAGTGCCTGCCAGATGTAGAGATGCGCCCACTCAAACACCTTCATACTCCACTGGCCGATGTAGAAAAGGCTGATGATGCGGATCAGGTTCAAACCCTGGATGGCGAGGAAGCCAATGAGGACACCCCAGAGTCGGTGCAACCAGGGGGCGGGAAAGGCCACCAGGGCCGCCACCAGAACGATGGTCGCCTCCACCCCATTACAGCCGGCCTCGATGGCCACGGCGAAGCCGCTTTGCAGATCCCGGATCACCTTACCTTGGGAGACCACCTGGGGATCGAACAAGAGGATGATCCAGGCACTGACGGCCGCCACCCCCTCGGTGAAGGGCACCACCAGATACTGCTGCACCGGCGGGGTCAGCTCCGCGGTGAATAGCACGCCCTGGATCACCAGAAAGATGAGGAAGAATCTAAGCATGTGCAGATGCCAGGCGGCTTAATCGTAATGGGGAAACCCGGTACACCCCGAGGGGCCAGCCTGGTAAGCGGCATCGGAGCCTGCCACAAGAGGCAAACCAGGGCGAATTCATTGTATAGCCTCAGGCCCAAGACGGGTATCTGCCCGGGTGTCTCGACCTGGCGGATGCGGGATTGTGCGATGACTCCTGGCCGCCTTTGTTAGCCCAGTGCCTTAACTTTTTAGCCACGACCGCATCCCAGAGTCCTCAGATAGCATCCACCTCGGCTTCCGGCCAGAGGCGGGGAAAGAGAAAACGCAGGGAGGCCAGGGGCAAGGCAAAGGCTACCGAAGCGCGACTGCTCGACGAAACCAGCAACCCCCAGTCGAGCAGGCTCGCCAGTAGCCGGCGCGCGGTTCGCTCCGGCAGACCGGTCATGGCCATGAAGCGGCCGCGCGCCAGGGGCCCCGCCACGGCCAGGTAATGCACCGCTTCCAATGCCTCCGGGCGGATGAGTGACTTCTCGCCGCCCATTTGCCAGGGGTGGGCCGCCAGCCAGGTCAGCAAATCCGCCAAACGCTCCCTCGACCCGATCAGATCCAGCCGACCCGCCATGAAGCTCGCCTGGTCGAGGGCAATCTCCAGAAAAAATGCCGCGAAGGCCACCAGCTCCTCTTGAGACAGGGGCCCCCGCCCGTCATGGTCATGCCTGCGGGCCATATCGGCATTATTGAGCCGGGCGTAATACATCTCCTGGTTACGCGCCAGTCCGCGCATCGGCGACCAGATGCCCTGGGTCAGGCCCAGGGCATGGAGCACCAGATGAGCATGAAGACGCGCCGCTCGACCATTGCCATCCCGAAAGGGATGGATCCACAACAGGCGGTGATGGGCGCAAGCCAGGCCGATCAGGGCCTGTTCCTGACCTGGAAGCTCCCCATAGCGTCGCCCCCAGGCCGCCAATAGAGCGGGCACCGCCTCTGGCGGTGGCGCCAGATGGCGCCCCGCGGTCACTGGCCGGGAGCGCCACACGCCCGGCTCGACCCGGTCATCGCCCTCGTCCGTGATCCGATCCGCCTCCGGCAGCCGTTGGTACAAGTCGCCATGGATCCTGCTGATCAGGGCTGGCGCAAAGAGCTCCGCCCGCGCCAGCCCCGCCACATGGGCCTCCAGGGCCGACTCCGCCGCCATATGGGCCACCGCCAGCCGTTGCTTGCGCGCCTGTTGGGCATCGGCGTCGTATTGATTGGCGAGAGCCCGATCGATATCCAGGGGCCGTGTGTGCTGCCCCTCGATCTTGTTGGTGTAATAGGAATTCATAGCGCGCAGACGTGGCGCCAAGGCCAGCGCCAAGGGCTGGCCGGCAAAGGCCGCCAGACGGTGGCTTTGTGCCAGGAGACCCGCCACCCGATCCAGCAGGGGGCCTAGGAGCCGTTCTTTGGGAAAGAGAGGCTGAAATACCCCGATGTCCGCCATCTTTACCCTACTACCCGGTTCAAAAATTATTCTGGACAGTTTGCTGGACGGTTTAATCCAGGTCAAGTCACTGACTTATCATTCTTATTCAACAAGACCAACAAAAATTCTGGCCACTTACCCAACTCGGGGCTTGCGGGGCGACCTCCGGAACTGGCGCGGGGAGGACAGCGCTGGACGATCGGTATGGTGAGGTATCCCTAACCCCGATATTGCCCGCTGCCGCTCCTTGCGGTTATCGGAGAGGCCTGGCCCGCCCTATTCCCTCACTCCAGCCCAAATCGCTTGATCCGCCGCCAGAGCGAGACCCGGTCGATGCCGAGGATTTCGGCGGCCTGGTTGCGGTTGCCGTTGGTATATTTCAGGACCTGGGCGATATAGGCGGCCTCGTTGCCCGCCAGGGTCGTCAACTCGCCAGGGGGTTCCACCAGCGGGACCAACCTCGGGGGAAGATGGCGCAGGCTCTCCGGCAAGTGGCTGGGCTCGATCCGGCCCCCCCGGGCCAGGGCCACGCCGCGCTCGATCAGGTTGGCCAGTTCGCGCACGTTGCCCGGGTAGTCGTGGCGTACCAGCAAGGCCAGGGTCTCCGGGGCCAGGTCGTCCACCGCCTTGCCCATGGCCTGGGCGAACTTCTTCAGGAAATGCCAGGCCAGCAGGGGGATGTCATCCCGCCGGTCGCGCAGGGGTGGCAGGGTGAGATTGACCACGTTGAGCCGAAAGAACAGATCCGCGCGGAAACGCCCATTCGCCACCCCCTCTTGCAGGTCGCGATTGGTGGCGGCGATGAAGCGTGCATCCACGCCGACCGGCGCTGTGCCGCCCACGCGCATCAGTTCCCGCTCCTGCAGCACGCGCAGGAGTTTCACCTGCATGGCCGGGCTCATCTCGGCGATCTCGTCCAGGAAGAGGGTGCCGCCCGCAGCCATTTCGATGAGGCCGGGCTTCAGGCGGTCGGCGCCGGTAAAGGCGCCCTTCTCGTGGCCAAAGAGTTCGTTGGCGAGCAATTCCTCCTGGAGGGCGCCACAGTTCACCGCGACGAAGGCCTGGCCGGCGCGGGCGCTGTAGAGGTGGAGGTAGCGGGCCATGAGTTCCTTGCCCGTGCCGGACTCGCCGGTGATGAGGATATTGCAGTCCGTGGGGGCCACCTGGCGCGCCGTTTCCAGGAGGCGCTGCATCTCCAGATCCTCGGTGATGAGGTTGACCGGCCCCTGGTAGCCCTCGAGGCGGCGGCGCAGATCACGGTTCTCCCGTTTCAGGGCCACGACCTCCAGGGCACTTCTCACCACCTGGCGCACCTCATCCAGACGGTAGGGCTTGGCGATGTAGTGAAAGGCCCCCTCCTTCATGGCGGCCACGGCCGAGTCCAAGGTGGCGTGACCGGTGATGACGATAACCTCGCCGTCGGGCTGGGTGGCGCGGGCCTGGCGCAGCACGGCCAGACCATCGACGTCCTTCATGCGCAGGTCGGTAAGGACCAGGTCGAAATCCCGGTCCCGCAAGGCCTGGATGGCCTCCTGACCGCTCTGGCGGGCGGTGACCCCATAGCCCTCCTGCTGGAAGAGATGGGACAGGTTTTTCAGAGCGGCGGCCTCGTCATCGACGAGGAGGAGCCGGGGCTGATGGGTCTCGTTCACGGGGCTTCTCCGCCGGGCAGCAGGAGGGCGAAAGAGGCGCCGCCTTGCGGGGGGCTGGACACCGCGATGGCACCCCCCTGTTCGCGGATGATTTCGCTGACGATATGGAGCCCCAGCCCCGTCCCTTCGCCGGGTGGGTGGCTGGTGTAGAAGGGATCGAGGATGCGCTCAATACGGTCGGGTGGGATGCCTGGCCCATCATCCGCGACCCTGATCAAGACGCCGGGCTCGACCCCCTCCCCGCGCTCCGGCGCGCCCACCTCGGGCCCCAACCCCTCGCCCACCACCAGAGCGGCGCCCGCGGGCGGCCAATCCCCGACCCTCGCCAGCCTGGCCCTGATCCTGACCTGACGGGCCCCCGCTTCCAGGGCGTTCTGGATCAGGTTAACAAACACCTGTTGCAGGCGCTGGGGGTCCATACGGACCCAGAGGCCCGGGGGGATATCGCGGCTCACGGTGTCTCCCGCCGGCAGGCGCTGCCCCAGGAGGAGCAGAGACCGGTCGAGGGTGGTCCCCAGGTGGGCGGTCAGATCCGCGCGCCCGGGCTTGCGGCTGTAGTCCAGCAGGTTCAGCACGATACGCCGGGCGCGCTCGGTCTCGTCGTCGATCTGGGTCAGCCAGCCGCGCAGATCCGCGCGCGCCTCCCGCGACAGCCCGGGCTGTCCCGCCAGCTCCTCCAGCAGGATCTGGCAGGCCCCGGAGATATTACCCAGGGGGTTGTTGAGCTCATGGGCAACGCCGGAGGCCAGGGTGCCCAGGGCCGCCAGCCTCTGGGCGTGCAGGACCTGTCGGCGGCGCGACTCCAACTCCTCCAGCATGCGATTCAGGGCGGCGGTGAAGGAGACCATCTCCCGGTCGCGCGAGACCTCGGCGAAGGCCTGGAACCGGCCCTCCGCCAGGGGCTTGAGTTGGGCCTCGAGGCGCCGCAAGGGCCGACCGACGGCACCCCAGAGGAGTTGACCGCCGGCCAGGGCCAGCAGGGCGACCAGGCCCAGAGTCCAGATCAAGGCCTGGCGGGACTGCCTCAGGGTCTCGATGAGCAGGCCCCGCTCACGTTCTGCCAGTCGGTCGCTGGCCTCGGAGATGGCGTGACCCGCCTCCCGCACCCTGGCCGCCTGGGTGCCGCTGGCGTCCAGGCTCGCCGGGTCGAGCAGGCGTCGGTAAGCCGCGATGGCCGCGCTCATGGCCGCCAACTCCGCGCCGGGCAGGACCCTGGCCAGGACCTCGCCATCGCTGGCGATGCGCCCCGCCAGACCCGCGGCCAAGCCGCGGGCCGCAGCCAATTCACCGGGTGCCTGGTAGAGCAGGAAGTTCTTCTCATGCCGGCGCATCTCCTGGGCATCGTCCTGGAAGGCGGTGATGGCCACCGCCTCCCGGACCCGTGACTCCAGGTAACTCAGGTCGGCGGAGGTGAAGAGGACGAAGCCAGCCACACCAAGGGCCAGCGCCAGGTAGGCCAGGATGATCTTGCCAAGAATGCTGGGCATGATGGGTTTCAATAGTGAAACAGTGTTGCGCGGATTAAACGTCAAATAATTATCCCGGTCAATCAAGCGGATCCATCGCTAGCGCGGCATGGCGTTTCTGAAACGAAACCCCCGCCCCAGCCTGACCCATCCAATAAATATTTTATTATCAAGGGATTAACCTTACTCAAATATCGGCACGTAATTTGCTTTGTTAAGCATTACAGCTGAATCCTCATCGCTCTTGGGTCAGCTACCGCCACCGGAGTTCTCATGGCCAGCCTTACCGACCAGATCAAGCAAGCCTTTCAGGCCTTAGGCAGAGCCAATGCCGGCGAGGTCAGTGGCCGCTATCGCATGGAGGCCGCCTTGCGTTCTGGCCCAGCCGCACCCGCCTCCGCTCCCCAAGGTCCGGGCCGACGACTGATCGCCCTGGGCGTCGGGGCCAGCCTGCCTACTCCCGTAGTTAAATACGCGGCCAGGGCCTGCCACCGCCTCCAGGCCGATCTGCTGTTCCTAACCACCGATCCCCTGGGCTTGCACGAGCAACTTTCCCTACACCGCACCCTGCTCGAGGGCATCGTCCGGGGAGCCGAGAGCTTGAGCGCCGTCAATCGGCGCACCGTACTGCAAGCGCTGGCTCGTCACTCCCGCCTGCTCTTCGCGATCTCCGGAACCCCGGACGACCCCGTGCGCTGCCTGGTAGCCGGCAAACGCGGCCTCTTCACGGGCCCGTCGCCGGTACCGGTGGTCCTGGTTGGCAATCCCGGATGCCCCTCGCCGGAACCCATCACCGCCCGACAGCCGTCCTTTTCGCCCCTACCCTCTTCACGCTTCCGACCCTGAGGTACTTGATGTCCCCTTCCAAAAAACCCCTTGCCGCTACGCTGTTTTATGGCAGCGCCAGTCTCTTGCTTTATGTCTTGCTCTTCCTGTACGCCGACCAGTTCGTCGCCTGGGCCGAGCAAACCAAGGAGCACAAGGCCTTGTTCCTGATCCCGGTCGTGGTGGCCTTCATCTTCTCTTATTTTCATGGCGCCTTCACTGGACTCTTCTGGGAGCTCCTGGGGCTAAGGGCCGCCAAATCCGGTGGCAAACCGTGAGCAGGGAGTCCTAAGCAGTGGAAAGCAGTCTCTTTATCGAACTCAACCTCTATACCAGCCTGGCCCTCTTCGTGGTGGGCTTCGTGGGCGGGATGGTCTCGGGCTTCATCGGTTCCGGCGGGGCCTTTGTGCTCACCCCGGCCATGATGACCCTGGGCGTACCCGGCATCGTGGCGGTGGCATCCAATATCTGCCACAAATTCCCCAAGTCCCTGGTGGGCGCCATGAAGCGCCACAAGTACGGGCAGGTGGACGTCAAACTGGGCCTCATCATGGGCCTCTTCGCCGAACTGGGGATGCTCGTCGGCAAGCAGGTCATGACCGGCGTCAAGCAGAGTTTTGGCGACGTTGGGACCAGCCTCTATGTCTCGGTGGTCTTCGTGGTCGTGCTGGCCGTGGTGGGTCTCTTCGTGCTGCGGGATGCCTACCAGATGTTTCAGCAGGAAAAGACGGCGGGGGCCGAGGTGCCCCAGGAAACCACCCGGATGGCGCGCTGGGTCCAATCCGTGCGCATCCCTGGGACCATGGTGTTCTTCCCCAGCATCAAGGCCCGGGTATCCCTGCTCTTCATCGTGCCCCTCGGTTTCGCCACCGGCATGTTGGCCGCCACCATTGCCGTGGGGGGGTTCATCGGTGTCCCCGCCATGATCTATGTGCTGGGAGCCCCAGCCCTGATGGCAACCGCCACCGAACTGGTTATCGCCTTTGTCATGGGGCTTGGGGGCACCATCCTCTATGCCCTGGACGGGGTCGTGGACATCCGCCTGGCCATGATCATATTGGCCGGCTCCCTGTTCGGCGTCCAGATCGGCGCGATCGGCACGACGTACGTCAAGGACTCCGTGGTTAAACTGGTCATGGGTCTCATCATGGTCATCGTGCTGTTTTCGCGCTTCTTCTATGTGCCGGGGTATCTCTCCAAGCTGGAGCTGATCGCGCCCATCCAGGACGCCACTATCGCCTACCTGAAGCTGTTGGGAGACGCCACCCTGGTACTGGCCATGGCGGTGGGTGGTATTGCTATCATCATCGCCCTGATCAAGGGCATGGCGGACCACCGCCTGGCCCAAAGGAGCTAAATCATGGGGACCAAGATAAATAGCCTGCTCTTCGCCACCGATGGCTCGGAATTCTCCACCGGGGCCCAACGGCTGGCCATCGCCCTCGCCAAGCGGTGCGGGGCCCGGCTCACGGTCATGACCATCATCCTCTCCCCCCAGGATCTGGAGGGGTTCGGTACCCATGGCCTGCGCGAGCAGATGGAACGGGAGGCCCAGGCCCTCCTCGCCAAGGTAGTGGCCGCCGCCGAGGCCGAGGGGATTCCCTGCCTCACCCAACTGGTGTATGGCGACCAACCTCATCAGGAAATCATCAACACCGCCCTGGAACTGGCGCCCGACCTGATCGTGCTGGGCCGGCGCGGTAAGCGTGGGCTCTCACGCCTCATGGTGGGCCATGCGACCGCTCACGTCGCCGGCCTGGCCCCCTGCCCCGTGCTGATGGTGCCGCGGGCCGCGGTCATGTGGCGCCAGCGCATCCTCCTCGCCACCGATGGCTCCGACCAGGGCCAGGCCGCCACGCGGTTGGCCCTGGATCTGGCCCGGGATTGCCAACTCCCGGTGACTCTGGTCTCCGTCACCAGCCGCGGCCACAGTGCCGAACGCAAGGCCGAGGCCCAAGCGGCGCTGGATCAGGCCCTGGCCGCCCTCAAGGCTGTTGGGATCGATAGCGAGGCCCTGCTGGCGGAAGGTCGCCCGGACCAGGTAGTGGTCGAGACCGCCAACGACCGCCAGGCGGACCTCATCGTCGTCGGCAGCCATGGCCGTAGCGGGCTCAGTCGCCTGCTGCTGGGCAGCGTCTCCGAACGCATCATGGGCCAGGCGCAATGCCCGGTGCTGATCGTGCCCGGGAGCCGCTGAACCCTGTCGCTACCTGACTCGGCGCGGGGTGGGAACCCGCGTCAAGGTCGGGCGGGGCCTCGCCAATAGGGGGCCTTGAGGGACGGGAGGGGATGCGATCGTCAGCCACAGGCCCCCTCTCGGCGGGCCAACAAGCCGGCCAGGATCCTCACCGGAATCCTGGGTGGTCAAAGCGCACCAGGGCCCATGGCAGTCTGGCCTTTGGTACTGGCGCTATTTTTGTCCAAGGGTTTAAGATGTGCCGGCGATCACCTCAACGGCTGTACTTAATCCCATGATCAAGCTTGCGCGCTTTCTACCCTTTTTGGGCTGGTTCCCCCTCCGGGGTGATACGGCCAAGGCCGATTTTCTGGCGGGCATCACGGTGGCCCTGGTCCTGATTCCCCAATCCATGGCCTATGCCCAACTCGCCGGGCTGCCCCCCTATTTCGGTCTCTACGCCGCCTTCCTGCCGGTAGCGATCGCGTCCCTCTTCGGGTCCAGCGCCTTTCTCAGCACGGGGCCGGTGGCGGTGGTGTCCCTGCTCACGGCCTCGGCCCTCACCCCCCTGGCGGCACCAGGCTCACCCCAATTCATCGCCCTGGCCATCCTCCTCGCCCTGCTGGTCGGCGTGACCCAGTTAGTACTGGGTCTCTTTAAGCTGGGGGTGGTGGTCAATTTTCTGTCGCACCCCGTGATCGTCGGCTTCACCAACGCCGCGGCCCTCATCATTGGCTTGTCCCAGATTTCCAAACTGTTTGGTGTGCCCATGGGGCGCTCCGAAAGTTTCATGCACGACATTGCCGGCGTCTTCGCCCAGATCGGCGATACCCACTGGCCCACCCTGGGCATGGGACTCCTGGCCCTCGGGCTCATGTGGGGCATTAAGAAATACCAACGGAAATGGCCCGGTGTCCTCATTGCCGTGGCCCTGACCACCACCTTGTCCTGGGCCATTGGCTTCGAGAAAAACCTGGAGGGCCAGGCGGACCAGATCGCGGACCCCACCCTGACGGGGCTGGTCGCCGATCTCGGCAAGGCCCAACGGGAAGAATCGCGACTGGCGGAGACCAAGGCCAGCCTGATGGTGGCCCTGAAGGAGGCACGGCGCGATGCCCTACGCGCGGGCGAAGCGGCGCGCCTGGGCTATGAATTGGACCTGGCCACCATCGCCACCACCGAGGCTGAGGGACTGACGGCATCCTTAAAGAAGGCACTGCGCCAGGTACCGGTGGCGCGGGTCATCGACGCCCAGGGCGCCACCCTGGGCCTCTATCGCCTGGACCAGGTTCCGGCCGGCGCCAGGACGGATGGCGCCCATTACAGCATTCGCGGAGTCAAGGGCGAAGACTTCAAGCTGGTGGGGGGCGGCGAGGTCGTGGGCCGTATCCCCGAGGGCGTGCCGGAGCTGGCGCTGCCCAGCCTGAGCCTGGATGCCATCGGCAGTCTGCTGACGGCGGCCATCGTCATCTCCCTGGTGGGCTTCATGGAGGCCATCTCCATCGCCAAGGCCTTAGCGACCAAGGCAAAACAGAAGGTGGACCCCAACCAGGAACTCATCGGCCAGGGCCTGGCCAATATCCTCGGCGGCTTCAGCCAGGCCTTTCCGGCCTCCGGCTCCTTCTCACGCTCGGCGGTGAACTTTGACGCGGGCGCCCGCAGCGGGCTCTCGTCCGTCTTCACCGCCCTCTTCGTGCTCATCACCCTCCTCTTCCTGACCCCTCTCCTCTACCACCTGCCCCAGGCGGTGCTGGCGGCCATCATCATCATGGCGGTCATCGGCCTGGTGAACATCGAGGCAGTCAAACATGCCTGGGAGGCCAGTCGTCACGATGGTATCGCCGCTATCGTGACCTTC
>JADZBU010000042.1 GCA_020851955.1 Chromatiaceae bacterium | reverse complement strand
CTGGACATGGGTTTATTCCTCGAGTTGTTGAGATGACAATTTGCATTTTAAAATAAATTCTCCAATTATGGAAGCCGGGCAACAAAATTATTGATATCTTTTTGCCATCGGGTTCCGCGAAGCCACCGACCCTTTAGAATAATTGGCGCCTTTTAAGCACATCCGCCCGGTTTTAACCTGGAACCCAGGGATTAGCGCCCGCGCGGGGGCCTGGGATTAATGGGGCCACGAAATAAGGGTTCGGACCCCCTCTCCCCAGCCCTCCCCCGCGAGGGGGGAGGGAGCAAGAGAATCAGTGGCAAGGGGGGAGGGAGCAAGAGGGTCAGTAGCTTGAGCTACAGCAACCAACCCAAGCGTCCCAGGGTCCGACCGCTGGCCACAACCAACCTCTAGCGGAGCCAAATACAGTAGAATCTGCCCCTGCCGCCGTGGCCAGGGGTTTCCCAGGCCCAGCTCCTTGCATTTTGTTCCGCCAACCTGCTCGAGTCCGTCCGCGACCCTGGCTTGACGGTCCGCCTTACTCAATTTCGGGAGTCACCATGCAACGCTTTTGCGTCCTTCCAGTCATTGCCCTGGCCATCGGCCTCGCGGGCTGCAAGCCGACCGGCGAAATCGCCGCGCCCACCACCCCGGCGCCGCCGCCGTCGGTCGGGGTCGCCACCGTCGTCCAGCGTGAGATCAGGCCCGCCGCGGAGTTTGTCGGCCGGGTCGAGGCCATGGACGCGGTTGACCTCGTGGCCCGGGTCAACGGCTTCCTCAAGGCGCGCGAGTTCCAGGAAGGCGCCACCGTCGAGGCGGGCCAGTTACTCTTCCGGATCGAACCCGAGCCCTTTGAGGGCGCCGTCGCCGCTCGACGCGCCGATCTGGCGCGCGCCGATGCGACCCTGCTCAATGCCCGCCTCCAGCGCGAACGCCTGGAACCCCTGATCAAGCGCGGCGGGGCGACCCGGGCCCAGCTCGACGAGGCGGTCGCCGCGGAGCAAGTCGCCACCGCCGCCCGCGAGGCGGCCCTGGTCGCCATCCAGCTCGCCGAGATCGACCTTGGCTATACCGAGATCCGCGCCCCCTTCCAGGGCCGCATTGGCCGCGCCAACTTCGCCGAGGGCGCCGTGGTCGGCCCCAACGTCGGCCCCCTCGCCCGGCTGGTGCGGACCGATCCGGTCTTCGTCAACATCCCGGTCACGGATCGCGCCATGCTGGCGGTGCGCCAGACGCAAAACACCAGC
This sequence comes from Chromatiaceae bacterium, assembly GCA_020851955.1. Taxonomy (GTDB): domain Bacteria; phylum Pseudomonadota; class Gammaproteobacteria; order Chromatiales; family Chromatiaceae; genus M0108. The sequence goes on along the minus strand of JADZBU010000042.1, from coordinate 19,610 downwards.
GGCTTCGCGCCCTATCTGCGCCTCGCCGATGGCAGCCTGATCAAGGAGCCCGGCAAGTTCCAGTTCTCCGACCCGGAGATCGACACCACCACGGATACGGTCCGCATCCGGGCCCTGTTCGACAACGCCGATGGGGTTCTGCTCCCGGGTCAGCACGTGACCGTCACGGTCCGGGCCACCCAGCCGGAGCTGGCCCTGGTCATCCCTCAAGTCGCGGTCCAGCAGGATCAGGCGGGCCGCCTGGTGCTGACCCTGAACCCGGACGACAAGGTCGAGGTCACGCGGGTCAAGCTGGGTGAACGCGTCGATACCGATTGGGTGGTGCTCGAAGGGCTGAACGCCGGTCAAAAGGTCATCGTGGAAGGCATCCAGAAGGCACGGCCCGGCATGGTGGTACAGCCAACGCCCGTAGCCCCGCGCGACGGAGACTGAGCCCATGTTTTCCGCCTTCTTCATCTCCCGCACCCGCTTCGCCATGGTGATCTCGCTGGTGATCATCATCGCCGGCCTGATCGCCATCAAGGTCCTGCCGGTGGCCCAGTTCCCGGACATAGTCCCGCCCCAGGTGTCGGTGCAGGCCTTTTATCCCGGCGCCAATGCCGAGATCCTCGCCGAGACCGTGGCCGCGCCCATCGAGGCCGAGGTCAACGGCGTCGATGACATGCTCTACATGAACTCGACCAGTGACAACTCCGGTCGCTACCGCCTAGACGTGACCTTTGCCGTCGGCACCGATCCCGACATCGCCGCCGTCAACGTGCAAAACCGCGTGGCCCTGGCCCTCCCGACCCTGCCGGCCGAGGTGTCCCAACAAGGCGTCTCGGTACGCAAACAGTCCACCAGCATGCTGCTGACGATCAACCTGCTGTCGCCCAAGGGGACCTTCGACCGGCTGTTCCTATCCAATTACATGGAGATCAATATCCGTGACTCCCTGGCGCGCCTGCCGGGTGTCGGCGACGCCAGCCAGTTTGGCCCCCTCGACTATGCCATGCGCATCTGGCTCGACCCCCAGGTCATGACCTCCCTGGCCATCAACGAGGCCGAGGTGGTGGATGCGATCCGCCGCCAGAACCTGCAGGCCGCCACCGGCCGCCTGGGGGCCCCGCCGGACAACGAGGCCCGCGCCTTCACCTACACCCTCCAGGCCAAGGGCCGCCTCACCGAGCCGGAGGAATTCGAGAACATCCTGATCCGCGCCAATCCGGATGGCTCCGTGGTGCGCCTGGTCGATATCGCCCGCATCGAACTGGGGGCCCAAACCTACGACGCCGATACCTGGGTGGATGGGGTGTCCACCTCCATGCTCGGCATCTATCTCTCCCCCGGGGCCAACGCCCTGGAGACCGCCGATCGGGTCTATGCGACCCTGGAGCAATTGGCCGAGCGCTTCCCCGACGACCTGGAATACGACATCTACTACGACACCACCGACTTCGTGCGCATCAGCATGCGCAACGTGGTCATCACCATGCTCCAGGCCCTGGGGCTGGTCATCCTGGTGACCTACGCCTTTCTGGGGGACTGGCGCTCGACCCTGGTGCCGGTGCTGGCGATCCCGGGCTCCATCATTGGCACCTTCGCGGTGCTGCTGGCAGCGGGCCTCTCCATCAACTCCGTCTCCATGTTCGCCATCATCCTCGCCATCGGCATCGTGGTGGACGACGCCATCGTGGTGGTGGAAAACGTCCAGCGCCTGATCGACGAGGAGAAGTTGAGCGCCCAGGAGGCGGCCCGCCGGGCCATGGAACAGGTTACGGGCCCCATCGTCGCCACCACCCTGGTGCTCTACGCCGTCTTCGTGCCGACCGCCTTTCTGCCCGGCATCACGGGCCAACTCTACCTCCAGTTCGCGGTGACCATTTCGGTGGCGGTGACCCTGTCCTCCCTGATCGCCCTGACCCTGAGCCCGGCCCTCTGCGGCCTGCTGCTGCGACCTTCGCGGCAGGCGCGTGGTCCCCTGCGCTGGTTCTCCGTCTTCCTGGACTGGACCCGGGATGGCTACGCCCGCCTCGTCGCGGCCCTGGGGCGCGTCTCCTTCATCGCGGTGCTCATCATCGCAGCCTCCGCGGCCGGCGCCGGCTGGCTCTTCAATCAGGTGCCCACCGGCTTCATCCCCGACGAGGACACGGGCTTTTTCTTCATCGATGTCTCCCTGCCCGATGCCTCCTCCATCGCCCGCACCGGCGCCGTGCTGGCCCAGGTCCAGCAAGCCCTCGCGGCCGAGGAGGAAATCGATCACGTCATGACCGTGGCGGGTTTCAGCCTGCTGGCGGGCGTGCGGTCGAGTGGCGGCATGGCCATTGCGATCCTCAAGCATTGGGATGATCGCCCCGGCCCCCAAAGCACCTCGGCGGCCGTCCTGGCCCGGGTCCAGCCCCGGCTCCTGGCCATCCCCCAGGCCACCGTCTTCGCCTTCGCCGCGCCCCCCATCCAGGGACTGGGCACTGCCGGCGGCATCGAAATGGAGCTGCTGGACCTGGCGGGCCGGCCGCCGGACGAACTGGCCCAGGCCCTCCAGGGCTTCATCACCCACACCAACGAGGACCCGCGCATCCGGCGCGCCTTCTCCACCTTCAGCGCCCAGACGCCGCAACTCTTCCTGGATATCGACCGCGACAAGGCCGAGGCCCTGGGCGTGCGCCTGTCCGATCTCTTCGTGACCCTCCAGACCAACCTGGGTTCGCTCTATGTGAACGACTTCAACCTCTTCGGGCGCACCTTCCGGGTCTTCCTGCAGGCCGATGGCCGCTTCCGCATGACCCCCGAGGATCTGAACCAGTTGCATGTCCGTAATTCCCGTGGGCAGATGGTGCCGATCCAGTCCCTGGTGACGGTCGAGCCCATCCTGGGTCCCGAGAGCACGCGGCGCTTCAACCTCTTCCGCGCCGCGAGCGTCAACGTGACCCCGGTCGGCAGTACCGGCGAGGGCATTGCCGCCCTGCGGGAGATCGAGCAAGCCAGCCTGCCGCCCGGTTTCGGCATCGACTGGAGCGGCACCACCTTCCAGGAGGTCCAGGCCGGCGGGGAGGCCGCCCTGGTGCTGTCGCTGGCCCTGCTCCTGGTCTATCTCTTCCTGGTCGCCCAGTACGAGAGTTGGACCGTGCCCCTTTCCGTCATCCTGTCGGTGGTCATCGCCGCCGTCGGCGGCCTGGCGGCCACCTGGCTGGCGGGGCTCGACAACAATGTCTATACCCAGATCGGCCTGGTCATGCTCATCGGGCTCGCCAGCAAGAACGCCATCCTGATCGTGGAGTTCGCCAAGCAACTGCGCGAGGAGGGCCGCTCCATCCAGCAGGCGGCGGCCGATGCCGCCCGTATCCGCTTCCGCGCCGTCCTCATGACCGCCATGAGCTTCGTCCTCGGCATGGTGCCCCTGGTCCTGGCCACCGGCGCCGGCGCCGCCAGCCAGGTCTCCCTCGGCGTCGTCGTCCTCGGCGGCATGGTCGCCGCCACCGTCGTCGGCATCATCATCATCCCGCCGCTGTACGTCTTCATCCAAGGCCTGCGCGAGCGGGTCAAGGGGGGTTAGGGCGGCAAGGCGGTGTCAGCGCCCGGCGGCTTGAAGATGGAGTTTCTCGCCGTCCCGGCCCTGGAGCCGGGACTGGCCGCGGCGATCGGCCAGAGCCTGGCGGGCATGGACCCCTGGCGGACCCTGGGTTATAGCGCCGAGACCCTGGCCCGGGGGCTGGCGTCCCCCCATCCGGAGCTGACCCGCTATCTCGCCATGGCAGGCGACGAGCCCCAAGGGCTGGTGGTGGTGCGCTATCCCTGGCTGCGCGGGGCCTATATCGAGCTGTTCGCCGTCCTCCCGGCGGCCCAGGGCCGGGGCGTCGGTCGCGCCGCCCTGGCGTTCATCGAGTCCCACTATCGCAGGCGCACCGCCAACCTCTGGCTGCTGGTCTCGGGCTTCAACGCCGGCGCCCGGCGTTTCTACGAGCGGCAGGGCTTTCGCCCGATCGGCGTCATCGAGGACCTGGTGGCGGCGGGGCAGGATGAGGTCTTGATGCGCAAGGTGATCGGATGAGGGGGCCTGGGTTAATCGGGACCTTCAAGCTTCTCGCCGAAAGCCCAGGTGTCGAAGCATGACGATAGATACACGCCCCGGATTTTGGCAGGCCCTGGGGTTCTGTATCGGCCTCCTGGCCATGGCCGGTGCCATGAGCTCGGAAACCGCCGTCGGGGCGGATGAGGGCTCCTATCCTCTAATAGCGGCGACGGTCCCGCCAGACCCAGGCGCTACCGCTGCACCGGCCACCCAACCAACCCGTCAGCCGGACCTGGCCCCCGCGCCCGTCCCCAGACCCGGGGCGACCAACCTCCTGGAGGCCTGCTGGGGCCCCCAGGACCTGCGCGGCCGACCCGGTGAACGCAAGAGCCGCGGCCTCCGGCCCCCCGACCATCGCCCGCCGGAGTATCAGGACCCGGAGACGCCACCAGGCGCCATGCCCCCGGTTCCTGCGCGTTCCCTGCGCTCTGTCACTCCCACCAAGGGCGAGAAACTCATCGCCCTGACCTTCGACCTCTGTGAGCAGGCTGACGAGATCACCGGCTACGATGGCGAACTGGTCGATACCCTCCGGGCGCACGGCGTCAATGCGACCTTCTATGCCGGCGGTAAGTGGATGCAGTCGCACCCCGAGCGCACGATGCAACTCATGGCCGATCCGCGCTTCGAACTCGGCAATCATGCCTGGACCCACGGCAACCTGCGGGTTTTGCAAGGGGCGGAGATGGAGAACCAGATCCGCTGGACCCAGGCCGAATACGAGCGGTTGCGTGACCAGCTCCTGGCGCTGCCCTGCGCCGCCCCATTGGCCGCCAGCAAGGCCCCCCCCCGCTCGCCCAGGACCTTCCGCTTCCCCTATGGCACATGTAACAAGGAATCCCTGGACGCGGTTGTCGCCGCCGGCCTCTACCCTGTGCAATGGAACATCGTGACCGGCGACCCCGCCAAGGGCCAGACCGCCGCGCGGATCGTCAATACCGTCATGTCCCAGCTCAAGCCGGGGTCCATCGTGGTGGCCCACGGCAACGGCCGCGGCTGGCACACCGCCGAGGCCCTGAAGACTCTGATCCCCGCCTTGCTGAAGCAAGGCTATCGCTTCGTCACCGTCAGCGAGTTGCTACAGGCCGGCAACCCCGTCACAGCCGAGCAGTGTTACGAGGTACGCGAAGGCGATAATCTGCGTTACGACAAACTGTTTGGGAAGGGGACTCAATGAAAGCGACGACCCTGGACATCCTTTGCCTCCGCTGCTTTGCCGACAAAGGCGGGGCTGACCTTGCTCTCTCAATGCGGCTATCACGAGGAGCGCGATAAGCTCAAGCGCCCGGAATTCGCCTCAAATTCTGAGAAATAATCCACTACAATCCCACCCATGAACCAGGAAGACGACGCCAGCTACAAGCTCCTCTTTGCCGCCCCCGAGGTGGTGCGGGACCTGGTGTTGGGCTTCATCCCCGACCCCTGGTTGCAGGGCCTGGACTACACCACCCTAGAGAAAATCCCCGCCAGCTATGTCGCCGACGACCTGCGCCAACGCAGCGACGATGTGGTCTGGCGGGTCAAGGCCGGCGAGGAATGGCTCTATCTCTACATCCTCATCGAATTCCAGAGTCACGTCGATCCCTTCATGGCGGTGCGCATGCTGGTCTATGTCGGCCTCCTTTATCAGGATCTGATCCGCCGCCGGGAGGTCAAACCCGGTCACCCCTTGCCGCCTGTCCTGCCCATCGTGCTCTACAATGGCGGCAAGACCTGGACCGCGCCGACCGAGCTCGCCGCCCTGCTGCCCCCGGTGTCGGGGCGGGTCGCCGACTATCTGCCCCAGTTGCGCTACCTGCTCATCGACGAGAACCGGTACGGCGAGGCGGAGTTGGCGGCGATGCACAACCTGGTGGCCGCCATCATCCGCTTCGAGCACCCGGCGAATGATGAGGCCCTGTTGGCGCTGATTGACCTGCTCAATGACTGGCTGGCTGGTCGCCCGGAACTCAAGCGCACCTTTGCCCTCTGGATCCGGGCCCTGCTGCTGCGGCGTAGTAATAACACCTTGGTCCTGCCCAAGGTCCGTGACCTGACGGAGTTGAAAATGACCCTCGCGGAAAAATTTGATCAATGGGCGGAAGACTATAAGCGGGAGGGACGCCTGGAGGGGCGCCTGGAGGGTGAGACCCTCGTGCTGCAACGCCAACTCACGCGCCGCTTTGGCCCCTTACCCACCGAGTTGATTGCGCGGATCTCCGGGGCCGCCGTTGAGGAGGTCGATATCTGGTTGGACCGGGTGCTGGATGCCCGCTCCCTTGACGAGGTTTTCCGTCCTTAACAGCCCCCAAGGTACGCGACCTGACGGATTTAAAAATGACCCTCGAGGAAAGATTTGATCAGTGGGCCGAAGACTATAAACGCCAAGGACGCCTAGAGGGTATGACCCTTGTCGTGCAGCGCCATCTCACGCGTCGTTTTGGCCCCTTGCCAACCGAGGTGATTGCGTGCATCGCGGCGGCAACCGTTGAGGACATGGAGAACTGGGCCGATCGTCTCCTGGATGCCAAGTCTCTTGACGAGGTTTTCCGCCCCTCATAAGCCCCGCGCTCACGGGCCAGGCAGCCGACGACCCCTCCAAGCGCCTCTTTACCGCCACCGCGTTTCAAGCCGGCAGAGATCTGGTGTCCCTGATCCCCAACCAGCCGGGATAGCGGTAACTCGCTGCCAGGGCTTTCCAGCACATCCGCCGTGGCTGTGGTAAATTCCCGCCACCCTTACCCCCTGGCTAGGGAGCCATCCCATGAGCGGCCCGGATACCCCCCGCTGCCCGCACTGCTTCGAGCCCACGAATGCCACGCCCTGTCCGCACTGCGGTTGGCAAGCTGGACAAGACAACCCACCGCCGGCGCTGGCCTTGGGTCGGGTGCTGGACGGTCGTTACCGCGTGGGTCGCGTCCTCGGTCATGGCGGCTTCGGCATCACCTACCTCGCCTGGGATGACAACCTGCACCTGCGGCTGGCCATCAAGGAGTATTTCCCCCGGGATAGCGCGGGGCGAGGAGCGGATGGGGTCAGCCTGGCCGTCTATTCCGGCCCGGCCGGCGATCAATTCGCCTATGGCCTGGAGCGTTTCCTCGAAGAGGCCCGCACCCTGGCCCATTTCGACCAGCATCCGGGCATCGTCACCGTCAAGAATTTCTTCCGCGCCCATGGCACCGGCTACTGTGTCATGGACTATGTGGCCGGGATCACCCTGCGCCAGTATCTGGAGCAACAGCCGGGCGGGCGGATCAGCGTCCCTGACGCCCTGAAACTGTTGACGCCGGTCATGGACGCCCTGCGGGCGGTGCATAAGGAGGGCCTGCTCCATCGGGACCTGGCGCCAGATAACATCTATCTGACCCAGGATGGGCGCATCAAGCTGCTGGACTTTGGCGCGGCCCGCTATGCGGCCAGTGAGCACAGCAAGTCACTCTCAATTATCCTCAAGCCCGGCTATGCCCCCGAGGAGCAATATCGCGCCAAGGGCAAGCAAGGCCCCTGGACTGACGTTTACGGTCTGGCCGCCACCTGCTACCGCGCCATTACTGGCCAGGTCCCGCCAGAAGCCCTGGATCGACTCGACAACGACGACCTGGTGCCGCCCTCCCGCCTTCGGGGGATTGCCATCACGCCCGGCCAGGAGGCGACCCTGCTGCAGGCACTGGCCGTCAAGGCCGGGCAACGCTTTCAGGACATGGCGGAATTGCAAGAGGCTTGGCGCGCCGGTGGTGCCGCCGCGCCACCACCGTTTATCGACCCAAACGGCCCGGTCCGACCCAGGGTGGAAGATACACCCACCGCAAAACCCCTGCCGTGGGCCAAAAACGCCCTGCTCCTGGCTCTTGTCGCCCTCTTACTCATAATCGCCACCGTCGCCCTGATCCACTCCCCCTGGCCAGGGACCACCGCGCCACCGCCCCCGGTGGCTGGGGGAGCATCATCACCCCTTACACCGCCGACCCCCGAGGTATCCGCCGCGACGACCACCCCAGAGCCGATAGCGGCAACCGCCGCGGTACCCACGGCCTCGCCAGCGACCGCTTCCACCCCGAAACCGGCCGAGCCAGCGGTACCCTTAACACCCCCTGCTGCGTCATCGACCGCTCCCACCGCGACCCCAGTCACTGCCGCGCCAAGCACGGCCGAGAACTCGGCAGGTTCCAGCAATGCCAGGCAAGGCGACGCTGTGGAGCCACCCGGGGACACGTCACCCAACGAACGCTATCGGTTCCTGGGCAAGGACCAGGACATCGTCGAAGACACCCGCACCAAGTTGCAATGGCAGCGGTGCAGCCTGGGTCAAGTCTGGAATGACGCCGCCTGCGCGGGGGAGGCAACAAAATATAAGTGGAACGAGGCTCAGCGGGTCGCTCCGGCGGGTTGGCGACTGCCGACCAAGGATGAGTTGGCCAGCTTGGTCTATTGCAGTTCTGGCCAGCCAACCTATTGGAAGGCCGCACCCCAAACGTGCAAAGGCGATTACGTAGCACCTACGCTTTGGATCGCGGCCTTTCCGAACACGCCCAAAAGTTGGTTTTGGTCCTCCTCGGCCGACGCACACTATCCAAACGACGCCTGGAGCGTCGGCTTCAGCTATGGCTACGTCAGCTATGGCTATAAGGGGTACGGCGGCTATGTGCGGCTCGTGCGCGGTGGAATCGCCCCACCTGATCGGGCAACCTCAACCTCCGACACCCCGCCACCCCCTCCCGTCCAGGTCAATACGCCCGTGCCATCTCCTCCGTCAGGGGAAAAAGTCCCACTCTACTTTGCCGCCGAATTGGCGCCCACGGCCAACATCCCGCCCGAGGCACCGCTGTGCTACAAGTTCATGGTGGCGGGACCGGAAGAGCAATTGCAGAAACTTAAAACCAAATATCCGGGCCTGTATGATGCCCAGGTTGTGACTTACCCCGAGGGCGGTCAAACTCTCATGGCGAAACGCCGGGACGAGACGGGCAAGGAAATCACCTATTTCTATTCCACGAACCCTGGGATTTGTAACGCTTACCAACAAGCAGCGCTATCACCCCCTGCAACCGCTACTACTGGCGTTGCAGTAACCAATAGTGGGGAAACAAAAACTACACATAATGCACCAAATATCGACCCAAGAAATGGGGAAACTGACACATCTAACCGCAAGCGTATCGGTCCAAACAGCCGTTATGTTGATAACGAGGATGGAACTGTTACGGATGTTATTACAGGTTTAATGTGGATGCGCTGCGCAATTGGTCAAAAATGGATCGAGCAAACTTGTAAGGGCAAAGCAACAGAGATGAATTGGGACGATGCAAAAAAATATAATCTAAATTTTGCTGGATACAGCGACTGGAGATTACCAAATATTGAGGAGTTAGGAACATTGGTATATTGCAGCAATGGCATTCCAGACTTTTATAGCAATGGAAGAAATGCTAGCAATGACAAAAATGACTGGGGATGCTATGGCAAGCCTGTACAAGACCATATCAGACCAACAATAGCGCCAGGCGTTTTTCCAAATAGTCCATCAAGTTTATTTTGGTCTAGTACGAGGAAGGGACCGTCAGACGACCCGAATGGGATATATTTTGGTTACGGAAGCGTAAGCAATAACAATCGAACAGGTTTTACGCATTTACGAATGGTAAGGTAACGGGGCTCTGCTTATTCTGATGCCGGTCATGATTTAAAAAAACCGAGACTTTAACCTAACTGTCAGGTGTTGTAATGGGCATTAGATTCCGCCATAGGTCCACCCCATGAGCGCCGTTTCCAGGCGAGATATGCCCGGTTCTGGGTATTTTGAAGGGGATAACATCAAATGAAAATTCTTTACGCCTTTTTCCTCTGCGTGCTCTATCTCCCCGCCCAAGCGGATCAGGATGGACACCTGTCAGGCCAACATAACTACCTTGCTGTCCGGTCCGATGGTTCCAATGCGCCCATTGCCCGCAAAGGAAGTACTTGCCCCCCAGGCTACTTTCGGAGCGGAGAGTACTGCCAGCCAGGGGCAGGCTATAAGGGGCCAGCCATAAGCCGTGAAGGTAGTGTCTGTCCTCCGGGCTACTTTCGAAGCGGGGAGTACTGCCGGCCAGGAGCAGGCTATAAGAAGCCAGCCATAAGCCGTAAGGGCAGTGTCTGCCCTCCGGGATACCATCGAAATGGCGATTACTGTGTTGAGTAGGCGTCATGTGCGCTTAGTTCCGGTCTCACACGACATGATCTGTCGGCCATGGCTATACGAATACTTCACCCAAACAATTTGACTTATAGTTATGGACCCTGCGAATAGAAACAACAGAATTCGGCGCTATTTGAGCTTCGAAAAGCTCATGGACTTGATTCAATGCAACAGGATCTATTTGTGCCGCGCGGACATCCTAGAGGACAAATATGAAGGCCATTATACGCGACAAATTTATGAAATTGCCCAGGGTGTATCAATTATTCAAAAAGGGAACACCGATAACACGGAGATCATTAAGAAGCGGGAGAAATGGCGCAAGATGACCTATATCAACTGCTGGACGCGAAGTTGCTCAGATAACGTGGCGCTATGGAAAATATATGGCGGGACGAAGAATTCAGTTGCCATCGAAACGACAGAGGAATGTTTAGAGCGTGAATTAAGGAATGGCAATATAGATGGTAACTGGGAGATTGTAAGCAACGGAGAGTTGATAAGTTTACCTCTGAGCAATTCGTTTGACCTGAGTAAGTTGACAATCCACAAAGTCGAATACATAGATTATAATTCGTCCAACAATGAATCAGCAAAGGAATTACTTCTGTCCACACCAGAAATGCCATTCATCCACAAGCATAAGGCCTTCAGCTACGAAGAAGAAATTAGGATCATATGTCAACCTTGCCCAACAATCTTTATCCCGCCTTACCCGCCTGTTCCAGGCGATCCGCAAATCATCAACGGGCATGCCTATTTATTGCATCACCCCAATGACTGCCCTGAACACTCCGATAGCTGCCCTAATAATTCGGTTCGTTTTCCAAAAGGCCTAACGATTCGTGTTGATAGCAAGAAACTCATCGGCAAAGTGTTGGTAGGACCATATGCTGAAACATGGTTCTACGATCTGCTGACCGAAGTGTTAAAACAATATGAATTTGCGCAAGACGTCATAGAGTGGTCAGCACTCAGAACGCCCCCCCACGAAAGGACCACTCCCTGATTCGTATGAATTCCCGTCCCGGTCAGGAAAAGAGCCATTCGCAAGCGCATCCTGCCCCTAGGATTCCTATGCGCTGTTTGGCTTGGGGTGGGAATAAGCAAAAAGACGACCTGGTCCAAGAACATAGCCTGACGCTCATTCTTCACCACACATAAGGGCGCCAAATTTTGCACGACTGATCTGGAATGGGGCAGTGCACAGGGACTTCAAGCGGCGTTCGTCAAATACTCTGGGATCGAAAGACTTAATCCAACTGCGGTCTGCGTTTGACAATGAGAAGTCCCCAAACTTGTCATAGTATTTCCGGGGTTCCAAGCAGACATGAACATAGGCGCCATCACATCCCTGACGGGTCATGGGCTCGTAACCGCATTTCTTTTGGATGTCCGCCGTCGCACCGGCGCCGCCTGCACCTGTATAGGCTCCAGGATTGCCAGACTCACGCTCGCCTTTAGCGGACAGCCTTTTCAACACGCCATCGGAACACGCTTTCCATGCAGCATGGGATCGGGCCGGCGCCAAGGGCTTGGGCTTGGCAGGGGCATCCGGAGTTCGGTCTACTGCCACCTTGGGCTCCGCTGTCTCCCGCTGGGTACGTTCCTGGGCTGCGCGATCTCGGGCCTCTCGTTCTGCCGCGGCTTGGTGCTCTGCTTCCTGCTGGGCACGTTCCTGGGCCAGATGTTCCGCCTCAGCCTGGGCCTTCGCCGTCAGGTCATGCAGGCGTTGCTCGGCCTGGGGTCTGTGGCCGCAACCGTCCGCGGCACAGGCACTCAGATAGGCCCGGTATGCGGCACCGGTATTCATCCCCATGGTCGTTTCAAAGGCACGGTCATCGGCGGCCTTCCGTAACTGGGCCGCGATCTGGTCTTGATGATGCTGGTACCAACCGGCCAGTCCGAGCAGCAGTGTCAACAGCACCACGACCACAGCGAGCACGGCCGGCCACATCCAACGACGGGGAGGCGATCCAGAGCCCGCGAGAGATGCGGACCCCTTCTCCGTCTTGGGCGAAGCCGGCGGTGCAGATAGCGCCGACCGATGTTCCGGGGTGGGCGCGGCGGCTGAGTTGGGCGAAGTCGGGGCAGGATCTGGCTCCTGCGGCGGCTTGGCTCCCCACAGTCGGACCTGAAACTCCGGAACCGTCTGTGGGCGGGCCTCGGGGGCCAGGGCCAGGGCCTCGCCCAAGGCGTCGCTTAGCCGCGTGGAGACCCCGAAACTGGCGGCGGGCTTGATCTCATCGCCTGACACACGCTCGATAGCCTCCGGCGGGGGTTCGCCGGTAACCAGGCGGTAGAGCACTGCCGCAACCGAGTAGACGTCGGTCCAGGGGCCTTGGTTGCCGCGGCGCTGGTATTGCTCGAAGGGGGCATAACCCGCGCTCACCACCACCGAGAGGGAGCGGCTGCGCTCGCTCATGGCCTGACGCGCGGCGCCAAAGTCAAGGAGGATGGGGCGTACGCCACCGGAATCCATGCGCGCCAGGTAGATGTTCGCGGGCTTGACATCCCGATGCAGGAAGCCCTTGGCATGGACCGCCCGCAGACCATCGAGGACTGGCATCAATAGGTGAATAGCTAGCTTCTCCTCCAGCCGCCCACCTTGTTGCTCCACGTATTCGGCCAGGGACAGGCCCTGGTAGTAGTCCATCACCAGATAAGCGGTGCCGTTGGCCTCGAAGAAGTGGCGCACCCGCACGATGTTGGGATGGTCGAGTTGGGCCAGGGTGCGCGCCTCGCGGAGGAATTGCTCCAGGCCGAAGCGGAAAGCTGCGCCCTCATCCTGGGAGTGGACCGCTACGCTGGCCCGGTCCGATGAGCGCCCAGCCAATTCCCGGGGTAGGTATTCCTTAATGGCGACCCGCGTTTGCAGGTGCAGGTCCCAGCCGAGATAAGTGAGGCCAAAACCGCCGGGTTTGCCCAGCACTCGCCCGACCACGAACTGGCCCTGAAGAAGGGTGCGGTGGGGCAACGGCAACGGGCCACGCCCGGCCCGCTCGTCGTAGCCGCAGAGGGGGCAGGGGTAGGTGCGGCCTTTCTCAACAAAGCAACCGGGGCAGAGGGTGTCCATGTGTGGAGTTGTCATAGCAAGTTCCGGGGGCTGGTGACCGCGCGTTGAATATTATTGCAATACTCTCTAAAGGGAGTTGTGTTCCTTGCCGAGCCTAACGTCAGTGACCGAGTTGTCATTGACCTGCTCCAAGGGCTTCAAGTAAGCCTCCCCCGGTGAGGGCCTGCAAGCAGCGCCGCCGTAGCTGTGGTAAATTCCCGCCATCCTCACCCCTGGCTTTGGAGTCCTCCCATGAGCGGCCCGGATACCGCCCGCTGCCCGCACTGCTTCGAGGCCACGCCTGCCACGCCCTGTTCGCACTGCGGTTGGCAAGTTGGACAAGACAACCCACCGCCTGCCCTAGCCCTGGGTCGGGTGCTGGACGGACGTTATCGCGTGGGTCGTGTCCTGGGTCATGGCGGCTTCGGCATCACCTACCTCGCCTGGGATGACAACCTTCAGTTACGGCTGGCCATCAAGGAATATCTACCTCGGGATTGCGTCAGCCGGGGACCCGACGGGGTCAGTCTGGCCGTCTATTCCGGCCCAGCCGGTGATCAATTTGTCTATGGCCTAGACCGTTTCCTTGAAGAGGCCCGCACCCTGGCTCATTTCGACCAGCATCCGGGCATCGTCACCGTCAAGAATTTCTTCCGCGCCCACGGCACCGGCTACTGCGTCATGGACTATGTGGAAGGGATCACCCTGCGGCAGTACCTGGACCACCAACCCGGCGGTCGGATCAGCGTCGCTGACGCCCTGAAACTCTTGACGCCGGTCATGGACGCCCTGCGGGCGGTGCACAAGGAGGGCCTGCTGCATCGGGACCTGGCGCCAGACAACATCTATCTGACCCAGGATGGCCGCATCAAGCTGCTGGACTTTGGCGCGGCCCGCTTCGCCGCCAGTGAGCACAGCAAAAGCCTGTCCATCATTCTCAAACCGGGTTATGCCCCGGAGGAGCAGTACCGGACCCGGGGCAAGCAAGGACCCTGGACCGATGTTTATGGCCTGGCCGCCACCTTCTACCGCGCCATTACTGGACAGGTCCCGCCGGAATCCCTGGATCGGCTCGACAACGACGACCTGGTGCCGCCCTCCCGGCTGGGAGTAGCCATCAAGGCCGAACAGGAGGCGACCCTGCTCCGGTCGCTGGCGGTCAAGGCCGGGCAACGCTTTCAGGGCATGGCGGAGATGCAAGCGGCTTGGCGCGACGGTGGCGGCGCCGCGCCTATGGGCGGGCAGGGCGGCTCAGTCCCGCCCGCGGCGGCAGTTGTTTCTAATACCAAGTCAGTGACTAGGCCATCCGACCAGGGAGGGGCGGTTAAGCCTGTAGCCAGTGACATGCCGCCAATAAATAAACCCAATACGGGTAGAAAATTAATAGAACTTGCCGGATTAATTATTCTATCAATAGTCGGTTATCAAGGAATACAGCAGTATGCAGCACCGCGCCCCGCCCTAGCGACATACACGCCTGCTCCCAGCCCGAGTTTGGCCCCGACTGGCGCGCCCGCGCCCAGCGACCGGGCCGGGGCTAATCCCCCCTCACCGCCGGGGGCGGCACCGGCCACCGCCGGGGGCAACAACGCCCCCACCGCCCGCTATCGGTTCCTGGGCAAGAATCAGGACATCGTCGAAGACACCCGCACCCAGTTGCAATGGCAGCGGTGTAGCCTGGGACAGACCTGGACTGGCGTTACCTGTACGGGGGAGGCAAAAAAATATAAATGGGACGAAGCTCGGCGGGCCGCTCCGACAGGTTGGCGACTGCCGACCAAGGATGAATTGGCCAGCCTGGTCTATTGCAGCTCGGGCGAACCCGCCTACTGGAAGACAGCATCTGGAGAGTGGTGCAAAGGCGCCTATACATCGCCTACGATCTCGATCACAGCCTTTCCGAATACCCCCATTTTTGGGTTCTGGTCTTCCTCGCCCGTTGCCGACTATGCCAGGTTCGTGAACTTCATCTTAGGCGATGTCGGGCTCTACGACAGGAACGACGGCCTCCTGGTTCGGTTGGTGCGCGGCGGACAGTGACTTTGGCCGCGCAGCGGCACTTTGCAGAGGTAACTCAGCCATCGCCAAGAGAAGCATCCGGGTCTTGCGCCATCCCTGGTGGTGTCACGGACGGCGGAAGCCCAGCAGCCAAGGGCAGGACGCGCGTCTCGGGGCACGCCATGGGGGGCTGGATAGCCCCTGGTCGCGGTACCCCAGCCACGCTCGCGGTGGAACTCGCCTAACAAACCCCCTGCCTCGTCGGCATTCAACCCAAGGGATCTCTTCGCACCCGCAACAATGAATGCCAGTTCCTCCCTCACCAAGCCAGGCCTGGCCTTCCTCTTGTGCTGGCTGCCGATCCTAGCCTGCGCGGAGGGCCGCGCCGAGGCCCTCAATGCCGTCACGGCCCGAGTCCTGTGCCTGCCCACGACGGGCGATCCTCTAACTGGATCGGGCATCCTCCTGGGCGGCGGCCGCTATCTGGCTACCACTTGGCATCTGGTCGTCTGTACCCAGGAGGGCGGTCAGGTCCTGGTCCTGCTGAACGCCAATACCCGGGAGGAGGTGGCGGCTGCGGTGAGCGTGCGCGACGAGGCCCAGGATTTGGCGATACTCAAGCTGGCGCGGCCCCTGGACCGGCCGGAGGTCCGTTTCGCCACCCTTGCGACCCTGCGCCAGGGCGATCCGGTGATGGCGGTAGGCTTTCCGAGCGCTGCGGACGAGATGGGGGGCCAGGCGGCGCTGAGTACCTCCACCTTGACGCAAGGGGTAGTCGGGCGACTGCTCCCCGCCGTCGCCGGCCAGGACCGGCCCTTGATCCAGTCCAGCGCGGCCACCAATCCCGGCAACTCTGGCGGCCCCCTCTTCGATGAGGCGGGGCGGGTAGTGGGGATCAACACCCTGAAGTCCATGGCCGCCGTGATGACGCTCGACCCGCAAACCGGCCTGGCCCTGCAACGGGTTGTGCTGGGCGAGGGCTTGGGCTGGGCGGTGGCCAGCGATGCCTTGCTGCCCCTGCTGGAGCGGGCTGGCATCCCATACCAGGTCAGCCAGACCCGCCTTTGGGCGCTGGAGCGCTGGTGGCGGCGGGAGCCGGTGTTGACGGCCAGCATCGGGGTGCTGTTGCTGCTGGTCGTGGGCTTGACGGTGCTGATGGTTTCGGCAACGGGTCGGGCGCGGGTCCGGGAGAGCCTCACGCGGCTGGGGTCAAGGATGCCTCTGGCCACCACGCCGAGGACGCGGCAACGCGCGGCGCCCCTGGCGTCGCGTCAACCCGTGCTGCTGGGCCTGGCCGGCTCCTACGCCGGACAGATCATCCCCCTTAATTCCGGTGCCGTGGCCATCGGCCGCGATCCCGCCCTGGCGCAACTGGTGATACCCGCCAATCAGGTTGGTATCAGCCAGCGCCACGCCCTGGTGGGTCATGACGGCGGCCAGGGTGGCTTTTATGTGGAGGACTGCTGGTCCACCAATGGCGTCTTCCTTCTCACCGGTCAGGGCAAGGCGCTGCGTGCCAAGGCCGGCCAGGCCCAGCCCCTGGCGCCGGGGGCGCGCTTTTATCTCGCCACCCCGGCGATCAGCTTTGAGGTGAATTACCAATGACGGCCCTGCGCTTCGACACGGCTAGCCTGAGCCGCACGGGCGCGCGGGCCAACAATGAGGATGCCTGCGGCTTTCGCGACGGCTGTTGGGTGGTGGCGGATGGCCTGGGCGGCCACGGCGGTGGCGAGGTGGCCGCGCGGCTGGCGGTAGAGGCCTTGCTCAGGGCCTTGGACCCGACGGCGCCGCTGACGACCGAGGCCCTGACCCAGGGACTCGCGGCGGCGGCGACGGCCATCCACAGCCACCAGGCCGAGGACCCGAGCCTGAGTGGGATGCGCACGACCCTGGTGGTGCTCGCTAGCGACGGGGCGCGGGCGCTCTGGGCCCATGTGGGCGACAGCCGCCTCTATCTGCTGCGGGACGGGCGCGTCTGCTTCCAGACCGAGGATCACAGCGTCCCCCAGGCCCTGGTGCGCGCGGGCGAGTTGACCCCGGCCGGGGTGCGCACCCATCCGGATCGCAATCGACTTCTGAGGGCCTTGGGGGACGGCAAGCCGCCGCGCCCGGACCTGGCGGTGACGCCCCTCGAACTCCAGCCCGGCGATGCCTTTCTGCTCTGTAGCGACGGCTTCTGGGAGGCGGTCACCGAGGGCGAGATGGAGGTGGCCCTGGCCAAGGCCAGTGATGCGCATGACTGGCTGGAGCGCATGGCGCTCGGTCTGCGGCGCCAGGCCAAGCCCGGCCAGGACAACTACACGGCTCTGGCGATCCTGACCGAGGCGCCGCTGTCGTCATGAGGCGCCACAACCGCGAGATCAGCACCCTCAGCCTGTCGATGCTGGATGTCATCGCCGGGGCCATGGCGGCCTTTCTCATCCTCATGGTCATCCTGTTGCCCTACTACGGGAAAGAGACGGTGAATCAGGAGGCCCTGATCACCGAGTTGCGCCAGGCGGTCGCCCAGGCCGAGGCGGCGCGGTCGGCGGCGCAAGCCCAGGCCAACCAGGCCCAGACCGAGGCGGAGCGACAACAGGCGCGGGCGGAGGGCTTGGCCCGGCAACTGGCCCACACCTTTCTGGTTCTGTATATCCGCTGGGATACCCATGACGACGTGGACCTGCACCTGACGGACCCGAGCGGGGCCGAGTTCTGGTGGGACCGGCACAAGATCATCCTGGGCCGGCCGGGTGAACTGAGCGAGGACAATATCGTCGGCCCTGGTAACGAGGTGTGGGAGATCCGCGATGCCCCGCCGGGGGATTACCGGGTGGAGGTCAGGCTCTTCCAGGTCCGAGACACACGCAAACCCGTGGTGGTGAAGGGGCGGGTCTTCCACCGGGACGGAAGCGAGGTCTTCACGGAGATTGCCCTGGCTCAAAAGGGCCAGCGGGAACGCATCGCCACCATTCGGGTGGACGAGGACGGTGGGGTACGGTTGGTGCCCTGAAGCGGTTGGTGGCGAACTCAATTATTTCCAAGGGAGATCAGGACGATGAGCATGGTGTCTTGCGGCAGCGGTCATTTTTTTAACGACGAGGAGCACTCGAACTGCCCCTTCTGCGGGGTGGGCCTGGACCTGCGCGCCACGCGCCCGCTCGGCGCTGAAACCCCGGGGCGGCCCACAGGCGACGCTGGCCATACCCGCGCCGCGAGCGCCGCGCCGGCGGCGGGACTGGGGCGCGATCCCGGGGAGACGCGCCACGTCTGGGCCAAGCGCATGGGCGGGGTCGATCCGGTGGTGGGCTGGTTGGTGTGCGTCGCGGGTCCGGAACAGGGCCGCGACTACCGGCTCCACAGCGAGCGCAACTTCATCGGCCGCGCCCCGACCATGGATATCGCCATCACCGGCGATGCCACCATCAGCCGCGACAATCATGCCGTCATCAGCTACAACCCCAAGAAACACAGCTTCCGCCTGGCGCCCGGGGACAGCCGGGGCTTGGTCTATCTGAACGACGAGGAGGTGCTGACCCCGATCGAAGTGGCGCCCTACGACCGCATCGAACTGGGGGAGACGCTGTTGCTCTTCGTCCCCTTCTGCGGCGACCACTTTACCTGGCCCGTCGCCGACAAGCCGGCGGAGGCGCGGTCATGAGGGCCGGGAGAACCCGCGGCCTCGGCCTTCTCGGGCTGGCCTGGCTCCTGGCCACCAGCGCCCTGGCCGGGGAACCGGCGAGCCTGCGCATCAGCCAGGCCCTGGCGGAGGGCACCCAGGTCAAGGTCTATGCGCGGGTGAGCGACGCCCTGGGCGCGCCCGTGGCGGACGAGACCCTGACCTTCCACGCCACCCTCGGCACCCAGGTGGCGGAGGTGGTGTCCAGCACGCCCTTCGCGGCCAGTGGCGAGGGGGTCCTCTACCTCTTCCTGGTGGACCTGTCGCGCTCCCTCGACGCGGCCACCTTCGAGCGCATCCGCCAGGCCTTGCGGGAGTGGGTGGCGGCCCTGGGTCCCCAGGATCGGGCCGCCATCCTGAGCTTCGGTACCCAGGTCCGGACCCTGGTGGCGCCGACGGCGGACCCCGCGGCCCTGAACACCGCCATCGCCGGCCTCAAGCCGACGGAGCCCCATACCGCCCTCCACGAGGCTCTGGCCCAGGGCCTGATCCTAGGGCAGCAACGGGGGACGGATCTGCCATCCCGACGGGCCCTGGTGGTGTTGAGCGACGGTCGGGATGACGCCCCCGGCGGCATGACGGCGGAGGAGGTGGAGGCGCTGCTGACGGAAGGGAACGTGCCCCTCTACGCCATGGGTTTCAGCCGGGCACGGGATCGGGCTAGCCGCGAGGCAGGGCTGGCCGCCCTGGGGCGGTT
>JADZBU010000041.1 GCA_020851955.1 Chromatiaceae bacterium | reverse complement strand
CCCGGGCCACCAGGTCGCAATGCTCGACCATCATGCCGTAAAAGTCCGGCATTACCGGGAAGATACGGGCCGTTAGCTTGGTAACGATGGAATTGTTGCCACCACTCATGGGGTTAATCCTCTTTTGTTCGGTATTGGATTCAGATTGTTCGGTTCCGGGCCCGGTTAATCCAGGCCGGGGACCAGAAGATCGAGTACTAGGAAGGTCATGACCGACACGAGGCCGGCGCCGGGGATGGTGATGAGCCAGGTGGTGACAATCTCCTGAGCCTTGGCCCAGCGCACCGCCTTGGGCCGTTCGGCGGCGCCTATGCCCATCAGGGAAGAGCTGACGACATGGGTGGTCGAGACCGGGGCGCCGATGACCGAGGCCGTCATGATGACGACCGCCGAGGTCAGTTGGCCGTCAAAGGCATGGATGGGTCGCACCTTGAAAATGCCAAAGCCGACGGTGCGGACGATGCGCCAACCACCCGAGAGGATCCCCAGGGTGATGGCGATGGCGCAGGACAGGATGACCCAGAAGGGGACCTTGAACTCATCGATGAAACCACCTGTCAGCAGCACCAGGGTGATGATGCCCATGCTCTTCTGGGCGTCGTTGGCCCCATGGGAGAAGGCTAGGCCCGCGCAGGACAGGAACTGGATCCGCTTGAAAAAGACATTGATCGAGGGCTTGGCCCGACTGGTAAGGCGGAAAACGAGGCGGTGGATCAGGTAGCCCATCACGAAACCGATCACGGGCGAGATGACCAGGGCTAGCAGCACCTTGGTGACACCCGTGAACTTGCCATGCATGAAGAGTTCCGAGAAGCCCCAGACCACGTGATCCACGCCCACGCCCACCATGACGGCGCCGGCAAGGCCGCCCACCAGGGCATGGGATGAGGAGGAGGGGATGCCGAACCACCAGGTAATCAGGTTCCAGAAGATGGCGCCCGAAAGACCGCAGAGGATGATGGAAACCGAGAAGAGTTCGGCGACACCATCCAGATTGACGAATTTGCCGATGGTATTGGCCACCGCGGTTCCGCCCAGCAGTGGCCCGAGAAACTCGAAAAAGGCCACGATGATGACCGCTTGAACCGGCGTCAGAGCGCGGGAGGCGATGGGTGTGGCAATGATGTTGGATGCGTCGTGGAAGCCGTTCGTGTAGTCGAAGATGAGGACCACCGCAACGGCAACATAGACAAGGATGGAGAGTACTTCCATTGGTGGGGGGTCCCCCTGGCTGTCATTGTTGTCTGAGCGACGCAGTGTAGTAATTTTTCCGTAACATGGCAGCAACTTTTTCGTAAATGCAGACAAATGGCCGCAAATGGCGCCTAAGCCACGCGACTTCGCCAGGCGGCGTCCTGCCGCGGGGGTCGATGGCCGGGTCCTTTGTGCGCGAGGTTCATGGGGCTAATCCTGAAAAACCGGAACCGAAGGCACCCTCGCCTGGTAATGGTCCGAGGACCGGGAAGCGGGGCACCAGAGGCCGGAGCCCATCGAATCGGTGGGTGCAGCACTTGCTGCACTTTCCGCTGGCCCAATTACATCACATCATCATGATTTAAATGAATATTTCCTTATTAACCGTAATCGGATTGCATGCCTTTTTGCATACCTGGCAGGCTAGCGATTACTGGGGAGCCTCATCTAACATACTGAATAATATTTAGTTATTTTAAAATCGCTAGTTGGCAAGAATGATGCATTTACTCCCATCAAGGACCGAACCGAACGAGCCGCCCCTCGCGGCAGGATCCGACCTCACCTAGCAGATCTAGGTAGCTCACGGATTGTTCGTTTGAATCGGCCGCATAAACCGCCAATGGCCCGGCAGGGGCCCGGCGACATGCCTTTTGATTAGGAGTAACCACATGAATACCAAGACCCTGAGCACTCAGCGCCGCTTGCAAGTCGCGATCCTGGGCTATGGCCTGCTGTTTCTGAGCCCCCAGTTGCACGGGGCCGGCACCCTGGTGTTACTGGCCGGCCTGGCCGTATGCCTGGGCTTCATCCTGCTGGCCCTGCATTCATCGGTGCCCGGCACCGCCCGGCCCAGCCGCCAGGAACACCAGGAACGTCCCCGCCTGTTCACCCGGATGCGTCTGGTCACACCCCTGCCGCAGGTTTAGTCAGCCCCTTGAAAAGGGAAGCGGCCGCCGGTTTTCGGCAGCCGCTTTCCCAGAATTAGCAGGTCATTAGCGCGATAAAGCCCTAGCCGGCGACATGAAATTAGTTGCACCTGATCGCAGGATGAGCCCACAAGGATGATGACCACACCCCCCAAGGCACCCAACGCGCCTCACCTCGACGAGCAGCATCAAGCGCATCTCAAGCAATCCGCATCCAAGCTGAAGGGCCACGAGCGGCGGGCATTTCAGGCGTCGATAACCTTGAAATACCTCCGGGGCAGCCCTGCCCAGGCGGAAAAGGTGTTTGGTTGGGGTCGCCAGGCGGTTGCCCTCGGGCTCAACGAGTTACGCACCAACATCATTTGTTACAGCGCGCGCCCGGCCTTTTCCGGCAACAAGTTGTGGGAAGAGAAACATCCCGATGCGGCCGAGGTGCTCTGGACTCTAACCCAGTCGTACGCTCAACAAGACCCGACCGCGCGTGGGCACAGGGCCAAGTTCCGCAGGATCACCGCGGTAGAGGCCATCGAGGCCTTGCGAGACCGGGGTTTCGCCGCCAGCAGCCTGCCTTCGATCACCACCATGACGGCTGTTCTCAACCGCAAGGGCTTAAAGCAGGTCCGGGTAGGGGCGGAGACGCTTGCCCAAGGGGTTGAAGCCCAATACACCCCCCGGGCATCCTGGCATCCGGATTACACGACTCCCGCCCAAGCACCCGCTGGTCTACCCTAGAAGAAGGCCTTCTCCTTCCCTTGCTCTTGGCAAGTGCCATCCAGCCAGACGGTGCTTGCCGTCTGTTGAGTCACAATAAACACTCATCCCCTTGCTCTTGCTCTTGGCCGGTGCCATCCAGCTTGATGGCACCGGCCTGGGGATCTCTCACCCCCGTCCTGGCCAGGATGGTCAGAACCGGCCGATCAGCGCCAATCCCAGCATGGCCGCAGGGTCCTGATCTTCCTCATAGAGGCGGTCACCCTCTTCATTCTCCACCCGCAGTTTGCCTCCCAGTGCCGCTCCGGCATAGAGACGCAGCTTGATGCTGTCCGTCAGATTGCGGCCGACATGGACATAGACCGGGATATATTGGTTTTCGCCGACGCCATCGGGAAAGGGCCCGTCCTCGGACAGACGCTGGCGGTAGGAGCGATAGGTGGCCCCCAGCCCCGCCTCCCAATCACCATCCAGCCGATAAGCCAGTTCCAGACCCACTGGGCCCGCCGGTCCGGCGGCAAAGGGATTGGTCAGGCGCAGGCGGTCCGTAATGTTCCAGTTCACGATCAGGAAGGGGAAAACCTTGGATTCCTCGATGCGGGCGAAGGCCGCCACG
Organism: Chromatiaceae bacterium; assembly: GCA_020851955.1. Lineage (GTDB taxonomy): Bacteria > Pseudomonadota > Gammaproteobacteria > Chromatiales > Chromatiaceae > M0108. Next base: position 1,803 of record JADZBU010000041.1, on the reverse strand, counting down.
CCCAGGCCAAGGGTGAGATCCGGCCCAAACTTGCGCGCCAGGGAGGCCGTGGCGCCATATTCCAGGGCCTTGGAAAAATCGGCGTCGGATTCGCCGGAATACATGAGAGTAGGCGTCAGACCCAGGAGCCAGCCATCCTCGGTGGCATAGCTGTAGGGCAGGGATACCCCCAGGCGATAGAGATTGCTCCAGGGCGTCAGGCCGCCAAAACCCTGGGGTTCATCAAAACGCCAGTCCTCGTAGTCGAAGGACAGACGCATACCGAGAGAAGACCCGCCCCCCAGCTGCCAGGACCCGCCGAGCGTGGTGAATACCCCCGCAAAGCCCGCCGTGCCGCCGTCCTCCAGGCCGCTATCGAAGTGATACAGAGGAGCAACCGAATAGCTGAAATTGGGCGAAGCCGGTGGCCCGGCGGTGGCAAGGCCACCCGCCAGCATGAGGCTAAGGAGAGCATTCCCGCGAGTAAGGGCAATGGATGGCATCATGGAAAGGTCTCGGGTTGAAGGTGATTAAGGGTTTGGCGCTTAGTTTATACGGGGGTTCATCGCCCGTATAGGCCGCTGACAAGGCGTCGAATCCTTGATTTAGCGATCTTTTACGCTCTAACCGCCACCAAGACTATCCCGGCATAGGCAAGAGAGGCGCTGTCAGTGTTGAAAATTCCGTACTATCCTGTCGCGAATACACCGCTTTGGCCTCCCTTTATGTCCACACCCCCCAGCGAAGGCGAGATCCTCACCCACCAGGAGAAGTGCGGGAGTATCCGCGGGTGACCGACCTCACCCGCTATCGCCTTGCCGGCGCCAATCAGATTCCACCCTTCAAGGTTCAGGGCACCTGGCGCTTCTCGCCGGCGGCTCGCCGGCCACCCCGGACGAGCTGCGCAAGCGCTTCGAGACCTTCATCAACGACCGCTGCAAGGGCAAGGACGCCGTTAAACTGCGGTTTGTGGAGGAGTAAGACTTCTGACCCCTAGCAATCCCGTACGCCTGCAATGACCCAAGTCGGAACCCCCGTGCCTGCCGCGCGCCGTAACCCGACACTGAACCGAACGTCGGGTTACGCTACACCAACCCGACCGACCACCGATCACCCGGAGGTAGCATGATCCTGACTGAAAACGCCATCAAGGAAGCGGCCCAGCGCGTGGCCGCCGCCGCTTATGCGCCACTCAAGATCATCGTCTTCGGCTCTTATGGTCGCGATGATGCCGATGAAGGCTCGGATCTGGATCTACTCGTCGTCGAACGGGAGATACCCGATTACACCCAGGAATATCTGCGGTTGCATGGTGCCCTGGATGGGCTCGGGATCGGCGTGGACCTGCTGCTGTTCTCCCAGGGTGAGTTCGAGAAAAAGCGCGACTGGTGGACCACACCGGTCTATTGGGCGGAGCGGGAAGGCAAGGTCCTCTATGAACGCCCAAAAAGAAGGGGTTAAGCTAGCGGCCCCATCTCATGGCGGTTGGATAGAGATAGCACCAGAGGGCTATTAGCTAATCGCCGGCGTGGTTATCCGGCTCATCGAGGTCCAACTCGGCAATCTCGGTCCATTGCCCCGGCAGGGCATCCAGGGCGGAACCCACGACGCCGTCGATCACCGGCGCCAGCAGGCTGTAACCCACCCGCCAGCGTCCCGCTCCGACCTGCACGGACGCGGACTTGACGTTCAGCTTGACGACCTGGCCAAACCGCTCCTGGCCGTGGCGGTCCTTGAAGGCCACGCGATCGCCCACCCGGAGACTGTTGCGGTCCAGCGCCTGGCGCTTGCGGGCGGCGATCGCCACGTCCTCGCCTTCCAGGT
>JADZBU010000040.1 GCA_020851955.1 Chromatiaceae bacterium | reverse complement strand
TCCAGGCCACTGCGCTTTTCCCGGGAGGTGACCTCCAGGATGCCGTTGATGTCCAGGGAAAAGGTGGTGATCAGGGTATTGCCCGCCGGCACGTCGCTCAGGCCCTCGATGCGGAAGGAGCCGATCTCGATATTGTTGAGGGCGTCCGGGTCCTCGCCCTGATAGACATTGACCTCGATGGCCTGTTGGCCATCGTAGACGGTGTAGAAGGCCTCGCTCTTGGTGACCGGCACCGGGCTGTTCTTGCGGATCAGGGGGATATAGGTGTAGGGGTACATTTCCCCATTGAGCTCGGCGAGGGCGCTGGTACCGAAGGTGTAGGGGGTGATATCGACCAGGACCTGGGAGACCCGCGCCCCGGCGATGACCGCCCCCTGGATGGCCGCCCCGGTGGCCACGCACAGATCCGGGTCCAGCTCGGCGCGGGGCTGGCGGCCCAATTCCCGCTCCAGCCGCCGCTGGATCAGGGGGGTGCGGGTAGCGCCGCCCACCAGCAGGACCTCGTCCAGGTCCGCGACCCGCAGCTTGGCCCCCTCCATGGCGATCTGGACCGCGGCGAGGGTCTCGGCCAGGTAGGGCTCGATCATGGCCTCGTAGTCCTCGCGGCTCAGTTCCAGACTGAGATGCACCGGGCCGTCCTTGCCCTCCAGCAGATACTCCTCCTCGATGCGGGCGAAGGGGGCATCGGAGAGCTGGATCTTGGCGTTCTCGGCGGCGCGGGTGAGACGCGCCATGGCCTGGCGGTTGCCGCTGGGATCGGCGTCGCGCTCGCGTTTGAGCCAGTCCACCAGGTGATCCAGGATGCGGGCGTCGAAGTCGTCGCCGCCCAGGCGGTTATTGCCGTGGCTGGCCAGGACCTCCACCACGTCCTTCTCCACCCCGACCACGGAGACATCGAAGGTGCCGCCGCCCAGGTCATAGACCAGGATGTGCTTGCGTTGGGCCTGATCCACCTCGTAGGCGAGGGCGGCGGCGGTGGGTTCGTTGATGATCCGCACCACCTCCAGGCCCGCCAGTTGGCCGGCGTCGCGGGTGGCCTGGCGCTGGGCGTCGGAAAAATAGGCCGGGACCGTGATGACGGCCTTGGTTACCGTGTCGCCCAGGTAATCCTCGGCGGCGCGCTTGAGCCGGCCCAGGATCAGGGCCGAGATCTCCTGGGGGCTGAATTCCTGGTGGCCCAGGGGCACCCGGACGTCCTCGCCCATGCGGCGCTTGATGGACTTGACGGTGCGGTCGGGGTGCAGGACGTACTGGTTGCGGGCGGCCTGGCCCACCAGCAGGCTGCCGTCGTCGGCCAGTCCCACCACGGAGGGCAGGAGGCGGGAATCCTCGATGGGGATAACTTCGGGCCGGCCGTCGCGGACCACGGCGACCTCGGAGTTGGTGGTGCCCAGGTCGATGCCAATGATGATGTCGCTCACGAGTCGTAATCCTTCTTGTTGACGATGACATCGGCCGGGCGCAGGACCCGGCCGTCGCGGAGGAAACCGGCGCGCGCCACGCCGACGACGAGGCCGGCGGGGCGGTCGGGGTGATGGGCGGTATCCACGGCCCGCATGGCGTGGGGGTCGAAGACCTGGCCCAGGGTCGCGATGGCCACCACGCCCCGGCCCGCCAGGAGTTCGTCCAGGTGGCGGAGGTTCATGGCCATGCCGTCGGCCATGCCGGTGACGAAGCGGTCGGCGCCACCCCGGCGGGCCAGCCAGCCCGGCCGGTAGCGCTCGGCCTGTTCCTGGCCGGCCTGGAGCCGGTCGCGCAGGTCCAGGAGGTCCAGCAGCAGGGGCTGCTCGGCCTCGCGGCGCTCGGCGGCGGCGCGGTCGCGTTGGCGGTCCAGGTCCTCCTGGAGGCGTCGGTAGGCGTCGCGCAGGGTATCGAAGAGGTCGCCGAACTGGTCCAGGGCGGATTTGACCTGGCGTGACTCCAGCTTGACCTCGTTGCGCAGGGCCGCGAGTTCCGCCAGCAGGGTGAAGAGATCCGGGGCCTCGCCCTCCGGCGGGGTCGCCTCAACCGCGGCGGGCTCCCGTTCCAGGTAGGCGGCCAGGCGCTCCAGCAGGGCTTGATCCTGGGCCTTCATGGCGCCGCCTCCCGCAGCAGGGCCTGGAACTGGGCCAGGGTCGGCCGGCCGGGCTCCCCGGCGGGCGCGGCGCGGTCCAGGACATCCTGGGGGTGGGGCAGGCTGATGTCGAAGAGCTCCCAGGCGAGGCGGTCGCGCTGGGTGCGGAGGGTCTCGTAGGCCTGGCGCACCGCGGCGAAGCGGCGCGGGTCGCGTTCCGGCGGACAGGCCTTGATAGCCGCCAGGTAGGCGGCATGCACGGCCTCGTCGGTGGCGTCCAGGGGGATGCCGAGGGTCAGGTAGGGATCGCGCATTTAGAGGAGGTCCAGTTGGCCGCCGGGATTATCGTCGTCCGACCCCGGGCCGGGCCGGCGCCCCCCGCGCGGCGCCGGCTTGGGCCGGGCCGGGGGCTTGGGGGGCGGCGGGGACGGGGATTTTGGCGGCTGGGTAGGCTGCTGAATCAGAAATTCGATCAAATCCGGCGGCAGGTCGGGCATCTCGCCGCTGGCGACCATCTTGCGGATGCCGCCGAGGACGTCCTTGCCAAAAGTCCTCTCCATTTCCTTGAATTCCGGTCCCATGAATTTCTTGAGCAAATCGATGAAGAAGCTGGGATCCAGGTCGGCCAACCCCGCCGGCAGGGAGGTGTCGCCGCCACCCAATCCCAAGTCATCCTCGTCATCCTCGTCATCGAAGTCGTCGTAATCGTCGAAGTCATCCTCGACCTTCAGGTGCCCCAGGCCCAGCATCTCCCCGATGCGATGAGCGGTGCGCTGGTCCCCCTCGGCCCGCGCCTGGTCCAGGGCGTCGTACAAGGGGTGGCGAAACAGCCAGCGACCCTGATCCCGATGGCCCAGGGCCTCCTTGGCCTCGTACTGATGAAAGACGAAGAGGGGCTTGGCGGGCCAGCGCTTGAGGGCGGCCTTGGCGAAATCCAGGCGCAGTTGCGTCAGGCCGACCAGGCGCAGCGTCTCGCAGACGGTCTCGAAATCCCCCATCTCCAGCGGCAGTCCCGCCGCCTTGCGCAGACTGGCCTGGAAGGGCTCCCAAGCCATGCGGGGCTTGAAGCCCTCCTGCTCCACCTGGGCACGCAGCAGGCGGCAATAGGCCAGGAGGTCGTCCCGATCCGGCGGTGGCAGGGGCAGCAGGCCCGCCGCTTTGAGCAGGGTTTGCGGGGAAAAACGCAGCTGCTCCGCCTCCAGGGCCAGGGCGAGGCGGCCGGTGAGACCCCCGCCGAGGGCCGCGCAGGCCTGGCGCATGGCCGCCTGGTCCAGGGTGCCGTGGAGCCAGGCCATGATGCCGCGCAGGAGTTCCACCCGGGCCAGACTGGCGGCGCCTTCCGCCCAGCCAGTGGCCTGCTCCAGCTCCTTGTGAGCCAGGTCGAAGCGGGATTTGTTGATTTGCTTGCGGGCATGGGCCAGGTGGGCCGTGAAAAGACTTTGGCGGGCGCGCCGGTTGATGGGATCCCGGTCGAGGATGCGCTTGGCCAGCCCCGCGGCCTTTTTGAAGGCGTCGCTGGCGAGGGCGAGATCCAGGGCCTCGTTGAGAACCTCGGGGTCCTCCGGCCAGCGCCGCAGGGCCTGGTCCATGATGGGGCGGGCGTGCTGGAGGCGTCGCGTCTTACGGTATTGGCCGATGAGGTGCAGGTACCCCGGCAGATGGTCCGGGTCCAGATCCAGGCTGGCGAGCAGCCCCTGTTCAACCTTGTTACGCCGGGGGCCCTTGATCCGGTCGAGCTCCCGGCCCAGGCGGCGATGGATCAGGGCCAGGCGCAAGGCATCCGGGCTCCCCGGTGCCGGCGCCCGATCCTCGGGGCAGAGGGTGTCGATGACATCCATCCATAGCCGGTGGGTGGTGCCGGGAGGGCTATGTTTCTCCCCGATAAGGGCCATGCCCGTCGCGGTATCCAGGGGCCCCAGTTCCCCCAGCACGGGGGCGGGCACCTTACGGGGAAACTCCGCCATGACCAGGGCCCGGAGCCGATGGCGCAGCCAGGGCTCGCCGAGGAGGGCCCGATAGCGCCGCAACAGGGTTAACCATTGGCTGATGTTGGGGTGATCCCCGAGTCGCCGCAGCTCCCGCCAGATCTGGCGACGGCGCTCCGGCCAGCCGCGCAGGGTCATGACGAAGTCCCGCGCCGCCTCGCTGGCCTCGCCCAGGGCCGGGTAGAGATCCTCGTCCGGGAGTTGGGCCAGACGGATGGCCCTGGTCAGGGATGCAAAGGGCGAATCGGCGGGGACCCGCTCCAGCAGTTTGTCGCGCGTCGCCCGGTCCTCCCCGGGCCCGGTCAGGACCTTGAGCAGGGTCGCCAGGTCCCGGTAAGGCGAGCGGAAGGGAATGGCCGTGAGTTGGTCCGCGACCTGGGTGTCATCGCCGGCGCAATAGGCCGCCAGGGCCGCCCGGGCGGCGGGGGTGTCGCGCACCAGGGGATCGGCCGCAAAGTCCGGGTCCTGCGTCAGGATCGCCGGGAGATCCTCGACCAGCAAGAGGACGGCGAAGCGGGCCCGGGTCTCGTTGAGGGCCGGTGATTCGCCGGCGGACACCAGGTGGCGATAGGCCTCCAGGGCGGGGGCGACGCGACCAAGGCGGAGCAGCAGGGCCAGGTGGCGGGGATCCGGCGCCAGGCCGGGGCAGGCCTGGGCCCGGTTCTCCCAGATGGTCAGGGCCTCCTTGCCCATGCCCTTGGCCTCCAGTTCCAGGGCGCGGCCGCGATAGGCGGCGGCCAGTCCCGC
>JADZBU010000039.1 GCA_020851955.1 Chromatiaceae bacterium | reverse complement strand
TACCGCCGCCTGGCGCACCGGCCCCGCGCACCCCTGGGCGAGCAACATCGCCGCGACCATGAAGATCAAAACGGGATCAAGCCTGAATCGCATCTTGGTTGGCCTCTGCATCATGAGGATGTCCGTCTCCGGTCTCGGGGGCGTGGAATCCGGGGGCGGGCCCTTGCCGCCGGGCGGGAGGCGTGCTTGTCCCGAGTCTCCTGGAACAGGTACCAGGCCCGTCGGGGGCGGTCGTGACATTTCCAGCCGGTTCGCGGGTCATCGTGGCCCTGGGCCTGGTGGTGAGCCGGGGCTATTTTACTGGGTTTCCCGGTTAGGGACGGCGGCGAATTTCTCACCGGGGCCCGCCTGACGCTCCTCCACCGCCGAGGCCGAAAATTCAGAGACTGCGTCGATTATGCGCGATTAGTGGGATAAACTCCTCGAACTCGCGACCAGCCGGCTCACCCGCGCATCATGCCCCTTAACCACATCGGATGAAGATCTCCGCGCACCGCGGGCGGCATGACGCCGACCACCCGGGCCACCGGGACAGGCTTGCCCGGGGTCCGCGGTGGCGTCCCGGCCGGCTCGGGAGGCATGCCCTGGGCCCGCGCCTTGTCCTCCTGGTCGGCCTGTGCCTGGGACACCTGTCCGGGGCGCGGGCTCAGGATATCGAGCCGCGCGCCTATGCCAACGCGCCGATCGGCATCAATTTCCTGATCGGCGGCTATGCCTGGACGCGCGGTGCGCTCGCGACCGACACGGCGGCGCCGGTAACGGCCGCCCAGTTCACCACCTCCAGCGCCGCCCTCGGCTATGTGCGGGTGCTCGATCTGGGGGGCCAGTCCGCCAAGTTCGATGTCATCCTGCCCTATACCTGGCTCTCGGGGTCGGCGGAATATGCCGGGGAGCCCATCGAGCGCCTGGTCGATGGCCTGGGCGATCCCCGGCTGCGCCTGTCGGTCAACCTCTATGGGGCGCCGGCGCTGACGCTCAAGGAGTTCGCGAAATATCACCAAGACCTGATTGTGGGGGCCAGCTTGCAGGTCTCGGTACCCCTCGGTCAGTATGACAACAGCCGGGTGGTGAACCTCGGCACCAACCGCTGGTTCTTCAAGCCCGAGATCGGCGTGTCCAAGGCCCTGGGTCCCTGGACCCTGGAACTCGCCGGCGCGGTAACCCTCTTCACCGACAACCCCGACTTTTTCAATGGGCGCACCCGCTCTCAGGAACCGCTTTACTCGCTGCAGGGACACCTGATTTACGCCTTTCGTTCGGGCATCTGGTCTTCCTTCGATGCCACCTACTTCACGGGTGGCCGCTCCACCCTCGAGGACCGGCTCAACGATGATCTCCAGCGCAACTGGCGTTTGGGGGCTTCGCTATCCATGCCCCTGGATATCCGCAACTCCATCAAGCTCTACGCCAGCTCGGGGGTAGCGGCCCGTACCGGGAACAATTTCGACCTGCTGGGCATCGCCTGGCAATATCGGTGGGGGGGCGGGCTGTGAATCCCGGCTTGCGGTAGACAGGGCAATCGGCCCACATCACATCATCTATCCCCTAAATCCTGCAAGTACGGGACGAGGAAAACAAGAAAGGGTATACTCCTCAGTGAGTTAAACGCTGAAAGCATCAGCCTGAGGAGTCACCCTTTCCATGAGCAAACATAGCACAAAAGGCGGCCGGTCGGTGCGGTTCGCAGCCCCTAAGGTCCACTTGGATGAGGCGGGCCCGGCCCTCACCAGCCAAGGGGGCCTGGTCCCGGTGATCCAGTTTCTCAGCCACCTCGGTTTCAGCGCGCTGTTTCGTCAGCAAGTGAGTCATGAGCGGAGCGCGAATGCCGTCTATAGCCTGGTTGATGGCGCCCTGTTGGTGATGATCGGCCTGATCGGCGGGGCGCGCAGCCTCAGCCAGTGTGTCGCCCTGTGGAGCGATCAGGTATTGCAACGCCTTGCGGGCTGGCCACGGGTGCCGGATGAGACCACCCTCGGGCGGCTCTTCAAAGAGGTCCGTGACCGCCACGTCAGTGAGCTGGAGACCCTCAATCATGTCCTGCGCCAGCGGGTGTGGGCGCGGGCCGCACGGACCGGGCGCTCGCGGATTGGTGTGCTGACCCAGAAATGGATCGATGCGGATTCCACCGTCAAGACCGTCTATGGTCGTCAGGAAGGGGCGGCCAAGGGCTACAACCCCCACAAACGCGGCGCCCTGTCCTATCACCCCCTGTTGGCCTTCTGCACCGCGACCAAGGAGATCGTCCAGGCCTGGCTGCGCACCGGCAGCGCCTACACCAGCAATGGCATCGTCGCCTTCATGGCACAGGTGTGTGCCCAGTTTCCGGCGCATCAACGCTTGGTGCTGCGCGCTGATAGCGGCTTCTTCGATGGTGCCTTGCTGGAATGGCTGGATCAGCGGGGGCATGGCTATCTGATCAAGGTCAAGTTACGCAACCTGGAGGTCCTGCTGGCCCAACAACATTGGACGCCCATTCGCCGCCAGCCGGGCTGGGAGCAGTGCGAGTTCACCCATCAGGCCCACGGCTGGTCGTGCCCGCGCTTCTTCCTGGCGGTGCGCTGCCCGAGTGCGGCGGCACCCTGCTCGCCACAAACGGAACTCCTGCCGGTGGCGCGGTATGAGGCCTTCTGTTACGTCACCAGCGAACCGCTCAGCCCCTGGCCGGCCCATCGCACCTACGGCCAGCGCGCCACGTCCGAGACCTGGATCGAAGAAGCCAAGCATCAGATGGGGCTGGCGCACCTCAAGACCGACCACTTCCTGGCCAATGCCGCCCTATTACAGTGCGCCGTCCTGGCCTATAACACCCTGCGCTGGATGGCCCTGCTCAGCGGTAATACCGAACTACAACGTTGGGAACCGCAGAGCATCCGCCTGCACCTGATCCGCGTCGCCGGCAAGCTCCTTACTGGCGCCAACCAATTGCGCCTGAAGCTGGCGCAACCGCCCCTGGCCAGGCAGGTATGGCAGGACTGGTTGGCCCTGAGCCAACCCGCCTAATACTCGCCGCCGAGGCGGCACCGCCCAAGGTCATCACGGGTTCCCAACGGGAACCCACGGGTAGATCGTGCCCGGCATCCGGCCCGGGGGCGAGGTGGGAACGCGGGGGTGCTCAAAGAGGTCCCGGTAAGTCGCCCACACTAAGTCTTTAGCACTAGCCAGCCAAAAAGTATTGCGAGATCATGGGCCTGAGGCGCTGAAGACTTTCTGTGAATGACTTAGAGGGGCGTGTCATGCCAGTTGCTGGGATTTGGGGGCGCCACGTCTTTCTAACACGATTGATAATCCCCGCCCAGGGTAGGGCACGTGGCTCCGAAAACCTTACTTGCAGGATTTAGGTATCCTTTCAATTCATTAACCTGGCTGGTGGCCGCGATGAGTATTTTGAATCTGGAGTCCAAGCTGGAATTCCAATTGGGTGGGCCGGCTTATCGTCTTATGCAGCGTCTGGGTCTCATTCAAGGCGAGGGTCCCTCCCTTGGGCGGCGGATGATCGGCTTTCTGCTGATTACCTGGGTACCGCTTCTCATCCTGGCCTTGAGCGAGGGCCTGGCACTGGGGCCGACGCCCCGGGAATCCCTCTTGCTCGACTTCCCGACCTACGCCCGCTTCTTCCTGGCCGTTCCCCTGCTCTTTCTGTCGGAGTTCATCGTCGGGCCCCGACTGCAGACGGCCGGGTTGAATTTCGTGCGGGGCAACTTTGTCCGTCCGGAGGATATGCCCGCCGTCGAGGCGGCCATCCTCCGCGCCTGGGGACGCCGCGAGGCGCTCCTACCGGAGTTGCTCATGCTGGGCGTCGCTATGATCGGGGCCTGGCAACTGACCATGGAAACCTGGTTCGGCGCGGCGAGTGTCGCCACCTGGCGGACCAGCGTGACCGAGGCCGGGGCCAGCTTCACCTGGGCTGGGCTCTGGTACTACGGCGTGGCGGTTCCTCTCCTGCAGTTCTTCGTGTTCCGCTGGCTCTGGCGTCTGATCAGTTGGACCCTGTTCCTGCGCGATATGGCGCGGCTTGACCTGAATCTGGTGCCCACCCATCCCGACCGGGCCGCCGGCTTGGGTTTCCTCGGGGGGGCCCATCTGTCCCTGGCCCTTTTCCCCTTTACCTTCAGTTGCGTCCTGAGCGCCCACGTGGCCTTCCAGGTCTATTTCGAGGCGGTACCCATCATGTCGTTCAAGGTCATCTTCGCCGTCTATCTGGTGGCCGTGCTGCTGCTCGTCCTGGGTCCCCTGCTGATTTTCGCCCCCCTGCTGGCCCGCGCCCGGCGGGAAGGGCTCCGCCAATACAGCCTCTTGGCCAACGACTATAACCGCGCCTTCCATCAAAAGTGGGTGGCGGGCCCGCCGCCAGCGGACGAGCCCCTCCTGGGCAGCGCCGACATCCAGTCCCTGGCCGACCTGGGCAACAGCTTCGGCATGATCCGGGAGATGAAGATCTTTCCCTTCAGCCAGCAGCAGATCCTGCAGATCGCGGTGGTGGCCTGCCTTCCCGGTCTGCCACTCATCTTCCTGGTGATGCCGGTCGGGGAGATACTGCAATTGCTGGCGGGGGCGCTGCTCTAAGGTCCGCGCCGCGGATATCTCATGGGCTTCCTGGTCGACACCCTCGTCCACTTGGCGGAGCGGTCCCACTGAATTGATCC
>JADZBU010000038.1 GCA_020851955.1 Chromatiaceae bacterium | reverse complement strand
GGACACCCTGGAGTTCTCCGACGTGGCCTTCCCCCGTCATCGCTTCTCGCCCGAATTGCTGCGGGAGATCGAGGCGGAGGTGCCCTCCCTGGTGCAGGAGGAAGGCGATATGCTGGTGTTGCGCCATCTCTATATCGAGCGGCGCATGACGCCCCTGGACCTCTACCTGGCCGAGGCCAGCCCCGCGGAACAGCGCGCCATTCTGGATGACTGGGGTTTGGCCCTCAAGCAACTGATGGGCGTCAACATCTTTCCGGGGGATCTCCTCTTCAAGAACTTTGGGGTCACCCGCCTGGGTCGGGTGATCTTCTATGATTACGACGAGATCTGTTATCTCGGTGAGTGCAAATTCCGCAAGATTCCCCAGGCCCGCACCCTCGATGACGAGATGAGCGCCGAACCCTGGTACACCGTGAATCCCGGGGATGTCTTCCCGGAGGAATTTCCTACTTTTCTTACCAACAGCCAGGAACTGCGCCAGATCCTGTTCGACACTCACCCGGAGATTTTCGACTACCGTTATTGGCAAAAACGTCAGAAGGACACCGCCAATGGGGTCTGGGAGGACGTCTTCCCCTATGACCAGGAACTGCGTTTCGAGCGCCCGCTGGCCTCCCCCCCGACGCCCGGGCTGGAGGCCCTGTCCGGGAGTTAGACGCGCCAGGGCAAGACAGCCAGTCGGGTCCCGACGGGCCGGCCTACCACCCGCTCTTGACCTGGGTTAAGGAGCCCCTATGCCTGGCCGGGCACCATGGCGGGTGATATGGGTAACCGGGTGAATGAGATGCAAGAACCAAGAATCCAGCGGCGGTTGCTGAAGACCTTGTTCGCGACCGGCTTGCTGGCCACCAGCGCCCTGGCGGCCATGGAAGCGGCCCCCGACCAGGTGGATTTGCGTAATGGCCGGGATATCAACGAGGTGTGCGCCGGCTGTCACGGGGAATACGGGCAGGGCGGCAAGGAGGGCGAATACCCCCGGCTCGCGGGTCTCCCCGCGCCCTTCATCGCCTACCAGCTGGTCCTGTTCCGGGATCGCAAAAGGACCAATCTGGCCATGGTCGAATCCGTCGATCACCGTCAGATGCCCGATCCCGACATCCAGGACGTGTCCGCTTATCTCGCGAGCCTGGAAATCGCCAGCAAACTGCCCCCCGCGGATGAGACGGCCCCCGGCTTCAATGCCTATGAGCGCCTGCTCGCCAGCAAGCGCCTGGTCCAGATCCCCCGCGCCGAGGGTGACCCCGAGGCGGGTCAAAAACTCTACCGGCGCGAATGCGCCGCTTGTCACGGCGACCAGGGTCAGGGCGATCTCCGCGATGCGGTGCCCTTCCTCGCGGGCCAATACACCAACTACCTCTGGCGCCAGATCGACAAATACATCGACAGGGGACGCCTCCACGACCCCTCGGAACCCGATGCCGAGGAGTTGCTCGCCGCCTTCAAGAGGGAAGAACTCCGGGACATCCTTGCCTATCTTTCTATCCTGGACGATTAGGGGCGTCCCGGCCCCGGGCGCGGATCGGGGCGGATCACTGTCCCCATTACCCTTGTCCAGTGGAGCGGCGGCGAGCCTGCTGACCCCGGGCCTGGGCGATCAACGCCCGGGTCGCGCCATAGGCCTCCTGACAGAGGGCGCGAAAAGGCCCCTCCAGATCCGGCCGCGGCCAGACGCCGCTCCGGGGGCTCAACTGGCCAACGGCCATCTGGTAGTTCGCCAGGGTGTCGATGTAACGCTTGCGCTCCCGCGCATCCATCACCACCGGCAGGTAGCCGGCGCGCAGCACCGGCAGATTGGACAGCAGCCGAGCCAGGCGTCCGTTGCCGTCCCAGAAGGGATGTATGTGGACGAACCCCAGGTGCAGGTGAGCATAGGCATCGATGGCTTCTGTCTCGCCGAGGCCCCCGTGGGACAGGCGGTTGAGTTCACCGAGCCATTCGCCCATCAGGGCCGGAACCTCCTCTGGGTTGGCGTATTCGATGAAGACCTGGCGGCCGTCGGGAGTCACCGCATAGGTCCCGTTCGGCTCCCGCTTCCAGGCACCGAAGGGTTTGAAAATGTCCAGGGTCACCTCGGTCTGCACCGCCCTGTGGAGATCGAACAGGCGAGATTCCGTCAGGTCACCGCCCATCCAGCCGTAGATCAACTCGATGGCCCGGGCATGGCCCATGACTTCCTGATGGTCCTTGAGCGGCTTACCCGCGACGGTGAGGCCCTCCTCGATGACGAACTTGGTCTCGCCCAGGGTCAGGGTATTGCCCTCGATGGCGGTGGAGCCATGTGTCCACAGATCCCGGATCTGGGCCAGCAGGGCGGCACGGATATCCGGGTCCAACCCTTCCAGGGCCTTGAAGTCGGTGGGGCTCACAACGGCACCCCCTCCCGGCGGATGTTGGCGATCAGGGCCGGGTTGGCGAATCGCTCCGGCTGGTTCCACTCCCCTTCCCAGAACGGGATTGCGTCCACCAGCACGCCGGTTTTGAGCATCACGTCGAAGGCGATACCCGCCATCTCCAGCGCCGCATCGGCTCGGGCGCCGGGGGCCCCGCGCAGCAGCACGGCGATGTCCGCGTCGCTCTCACGGCCCGCATCGCGCCTGGCTCGGCTGCCATACAGCAGGGCGCCCGCCAGGTCATAGTGCTCGCGCACCCGTTGCAGAAACAGCCGTGCGGTTTGTTCTGTCGCGCTATCCACGGTCTCCTCCGTTGGTTGGTCCGGGGCCTTCAGCCTGCCAGGTCGCGCCATTCCGTCACCCCGACCAGGCTGTGTTTCGCTCGGGCCTCGGCCGCGGTATCTTCCAGGGCCTCGGCAACGGCATCGTCGAGCCACTCCTCACCGCAATGGTCACGGATCAGGGCCGGCACATGGCGTACCACCCCCAGGCCCGGTCCCGGGCGCGCATCAGGGTAGATCGCTACGCCTGAAAAGGATATAGCCAAGCCAGGCGCTCAGGGTGCCGAGCAAGGTCGGGTAAAAGAGGGCGAAGGCGATGTAGCCCGCCTGGCCGAAGGCATCGAGGATGACATAGGCGGAGGGGCCGAGCATGACCAATTGCTGGTCCAGCAGGAGCATGGCGGCGGTGCGAAAGACCTGGAGGGGGTTGATCAGGGCCAGGGCGACGGCGGTTTCGGGGGGGAGATGGCCGCGGATCATGACGCCCAGCAGGATGAGGTCCAGGAAGAGCAGAAGGGTAAGCCAGAGCACGAAGGCGGAGGCCTGGGCGACATCGGCGGAGCGGGTGAGGGTCGAGAGCAGCATCGCCAGGCCCAAAAAGCACCAGGCAAGGGCCATGAGCAGGCCGGTGTAATAAATAAACAGGGCCCAGGGGACCGCCGCGCCCTTGGTCGCCCCCCAGGCGATGGCCGCGACCATGGCCAGGAATACCGGCAGGAAGACCACCAGGAAGCGTCCCACCAGCTTGCCCCAGAACCAGGCGGCGAGGCCGATGGGTAGCGACAGCAGGTATTCGTAAACGCCCGCCTCGCGATCACCGGCCACCGAGCGCACCGTGGTGATGAGGACGAAGACCGGCAGGATGGCCATGGCGAGCTGAATGTAGGTCACCATGAGCCGCGACAGGCCGGTGAAGCCCATGACGCGCGACTCGGTCAGGCCGAAGACGAACAGCAGGGCCACCAGGCCGCCAAAAATGAAGCTATAGACCAGGAACCACCTGGCGCGCAGGGATTCCAGGATGTCCGTTTGGGCGGTTAGCCAGAAGTTTTTCATTCGGCGGGGTGCGGGTGCCTGTGTTGGGTCGCGGCTTGGGGATTGAAGACGGGGGCGTTGAAGCGTGCCTCCACTTCAAGGATGTGGCTCTTGGCCGCGGCAAAGTCGAGGGCGCCGGGCAGGGGCTCCGTTTGCGCCCCCAGGCCGTATTGCATGGGCGTCTCCTGGCCCTTGAGGTAATAGGCGGTGCGGGCATCGATCCAGGCTCCATTTCGCCAGTCGTTGACCCAGATCTCGGTGCGGGGGTC
>JADZBU010000037.1 GCA_020851955.1 Chromatiaceae bacterium | reverse complement strand
AGTCGGACGGTCACGGGAGCCGCCATGGGCGCCGCGGGAGGCGCCGCCATCGGCTCCATGAGTGGGAGTGCGGGTACAGGTGCCCTGATTGGCGCGGGGGCCGGCGCATTGGGAGGTTATTTCTATGATCAGCAGCAGAAGAATAACTATCATTCATACTAACGGTCAATAAGGTAGGCTTGGACTAGCCTGCTACCCCAGTTAAAAGCGCACGCATAATATCACCCAGTCGCAACCCGACTGGGTGGTTTTTTTATTGTCATTTATGTTTTATATTCGGGCGATTGGAAACCCATGGCCCAAAAAAGATCAATACCCATGGTGGGTATTGATCGATGGAAATCAAAAGTTTCGATTAGTAACTACGACTGGTCGTGGTCACTGATTTGGTGGGTTGCGAAGATCTCGTGGTAACGGTGTCAACCGTCGTCGTCTTGTTCGGCGACACAATCACGGTATCCGTGTTGGTGCGCCCTGTTTGACCCGTAGGGCCTTGAACCCCTGCCGGCCCTTGAGGCCCGGCACAGGCACTCAATCCTAACGCGGCGATAATCGCGGTGTAAAATATACGATTTTTCATGGGTTTGTCTCTCGGATAACCGAATAATTGCCCTTTTCATCACCCTGACCCGATTTGTCCAAGGTAGCGACAAGGGTCAAAGTGGCCTATCAGAAGCGGGCTCGGGTGTTGATTCTAACTAGGATTGATCTGTCAGAAGTGACATGAGTTTCCGCCACGATGTACTGAATAATAGCCACTATGACCCGGGTGGTCAGTGCGCTGGCAAACAAAGCGTTGGGGTTCTTGAGAGTCGCTGATCGGTGCCGTCGGGAACCACAATTACCTTCCCACTGAAATAGAAGCCCGCCGTTATGCACTTCGGGCTTTAATTATTATTGCCTAGGGAAATTTATTGCCCCAGCATGGATTTAGTCAGGTAGTCATCTTCAGAGTTCGGGATTCTCCCAGGATGATCCCTGAATTGGACAAGCGGTAAGAGGCGATCGGATTCCCGCTTCTCAACCGCATAGCACTCACAGGTCAGCTCTTCGAGTTTCGGTCGGTCCAGTACCCTAATGTGACCCCGGTGGTATTCAATCACGCCCTGCTTCTGCAACCGGCCCGCGGCCTCCGTGACTCCTTCACGGCGCACGCCCAGCATGTTGGCGATCAGTTGCTGAGTCATGATCAGATGATCGCCCGACAGTCGATCCAGGGACAACAAGAGCCACCGGCACAATTGCTGATCGACGGTGTGGTGGCGGTTGCAGACCGCGGTCTGGGCCATTTGAGTAATTAAAGACTGGGTGTAGCGCAACATGAGCATGAGGAATTCGCCGTGGCGGTTCACTTCGTCCTTGAAGCGTTTCCCGGGGAGCCGGTAGGCGAAACCGGCGCTCTGGACAACGGCGCGAGAGTTGGTGGATTCGCCGCCCATGAGTAGGGCCAGGCCGACCATACCCTCGTATCCCACCATGGCGATCTCGGCGGAAGCGCCATTTTTCATCATGTACAACAAGGAGATGATGGCGTCGGTCGGAAAATAGACATGGTGGCTGATGGAATCGGACTCCTGCAGAACCCGGCCGAGGGGCATCGGGGCTAGTTCCAGAAACGGAAAAATGCGTTTACTCACCTCGGTTGGCATCGCAGCCAAGAGATGGTTTTGTTGGGGCTCATGGGTTTCTGACAATCTCGGCGTCCATCGACGAGTTAGGTTAATCCTTGCCGTATGTCTCGGCAGTCCCTTGCTCCGCATTTTGTATCGAAGGCATCACGGGCGGTCAGGAAGAATCACCAACGGAAACCTCGGCACACACCCATGATGCAAAGTATTTGGTCAATTATCTATGCGTGTAATTACTCAAAATTTGCGTCTCCAGTGCCATTCCTACCCATGCGTGCTGGAAATAACCATTTGGATGCGTGTTGGGAGGTCTTCCATGTTCCCTAGTGCCGAAATTTCAGTCCAGTAACTCTGTTCGCTAGTGCACCGATAACCCCCGCGCCAAGTTTCAGAATGCGAAATACCAAGCTGGTTCGTGCGCGCCCGAGGTGTCAAGGGCGCCGTCCCAGAGGAGAATTCCTATGATGATGAAAGCGTTTGAGCGTCGGCGTCGTTCGCGACTGGAGCCCCCGGGCGGTGATAAGGACCCTATCCGGTTCGAACTTTTCAGCACCCAGCGGCTGGAGGAACATGCCGCCAGTCTGGCGGTGGCCCAGGTCGTTGACCCGGAACGGCGGGCGGGCCATCAGCTGTTGCCGCGGGTGCGCGAAAATGCCCGGATTCTGGTGGAGGTCTATACCGCCATCAGCCATTCATCGGCCGAACAACGTGCCATCACCCCCGCGGCCGAGTGGCTCCTGGATAACTTCCATATCATCGAGGAGCAGGTCCACGATATCGGGGTCCATCTGCCCGAGCGGTACTATCGTGGTTTGCCCAAGCTCGCCAGTGGCTTTCTCTCCGGCTATCCGCGGGTCTATGGCATCGCCTGGGCGTTGGTGGCGCACTCGGACAGTCGCTTCGATCCCGAGCTGCTGACCCTGTTTCTGCGTGCCTATCAAGGCGTCCAACCCCTAACCCTGGGCGAGTTGTGGGCGATCCCCGTGACCCTGCGGGTCGTCCTCCTGGAAAACCTGCGCCGCCTGGCGGTTCTTATCAGGAATGCCCAGACTGGCAGACAGCTGGCCGACCGCTTCGTCGATGCCCTCGAACAGGCCGTCGGCCAGGGCGAGGAGCCCAGCCGGTTAAGCACCCTGGGAACCATGCCCGCGCCCATCCTGTGCCAGTCCTACGCCGTCCAGATCGCCCAACATCTGCATGACCCCCATCCAGGGGCGGCCCCATCGCTCGGCTTTCTCACTCGCTGGCTGGCCGAGGAGGGGGTGACGCTCGATGAGGTCGTTCATCGGGAACATGCCGACCAGGTCTCAGCCAACACCACGGTCCGTAACATCATCACCAGCATGCGGGCGATCTCGGCCTTCGACTGGCGGGAGTTCGTGGAGCAGGTCAGCCTGGTGGATCATTGCCTGCGCGGCCAGGGTGGCTACGCGGAGATGGATTTTCTCACTCGTGACCGCTACCGGCACGCCATCGAGGACCTGGCGCGGCGCTCCCCCGAGGAGGAGTTGACGGTTGCCCAGCGACTGATGCGCAAGATCGCGGCCTTGGCGGAAGCCAACCCCACGGCGCCACCGCCGGACCCCGGCTATTTTCTGATCGGGGAGGGCCGGGTGCCTTTTGAGCGGGAGCTGGGCTTTCGTCCGCCGCCGCGGCAACGGCTACTGCGGCGGGTGATGGCGACCATGGGGGTGGCCTATCCGGGTGGGATCATGCTGCTGACGGCCGGCATCCTGGTGGCGCTGCCCTTGGGCGCCGACCTGGGCTGGGGGGCCTCGCTCCTGATCGGCTTGTGCGCCTTCTTTCCGGCCTCGGACATGGCCACCGACCTGGTGAACCGCCTGGTGGTGGCGTTCCTGTCGCCCCACCATCTGCCCCGCCTGGAGCTGAAGTCCGGCATCCCGGCGAGCCTGCGCACCTGCGTGGTCGTACCCACCCTCTTCTTGGACGCGGCGGGGGTGGCGAGGCAGGTCGAGCAGATGGAGGTCCGTTATCTGGCCAATCCCGAGGGGGATGTCACCTTTGCGCTCTTGTCGGATTGGTCCGACGCGGACCAGGAGACCCTGCCCACGGACGCGCCCTTGCTGGATCTCGCCCGGGCCAACGTGGCGGCCCTCAATGTCAAATACGGGGGCACGCGCTTCTTCGTCTGCCATCGGCGGCGCCAATGGAATCCCGGTGAGCGCAAGTGGATGGGCTGGGAGCGGAAACGCGGCAAACTTCATGAGTTCAACCGGTTGTTGCGGGGCGCCACCGACACCTCCTTCCTCGCCTCGGCGGACCAGGAGGCCCCCACCGCGCCGGTGGGTGTCCAGTATGTGCTCACCCTGGATGCGGATACCCGGCTGCCCATGGGCGTGGTGACTCAGTTGGTGGGTACCGCCGCCCATCCCCTGAATCGGCCGGTCTTCGACCCCGTCGCTGGCCGGGTCGTGGCGGGTTATGGCATCCTCCAGCCCCGCGTCACCCCGACCCTGCCCCTGCGGCGGGAATGTTCGCTTTTCCACCGCCTCTTTGCTGGCGCCAGCGGCACGGATGCCTACTCCAGCCAGGTGTCCGAGGTTTACCAGGATCTCTTCGCGCAGGGGACCTACTCTGGCAAGGGCCTGTACGAGGTGGATAGCTTCGAGGCGGCCCTGGCCGGACGGGTACCGGACAACACCCAGCTCAGCCATGACCTCTTCGAGAGCGAGTTCGCGCGCTGTGGTTTGGTCACCGATATCGAATTCTTCGAGGAGTTTCCCTATCACACCGCCGTGGTTGATTCCCGTGCCCACCGCTGGACCCGGGGCGATTGGCAGTTACTCCCCTGGATTCTGGGATTACGCCGGGAGGGCCCGGGCCGCAATCTGACCTCCATCGGGCGCTGGAAGATGCTGGACAACCTGCGCCGTTCCCTGTCGGCGCCCGGGGCCTTCTGCACCCTGGTCGCCGCCTGGGCCATCCCGGGGGCGCCCCAGGGCTGGCTCGTCGGTTTCGTCCTGCTGGCACTGGGGATGCCCGTCTGGATGGCGCTCGGCAACAGCCTGGTGCTACCTGGCAACGGCACCCCACTCCTGACCCACTTGCGCCTGACGGCGCGGAATCTGCTGATGGGTCTGGGTCATGCCCTGGTGGCCCTGACCTTGCTGGCCCATCAGGCCTGGCTGATGGTCCATGCCATCGGTACCACCCTGGGCCGGCTGCTCCTGACCCGCCGCCACCTGCTGAAATGGGTCACCGCCCTCCAGGCCAAGGCGGCCTCGGGTCAGGCCCTCGGGACCCTGATCCGGCCGCTGGCGAGCGCGACCGGGGTGGTGTTGGCAGCCGCGCTGGTGGTGTTGATCGGCAACTCGGCCAGTCTCCCGACCGCCGCGCCCTTGCTGCTGCTGTGGTGGCTGGCGCCCTGGGCCTCCCGCGCCCTGAGCCGGACCTCGCGAACCCCGGCCTGTGAGTCCCTGACCCCCGCCGAGACCGATCAGCTCCGGGAACTGGGGCGGCGTACCTGGTGTTTCTTCACCACCTTTGTGACGTCGCGGGATCATTATCTGCCGCCGGACAACTTCCAGGAGGACCCCCAGCCGGTCATCGCCCACCGTAGTTCGCCCACCAACTTCGGTCTATATCTCTTGTCCGTACTGGCCGCCCGGGATTTCGGCTGGATCGGTCTCCATGATGCCGTCGCCCGCCTGGAGGCGACCCTGGGCACCCTGACCGGGCTGCCGCGGCTGCATGGGCATTTCTTCAACTGGTATGACACCCGCGACCTGCATCCGCTGGAGCCCCGCTATCTCTCGACCGTGGATAGCGGCAATCTGGCGGGGCATCTGTTGACCCTGGCCCAGGGCTGCCGGGAGGCGGCCAAACAGCCTCAGCCCGCCGCCGTGGCCTGGGCTGGCCTGGCGGATACCCATCGCATCCTGATCGCCGCGCTGGCGGCGACCCGCGAGCGGCGGACCCTGATCGTGACCCGGGAGGAGTTGTGGGACGCCGCCGCCGCCCTCGGCGCGCGCCTGGCCGGTCCGCCCCTGACGGGGGCCGATTGGGGGCGCTTGAGCCGGGACGCGGAGACCCTGGCGGACCTGGCGCGGGCCTATGTGGCGGAGTTGGCGGACCTGGAGGGTGATCCCAGCCTGGATGGGGCGCCCCGCGACTGGGCCGAACGCCTGCGGGACGACATCGCCTCCCAGGCGCGGGATCGGGCCGCTGGGTTGGGTGAGACGGACACCATTCCCCAGGCCTTGGCCCAGCGCCTGGAGGCCCTGGCCGGCACCGCCGAGCGGCTGTGCGAGGAGATGGACTTCGGCTTCCTGTACGACCCGGAGCGCCAGCTCTTCGTGCTGGGTTACCGGGTGGCCGAGGGCCTGGTGGACGACAGCTATTACGACCTGCTCGCCTCCGAGGCGCGGCTCACCAGTCTGGTCGCCATCGCCAAGCGGGATGTCCCCAGCAGCCACTGGTTCCACCTGGGCCGCCAGATGACCCGCGCCGCCCGGGATACGGTCCTGCTGTCCTGGTCCGGCTCCATGTTCGAATATCTGATGCCCTCCCTGGTCAGCTTCACGCCCCGCTACAGCCTGGTGGACCAGACCTGTCGCGGCGTGGTGCGGCGCCAGATCGGCTACGGCCGGGAGCGGGGGGTGCCCTGGGGCATCTCGGAGTCGGCCCTCAATCAGCGCGACCTGGAGCTCACCTACCAGTACTCGGCCTTTGGTGTCCCGGGCCTGGGCCTCAAGCGCGGGCTGGCGGAGGATCTGGTCATAGCCCCTTACGCCACGGCCCTGGCGGCCATGTACCTGCCCCATGCCGCCGCCCGCAACTTCACCCACCTGGCGCGGGCGGGTGCCCTGGGCCGCTACGGCTTCTACGAGGCCCTCGACTACACCCCGGAGCGGTTGGCGGAAGGTCAGACGGTGGCCATCGTGCGCTGCTACATGGCGCACCACCAGGGCATGTCCCTGGTCGCCCTGGACAATGTGATTCACGACGGGGTGATGCGTCACCGCTTCCATGGCATCCCGCGGATCCAGGCCACCGACCTCCTGCTGCAAGAGCGTAACCCCCGCGGGGCCGATACCCGGGGTCCGCGGGTCATCAAGGTCCATACCGCCGCCCAGGTGCTGGTGCTGGCCCCGATGCGCCGTCTGCCCTCGCCGACCGCGGCGGTGCCCTCTACCCAGTTGCTGTCCAATGGCCACTATGTGGTGATGGTTACGGCCGCGGGGGCTGGCTACAGCACCTGGGAGGGGCTGGCGGTGACCCGCTGGCGGGAAGACCGGACGCGTGACGACCGGGGCAGTTTCCTTTATTTGCGGGACTTGGAGAGCGGCCGGGTCTGGTCCGCCGGCTATCAACCCACCCGGGCGGTCCCGGACAGTTACGCGGCCGTCTTCCGGGAGGACCGGGTCCGCCTCACCCGCACCGATGGGGCCATCACCAGCGAGTTGGAGATCCTGGTCTCTCCCGAGAATGATGCCGAGATCCGCCACCTCTGTCTGATCAACCAAGGCCCCCGTTCGGTGGAGATCGAGCTGACCTCCTATGCGGAGATCGTGCTTGCCCCCCCGCGTGCGGACCTGGCCCATCCCGCCTTCTCCAACCTCTTCGTCCAGACCGAGTTTCTGCCCCAGTTCCACGGGCTGCTCGCCCGGCGCCGGCCCCGCGCCGCCGGCGATCCCCAGGTGTGGGCCGCCCACCTTCTGTCACGCTTCGATACCCTCAATGGGCTCCAGTACGAGACCGACCGCGCCCGCTTCATCGGGCGTGGCCAGACTACGCGGGCACCGGTGGCGGTGATGGCCGGCGGACCATTGAGCAACACCGTCGGCGCCGTGCTGGATCCCATCTTCAGCCTGCGCACCCGGGTGCGGATCGCGGCGGGGGGGACCGCTCAAGTGACCTTTACCACCCTGGCCGCCGGATCGCGGGAGGCGCTCCTGGCCCTGGCCGACCAGTATCACTATCCCGCCACCTTCGAGCGGGTCTCGGCCCTGGCCTGGACCCAGGCCCAGGTGCGGTTGCATCACCTGCGTATCGCCCCGGACGAGGCCCAGTTGTTCCAGTCCCTGGCCAATCACCTCCTCTATGCGAACCCCTCGCCGCGGCCCGCCAGCCGGGTCATGCAACTCAATCAGGGGAACGTGACGGGGCTCTGGCGCCATGGCCTCTCCGGGGACCGGCCGATCCTGCTGCTGCGGGTGAGCGAGCCCGAGGAGCGGGGCCTGGTGGATCAATTGCTGCGGGCCCATGAATATTGGCGACTCAAGGGCCTGGCGGTGGATCTGGTGATTCTCAACGCCAAGACCCTGTCCTATGCCCAAGACCTGCAGGACCTCCTGACGGGCCTGGTACGGGATTGGGAGTCCTGCCACGCTCACCCCGGGACTCCCGGACAGGGGGCGATCCAGGTGCTGTCGGCCGAGCGTATGAGCGAGGCGGATCAGCTACTCTTGAGCACCGCCGCCCGGGTCGTACTGGCGACCCGGCGGGGCAGTCTGGCGGAGCAATTGCAGCGGTTCCGGCTGCCCGACCCGGGGTTTGTCACCCAACCTGCGATCCCGCCGGCCCTGGTGTCGACCGGGCCCGCCGCCCCCGGGCTGGCGGTGCCTGCCCTGGAGTTCTTCAATGGCCTGGGCGGTTTCGCGGACGATGGCCGGGAGTATCTGATCTTGATGGACAAGGGCCAATGGACTCCGGCGCCCTGGATCAATGTCATCGCCAATCCCCACTTCGGTTTCATGGTCTCGGAGGCCGGCGGTGGCTGCACCTGGTCCCTCAATAGCCATGAGAACACCTTGACGCCCTGGTCCAACGACCCGGTCAGCGATCCGCACGGGGAGGTCATCTATCTCCAGGACCTGGACACGGGCGAGGTCTGGACCCCGACGGCCCTGCCGATCCGGCTCGATCACGCGACCTACATCGCCCGACATGGCCAGGGGTACAGTCGTTTCGAGCATGCCTCCCACGGCATCCACAGCGATCTGCTGCAACTGGTCGCCCCGGAGGACCCGATCAAGGTCTCCGGGCTGACCCTGCGGAATGACGACGATCGGCCGCGGCGGCTGCGGGTGGTGGCTTATGTGGAGTGGGTGCTGGGGGCCAGCCGCGACCTCACGGCACCTTATGTGGTTACCGAGATCGATGCCGAGACCGGCGCCCTCTTCGCGGTGAACCCCTGGAGCCAGGATTTCGCGGGGCGGATCGGCTTCGCGGATTTGGGTGGCCGACAGACCGGCTGGACCGGGGACCGGGGCGACTTCATCGGGCGCAACGGTGACCTCGCCGCCCCGGCGGCCCTGTTCCGGAGTCCGGGGTTGGGTAATCGCACCGGAGCCGGGTTGGACCCCTGCGCGGCCCTGGAGACCACCCTGGAACTGCGACCGGGACAGGCGGTGGAGCTGCGCTTTCTGCTGGGCCAGGGGGGCAATCGCGCCCAGGCCAGCGAGCTGGTGCGGCGCTATCGGTCGGCCTCGGTGGCCGCCCTCTGGCAGTCGGTCAGGGCGGGGTGGGATCAGGTGCTGGGAAAAGTCCAGGCGCGGACCCCGGATCGCGGGCTCGATCTGCTGCTCAACCGCTGGCTGCCCTATCAGACCCTGAGTTGCCGGGTCTGGGCGCGGGCCGCCTTCTACCAGGCGGGCGGGGCCTATGGCTTCCGGGACCAGTTACAGGATGTCATGGCACTCACCGTCGCCCGGCCGGATATCGCCCGGGCCCAGATCCTGCTGGCGGCGGGGCGTCAGTTTGTGGCGGGGGACGTGCAACACTGGTGGCATCCGCCCTCCGGGCGCGGGGTACGGACCCGCATCAGCGATGATCGGGTCTGGTTGCCCTATGTGGTGGCGCACTATCTGGGGGTGACCGGGGATATGGCGGTGCTGGCGGTGGTGATCCCCTTCCTGGACGGCTTGGCCCTGGCCCTGGCCCCGGGGCAGGACGACGCCTTCTACGAACCGACCCGATCCGACCAGGAGGCGAGCCTTTACGAGCACTGCGCCCGAGCGCTGGATCTGAGCCTGGGGGTGGGTAGCCATGGGTTGCCCCTGATCGGTGGCGGGGATTGGAACGATGGCATGAATCGCGTCGGCCACCTGGGCCAGGGCGAGAGTGTCTGGCTCGCCTGGTTCCTGATCCGCACCCTGAACGACTTTGCGCCCCTGGCGGCGTCCCAGGGCGATGCGGGGCGAGCCTCGGGCTGGCTGGCCCATGCGGCGGCTCTAAAGGTTGCGGTCGAGGCGGAAGGCTGGGATGGGGCCTGGTACCGGCGCGCCTACTTTGACGATGGCTCCCCCCTCGGCTCGGCGATCAACGCGGAGTGCCGCATCGATGCCATCGCCCAGAGTTGGGCCATCATCTCCGGGGCGGGTGACCTGGAGCGGGCGCGGCGGTCCATGCACTCGGTGCATGAGTATCTGATTCGCCATGGTGATGATCTGGTGTTGCTGTTCACGCCGCCCTTTGACCAGACCCCCCTGGACCCTGGCTATATCAAGGGCTACCTGCCCGGGGTGCGCGAAAATGGCGGTCAATACACCCATGCGGCCATCTGGACCCTCATGGCCTATGCCCTGCTGGGTCAGGGGAACCAGGCGACGGAGTTGCTGCGGATCTTGAATCCTATCCATCGCACGACCAGCCGTACCGGCGCCTATGCCTATAAGGTCGAACCCTATGTGTTGTCAGCGGACATTTATGCCGAGCCACCCCACGCGCGCCGTGGCGGCTGGACCTGGTACACCGGAGCCGCGGGTTGGTTCTACCGGGCGGGGCTGGAATCCATACTGGGTCTGACCGTGCGCGCCGACCATCTGCACTTCGCGCCCTGTATCGCCAGTGCCTGGCGTCATTACGATCTGACCTATCGACACGGCGAGGCCCGTTACGAAATTCAGGTGGAAAATCCCGAGGGCGTCGAACAGGGGGTGATCGGCATCGATCTGGACGGGGAACCGCAGCCGCTGGGGGCGGGTATCCTCTTGGTGGACGATGGCCAGGTCCATAGGGTGCGGGTCGTGCTCGGCCCCATTGACACCCTTGGGGGACTCTCGTCACCAGCCCGCGAGGACTGACCGGGGAGTTAGACCCGAGAATGGGGCCAGAGCCCCGCGACCGGGGGCCTATCAGACGAGGGATCTATCGCCAGACCCGGCGAATAAAAAGGCGGGAGGGATGGTAAGGCCTATCCCTCCTGCCAGGCCTGGGCGGCCAGTGGCGCCAGCCTTTGACCCAACCGGGTCTGTAAGCGATCAGACCCCGGGCGCCGCTTGGATTGAGTTTGGTAGATCAAGCCACTGATTCTCTTGCTCCCTCCCCCCTTGCGGGGGAGGGTTGGGGAGAGGGGTCTAAAGGGTTACCCGGGTGTTAGCCCTTCAGGCCATTGAAGATGCGGTCGCGGATCTCTTCCACGCCGCCAATACCCTGCACCTTGACGTACTTGGGCGCGCCGGCGCCGCCATCGGCGGACCATTTGGAATAGTAGGCGATCAGGGGCTCGGTCTGGTCGTGATAGACCTTGAGGCGGGCCTTGACGGTGTCTTCCTGGTCATCGTCGCGCTGGATCAGGTCCTCGCCTGTGACGTCGTCCTTGCCTTCCTCGCGGGGCGGGTTGAAGAGGACATGGTAGGTGCGGCCCGAGCCCAGGTGGACGCGCCGGCCGGACATGCGCTTGATGATTTCCTCGTCGGCCACGTCGATCTCGACCACGGCATCCACATAGATGGCGGCGTCGCGCAGGGCGTCGGCCTGGGCGAGGGTGCGCGGGAAGCCATCAAACAGGAAGCCCTGGCCGCAGTCGTCCTGGGTGATGCGCTCCTTGACCATGCCGATGATGATGTCATCGGAGACCAGGCCGCCCTCGTCCATGATTTTCTTGGCGGCCACGCCAAGTTCGGTGCCAGCCTTAACGTGAGCGCGCAACATGTCGCCCGTGGAGATCTGGGGAATGCCGAACTTCTCCTTGATGAAGCCCGCCTGGGTGCCCTTGCCGGCGCCTGGACCACCCAACAGTATGATACGCATTATATTTTTCCTCCTCGAATCGAATGGACACGCCTCGGTGTTTGCGTGAGACGTGCAGGGATTGCTCCGCCTAGGGCGGGGACAGGCAAGTCTGCCACAAGGGGCGGCCGGGGGCTATCCTGACGCGAGTTTTCGGTTTTGAGGGTCCCATGGCCAGGATTGGGGTGTCGAAAGCCGGAAGGCTGTCGTAAGGCCCAGCGTAAGGTATTAACGGAGTCCCCCAATCCGCCGCCAACCGATCCTTCCGCTGTATTACCGAAGAGTGACCGGCGCTGGCAATTTTGGGGAATATCGGGTCCCAATATTCTCTAATAGGTGCTCGT
>JADZBU010000036.1 GCA_020851955.1 Chromatiaceae bacterium | reverse complement strand
GTCGAGACCAGCAAACGGCGGAACAGGGTGGTGGGGTCGGGGGAAGCCAAGTTCAAAACCGCTCGATGGGTTGGTCAAGCAGGTCGTTGAGGGAAACGCCGATACCGATGGCATTCTGGCTCCAGTTGTAGTCAATCATGCTATCGCCATAGCCCGTGAAGGCCTGGATATAGCCGCGCAAGGGCCCTAGCAGCGGTGGCGTGGTCCAGGCAATTTGGGCCGCGCCCTTGCCCGTGCCGGGATTGCCCCGGCCCATGAGGGTGAAGCTGTGGCCGCGCCACTTGTAGATGCCGGTGATGTCGCCGTAGCCTAGGTAATCCTCGATATCCGGGTTGTCGTCCTCGGTCTCTTCTTCCCCGATGCGATACCAGGGCCGCACCAGCAGGACGAAGTTGTCGGTCTCGAAGCCAAAGCTGGCGATGACGCGGTTCCAACTGCGGGACAGGGCATCCGTGCGGCCATTGGATTGGTGATTCAGGCCGAGGTTGAAGAGGCGCCAATGGAAACCGGCGCCCAGGGCCAGATCGGGGTTGTAGGTGAGCATCGCCTCGGGCTCGTAGTTGGTCTCCCGGAAGGGGCTCGACATGGCCTTGTTATAAACCTGCCATTGATTTTGCTGGGTGTAGGCTGCCCAGACACCGAAGCGGCGATCCTCCGTGGCCCAGAGCCGGAACTTGAAGCTGAGTTGGAAGCGGGCCTCGACCTGGTCGAATTCCACATACCCCGGCGGGAAGAGCGGCGTGAAGGGGTGCTCGTTGGGATTGTCGGAGTAGCGGGCGAACAGGAGGTAGTTGGGGCGGTAGAGGTTGATGCCATAGCGCGCGGAATCGGGACTCAGTGCCCAGGCCGTGCCGAGCAGGGAGGTGGCGGGCGGGCTTGACGTGGCCACCGCCGGTGCCGACCCGGACTCGGCCGGGGTTGGGGTCCCGGTGGTGGTCGGAGGCGCCGTCATGGGTTGGCTTTTGGCGGTACCGGCGCGGGCCGCTACCGGGGTCGCCGAAGCGGCGGCGCGGTCATAACAGGCCAGACGCCCCTGGTCGTCGGCAATGGCCGCGCAGGCGGTGAAATCAGCCGCCTGGGCAGGAGCCCCGGTCAGGGCGGCGATGCTCGCCAGGATGGCCAGGAGGGTGCGTGGTCGTGGAGCCAGGAAGTGTCCCATCATCTGATTATCGGTTATCCGTCTGATATGAAAGATTAAAATGACCCAAACAGGGTCCCCAGGACGATGACGGCCACCAGGGCCAGCAGGGCGCCAAGTATACCGACCATGACGATATCGAGATAGCTGTCGCGGTGGGTCACGCCGCAGACGGCGAACAGGGTGACCACGGCTCCGTTGTGGGGCAGGCTATCCAGGGTGCCGGAGGCGATGACGGCGACGCGATGCAGGAGGCCGGGGTCCATGCCCATTTCGGTGGCCATTTGCAGATAGGTGGCCCCCAGGGCATCCAGGGCGATGGTCATGCCGCCGGAGGCCGAGCCGGTGAGGGCCGAGAGGATGTTGGTGGAGACGGCGAGGGACACCAGGGGGCCGCCCTCGATCGCCAGCACCCAGTCGCGCACCAGCTCGAAGGCGGGCAGGGCGGCGACCACGGCGCCAAAACCGACCAGGCTGGCGACGCTCAGGGCTGGCAGCACGGAGGCGTTGGCGCCGGCGTCCATCGTCTCGCGGATCTGGGTCAGGCGGCGTGCATTGAGTGCCAGCAAGACCAGGATGGCGGCGAACAGGGCGATGAGCACCGCCCAGATACCCCCAACGGCCTGGAGCGAGGTGGACCCCCAGCGCTCCTCGGCCAGAAAATCCAGGTGCAGCCGGGGCAGGACCACCAGGGACATGAGGAGATTGACCCCGATCACCACCATCAGGGGCAGGAAGGCGACCAGGGCCGAGGGCAGGTCGGGGCTGCGATGGCCATGGTGCATCTCGGGAGGGTCAAAGTTCTGGACGAGGGTCGAGCGCTCCCGGACCAGGGGGTCCTCCGCCGCCGCGTCTGGCGCGGCCAGGTGCAGGGAGTCGTCGCTCGGGCGAGACTCCTGGCGCCGGGCCTTGGCGACCCGCAGACCCAGCCACCAGAGGCCGAAGACCAGCATGATGACGGAGGCGATCAATCCCAGCCCCGGCGCGGCGAAGGGCGTGGAGCCGAAGAAGGGCATGGGGATGGCATTCTGGATGGCGGGGGTGCCTGGCATGGCCGACATGGTGAAGGTCGCGGCCCCCAGCCAGATGGCCCCCGGCGCCAGATGTCCCGGAATCCGGGCATCGCGAAACAGGGCCTGGGCCATGGGCGCCAGGACGAAGAAGGCGACGAAGAGACTGACCCCGCCGTAGGTCACCAGGGCGCCGGCCAGGACCACCGCCAGTACGGCGCGGCGCGGGCCTAGCCGGGCGCTCATGAAGTGGGCGATGGCGGTGACCGAGCCGCTATCGTCCATCAGCTTGCCAAAGAGGGCACCGAGCAGGAAGAGGGGAAAAAACTGAGCGAGGAAGCCGGCCGCGCTGCCCATGAAGGTTTGGGTCCAGTGGGCGAGCAGGGGCTCGCTGGTGAAGAGGGTGGCCACCATGCCGGCGGCCGGAGCGAGCAGGAGCACGCTCCAACCGCGGTAAGCCAGGCCGATCAGGAGGGCAAGGCCGAACAGAATTCCCAGGAGTCCCATGCTTCAGTCCCGTTAAATGTATTGAGGTTAGTCATGATGTTGCGGGTCCCCGAGGTCGATCTGGCCGACCACGGCCGCCGCTTGATGCGGGGTCTCTTCTCTGGATTTACTCCCAGTCGATGAAGGTGTCCAGGTCCAGCGTCGAACGCTGGCCCAGATCGTCGCCATGTTGCCGCAGGAAGAGCTCGGCCTGGCGGCGGCCCTCGTCCCGTAGCAGACACAGAAACTCCCATTCGGCGTTCATCTTGGAGGAATAGCCCAACTCCAGCATCAGGGGGCTGGAAATTCGGTGCATGCGCATCGCCGCCCAGCGTGCCCCCTCGGATTGACCCGGGTCCGCCACCTGGCGCAAGAGGGCTATCATGCGCAACTCCTTGAGCAGGGGAGCGTTGAAGGCGACCTCGTTGAGCCGGTTATGGATCTCGCTGGCGTTGCGCGGCGTGTCCTGGCGCTCCACGGGATTGATCTGCACCAGAATGGTGTCGTGGGCATTGGACTCCCGGACCAGGGGAGTAATGGTCGGGTTACCGGCGTAGCCCCCATCCCAGTAGGCCTCGCCCTCGATCTCGATGGCCTGA
The DNA here is from genome assembly GCA_020851955.1 of Chromatiaceae bacterium. Classification (GTDB taxonomy): domain Bacteria; phylum Pseudomonadota; class Gammaproteobacteria; order Chromatiales; family Chromatiaceae; genus M0108. The sequence continues at coordinate 2,832 of JADZBU010000036.1, read as the reverse complement.
AAAAGCGTAGGCAGGCAGGCCGAGGCGAGCAGGACCTCCGGACAGATGTCCGCGTTGCGGAAGACCCGGCCGCGGCCCGTGCTGACCTTGGTGGCCGTGATGAAGAGCTTGATGGGGGAGGCCGCCAGGCGCTTGACGTCGATGCACCGGTCCAGGATGTCGCGCAGGGGGTGATAGGCGGAGGGATTCATGTCGTAGGGCGAGATCATGCGCGCGGCAAGCTCGAAGGCGATGAAGACCGGTGATTGATCCAGGGTCCAGCGCCCCATGAGCCGATCCAGGGGGGTCCGCTGCAGGGGGCTCCAGCGGGCCGCCTCCGCGACCTGCCGCCAGAAGTCCTCCATCGCCGCCCGCGCCCCTTGGGGCCCGGCCCGGACAAAGCCGTCGCAGAGTACCGCCGCGTTCATGGCCCCCGCCGAGGTGCCGGAGATGCCCTCGATCACCAGCCAGTCCTCCTCCAGCAGCCGGTCCAGTACCCCCCAGGTCAGGGCGCCATGGGAGCCACCTCCCTGCAGGGCGAGGTCGATCTGGACCGGGGGGCGGCTGGGTTTGGGTGTTTTCGTGTCCATGGGAGCGGTTTCCGCGGTTAGAGGCTGGGCAGGCTATCCCAGCCGGTGTGGGAGGGCCGAATCGCCGGGGTGGCCGGTGGCGGTGACCAGGCGTTCGAAAGTCGAATTAGTATAAAGGCAACCACCAGGCCACCAGAAACACGGATGTGATGCCGATGATGAGGGTCAGGGGCAAACCGATGCGGACAAAGTCGATAAAGCCATAGTTGCCCTTGCTTTGGACCAGGATGTTGATAGGCGAGATGTGGGTCATGAAGGTGGCGGAGGCGCCTAGGGCCACGATCATGGCGAAGGGGTAGGGCGAGGCGCCCAGGTGGTGGGCGACCGCCAGGGCGATGGGGATGAGCAGGACGGCATTGGCGGTATTGACGATAAAGAGGCCGGTGGTGACGGTGATGGCGAAGAGGGCGCCCAGGATGACGTAGGGGTTCGCCGTGCCCACCAGCCGCACGAGGGCATCCGCCGCCAGATCGACCCCCCCGGTACGTTCCAGGGCCAGGGCGAAGGGCATCATGCCGACGATCATGATGAGGGTCTTCCACTGGATCGCCCGATAGGCCTTGTCAATCTTGATGCAGCCGAAGGCGCCCATCAGGAAGGCGCCGAGGAGGGCGGCGTGAACATTGGGGATGAGGCCCGTGGCCATGAGGGTCACCGTCAGGATGAGGACCAGGATGGCTTGCGGGGCCTTCTTGGCCGCGGGCAGGACTTCGTCGAATTCCTTGGGGAGATTCAGGGCGACCAGGTCGTGACCGCCCTTCTGGAGCTGGCGGAGCGGCTTCCAGGGTCCGGCCAGGAGCAGGGTGTCGCCGCCCCGCAGAATCTCCTCGCGAAGACCGTAGGGTGGATGAGGGTCGCGGCCCCGGCGCAGGCCGACCACCGTCAACTGGGTGTCGGTCAGGTCCATGGCCTCGGCCACGGTCATATCGATGAGTTGAGACTCCTGCGGGACCATGACCTCGATCATGCCGACGTTATCGGCCTTGTCGATGAAGTAGCGCTGGGTGCGAGGCAGTACTTCGACCCGGTAGCGGGTGGCGAGGGTTTTGGCATCGGCCCGGTCGCTGTCAACATCCAGCAAGAGGATGTCATCCACCTCCAGAAGGGTTTCTGGCGAGCGGGCCAGTATCCGCCGGGAGGAGCCGGTACCGCGCTCGATGAGGAGCACCCTGACCCCAATTTTCTGGGGCAGATCGATCTCGCCCAGCGGTTGCCTCACCAGGGAAGACCCCGGCAGGACCCGCACCCGATATTCCCGATTGGCCAGGTCGTAGCGGTCGATCCAATCCATCATGCCCGGTTGGGGCCGCCCACCGGCGGCGTCCGACGGGGTGGAGCGCAGCCAGCGCCGCGCCACCAGCATGTAGAGGATGGTCACGACCAGGATCGGCAGGCCGAAGGGGGTGAAGCTGAAAAAGCCCAGGCCCTCGACACCGGTACGCATGAGTTCGTAGTTGATGACCAGGTTGGGCGAGGTGGCCACCAGGGTCAGCATGCCGCTGACCAGGGCGGCATAGGCCATGGGCATGAGGAGCTTGGCGGGGTCGAGCCCGGTCCGGTCGGCAATGCGCAGCACCACCGGGATGAAGATGGCCACCACCCCCGTGCTGCTCATGAGGGAGCCGAGCAGGCCCACCGCCAGCATGATGAGCAGGGTCAGCAACCAGGCGCTGCTGCCGCCCCGGTCCGCGAGCCAGTCACCCACGCCCTTGGCGACACCGGTCCGCGCCAGGGCCTCGCCAACCACGAACATGGCGCCAATGAGCACGATGTTGGAGTTACTGAAGCCGGCGATGGCCTCGCCAATGGTGATGATGCCGGTGAAGGGCAGGGCCAGCATCATCATGAGGGCGACGGCATCCGCCCGGGGCCGGTTGAGGGCGAACATGAGGATGGCCGCGGCGAGCAGGAGGAGGACCCCCATCAGTTCCGGAGTCATGGCGTTTCCCTTGGGTATGGGGGGCGTATCCGGATCTTGATGCGCCGGGGGAGTGAACAGCGAGAAGGCATGGATTGGACAAAGATCGGCGGGGGCACGACGCTAACGCCGGTAAAGGCGCTCGACCCTTGATCCCGCCCGAGTGATTCGCCCTTATTCCGGCAAGCGGGTAAAGGTGGCCGCCAGGGCGCCATCCGCCATGCGCAGCTCCAGCCGATCGCCGGTTCGCTCGAAGCGCGCGGCCTGGGGCAGGGCGGCCAGGAAGGCGGTTTCCTGCGCCATGACCCCGGGCGGGTCCTGACAGAATTTGCGGGTGCTCCGGGC
>JADZBU010000035.1 GCA_020851955.1 Chromatiaceae bacterium | reverse complement strand
TACGCCAGCCTGCCGCACAAGAAGGGCATGCCGGAGGGCCATGCCCCCCTGGTGCGCGAGGCCACGGTGCCGCTAGTGGTCGATGGCCGCGTCGTCGCCGTGATCGGCGTCGGCAACAAGGCCCATGTCTACAACGCGCGGGACCTGGAGATCCTCGGCCAGGTCCTGGAGATCGCCATCTACTGCGCCGACCGGCAACGCATGGAGCGGCAACAGGAGTACCTGGCCTTCTATGACATCCTGACGGGCCTGCCTAATCGTTCCCTCCTGACGGAGCGCCTGAACCAGGCCATCGCCGAAACCAACCGCTCTCACCAACTGATCGCGGTCTGCTACCTCAACCTCGACGGCTTCAAGGTGGTCAACGAGACCTATGGGCAGCCCATCGGCGATGCCCTGCTGGTGAGCCTGGCGCATCGTCTTCAGGGCAGCCTGCGGCCGGGCGATTCCCTGGCACGGACCGGGGGCGACGAATTCGCCCTCATCCTGGCGGGCCTCGCCTCTTCCTATGAGGGCGAGGAGGCGGTGCGGCGGGTGCTCAAGCAGATCACCCAGCCCATCGACGTCCAGGGTCATCGCATTTTTGTCGCCGGCAGCATGGGCGTCACCCTCTTCCCCCTGGACCCCGATGGGCCGGATGCCCTGCTGCATCACGCCCAAAAGGCCATGTACCAGGCCAAGGGCACCAACCGCTCGGGTTACCACTTTTACGATCCGGTCCAGGATCAACAACTGCGCCAGCTCCGGCGGCTGCGGGAGGAATTCGCCCGCGCTCTGCAGGGCGATGAGCTCTTGCTCTATTACCAGCCCAAGATCAGCCTGGGGGACGCGAGCCTGATCGGGCTGGAGGCCCTCATCCGCTGGCGGCATCCGCGCGAGGGCCTGCTGGACCCCCACCAGTTTCTGCCGCAGATCAAGGACTCACCCCTGGAGATCGCCCTGGGCGAGTGGGTGGTGACCCAGGCCCTGGCCCAACGGCAAGCCTGGCGGCAGGCGGGGGAGGAACTGGCGGTGAGCATCAACGTCAGTCCCCGCCAGATCCAGATGCGGGGCTTCGCGGACCTCCTGACGCGGACCCTGGCCGCCTATCCCCCGGGCACCGCCGAACAACTGGAAATCGAGATCCTGGAGATCGCCGAGATCGGCAACACGGCGGATGCCGCCCAGGTGATGAACGCCTGCAAGGCCCTGGGGGTGCGCTTCGCCCTCGACGACTTCGGCACCGGCTATTCCTCCCTGACCTATTTTCACAGTCTGCCCATCGACATCGTCAAGCTCGACCAGCATTTCGTGTGCGACATGCTCGACAAGAACGAGGCCCTGGGGATCGTCGAGGCGGCGCTGCGCATGGCGAACGCTTTGCAGAGGCCCGTGGTGGCGGAGGGCATCGAGTCGGTGGAGATCGGCTTCATGCTGGCCCGGCTGGGCTGCCAGTTTGGTCAAGGCTTCAGCATTGCCCGGCCCATGCCCGCCGAGCGGGTCCTGCCCTGGCTGACCGAGTGGCGAGGCGAGAGCCTCTGGCACCGGCTGGGACAGGCGTCCCTGGCGGCCTCGGTCAAATATGACCTCGAGGTAGCGATCTTCAGCCTGCGCCTCTGGCTTGACCAGTTAGTGGCCGACTGGAGTGACGGAGGCGGCGGGATCACTCCGCCCCTGGATGAGTACCAGTGTCAGTTTCACCGCTGGTATCACGGCATCGGCCGGGCGCGTTATGGCGGCAATCCGAATTACGCCTTCATCCAGGCCCAGCATTACCAGATCCACCAACTGGGGGCCAAGCTGGCGGATCTGGCCGCCAGCGGCCAGACGCGGGAGGCCCAGGCCCTCCGCGGGGAACTGGACGCCCTGGGGGATGAAATGATCCGCCTCTTGCGGCGGCTGGAGAGGCCCTAGGGGCGGCGCCTGCTGGGCCACGGCGTCCTGGACCGGTACCGTCAGCGCGTACTGGCCGCCTTGGGCGGCCCCGACGACCGCCGACAAGCCGAATGGCGGCAACCCAAACGGGCGTGGTTTGGGGGTGGGGAACCAAGGTGGATAAGTCCGCCTCCGCCGGGCTGCTCACGCCCGCGTCACGGTCTGCCAGACCACCCGTTCCAGCCCAATCCCGACCACGGCATAGAGGCGCGGATCGGTCAGGCCATAGCGTTCCGACAGCGCCGCGCCGTAGCCTTGTGCTTGCTTCCCGGCGGCCTCTAGTGCCCTTCTCACCACCGGCAGCGCCGCCAGTGCGTCCCGAGACTGCTCGCGCACCTGCTCGCCGGTCAGGTTCAGGTCCTTCAGGCTGACGTATTTGAACTCCAGCAGCAGGTCCAGCGCCCCGGTCATCCGCCGGTCGGTGCGCACGATCAGGCTCAGGTCGATATAGCCGTGATCCATTTCGGTTTCCGAGACCATCATGTACAGCCGGTCATCGAATAGCAGGGTCAGAAAGGCCAGCTTGACCATGAGTTCGTTACTCCAGCGGTAGTCCCGGTTGGACAGGATCGGGAAGTAGCGCTGTTCGATAAATTCGACCAGGGGGGCCAGATCGCCGGTCAGGTAGACGGTCTCGGCCAGGTGCGGGATGGTTTGCCGATCCTCATAGGTCGGTAGCCACCGTTCGCGTAACCGTTCCACGTACAGCGCGCGGGCGACCAGATTGGGGATATTCAGGATGGGCTTGTCGAGGATGCCGACCCCGGTCAGGGTCAGGATGCCAAAGTAGTAAAGCAGGGACGCCATGAAGGGCTGATCCTTGACCGCGGTCAGCACGTCGGCCACGCCAAAGCGCTTGGCCAGGCGGGGAATCAGGATGCCTTCCTCGCCGTTGAGGGCCTGGGCCAGCACCTCCTC
>JADZBU010000034.1 GCA_020851955.1 Chromatiaceae bacterium | reverse complement strand
CGCGAGGAATTACCGGGCGCGGCCTGGGAACAGATCAACGAGTTCCACCTCTTCGTCGCCGACCAGGTGATGGAGGCCCTGACCCGCCGTGGCCGCTTCGTGTTCCTGACCGGGGTCATCCGCCGCTGCCAGCAATTGACCGGACTGCTCCACGGGGTCATGAGTCGCGGTCACGCCTACGAGTTCATCGATCTGGGCCGTTACCTGGAGCGGGCCGACATGACCTCCCGCGTCATCGATATCGGCACCCAAAGCCACCCCTTGAGCTATCAGTCCCGGGACGAGACGGGCAAGATCGATGTCCATGTCTGGACCAGCATCCTCCGCGCCCTTTCGGCTTATCAGATGTACCGCAAGGACCTACGGATTGCCGTCAACGATACCGATGTCGCGGCTTATCTGCTTCATGATGGCAACTTCCCCCGCTCCATCCGCCACTGTCTGGACGAGGCCGAGTCCTGCCTGGGAAATCTGCCGCTGCATGGGGACATGCTCCGCCGGGTCCGGGCGGCGCGCCACTACCTCGATGACATCAAACCCGTCGAGTTGGATGGTCCTGGCCTGCATCAAGGGCTGGATACCCTGCAAATCGGCATATCCGGCATTCACGAAGGCATCCGCAAAACCTGGTTCACCCACCTGCACCAAGCCGAGAATCCCGACGGTCCAAACCTCATGCGCCAGGCGGCTGGCCAGTCGCCTCCAGCGTAAAGAGTGGCAGGGCGGCTATGGCCAGGCGGATGTTCTCCGCCCAACTGGCGCGCAGGGCGTTGAGATAGGCATCGTGCTCGTCCAGGCGGCGGTACATCCGTAGCACCAGGGAATCACGCTCGTAGAGCAGCAATTCCACCGGCGGCCCCACGGTGACATTGCTCTTCATAGTCGAGTCCATGGAGACCAGGGCACAGCGCGCCGCGTCCTCCAGGGTTGAATTCTGCTCGATGATGCGATCCAGGATCGGCTTACCATACTTGGCCTCCCCGATTTGCAGAAAGGGGGTCGCCCGGGAGGTGGTAATGTGGTTGCCCTCGGGATAAATCATGTGCAGGCAGGGCGCCTCTCCCGCGATCTGCCCCCCCAGGATAAAACTGGCGGCGGGGCTGAAACCCGCGTTGGGGGCCTCCTTGTCCCGATGCCGCTGTTGCCGCAGGCGGCTGACCTCGCCAATGTAATCAGCCACCTCATTCATATAAGGCGCCTTGTTCAGCGGGCAGTCGGGATCATCCTTCAACTCATGCCGCAGTTGGGCGATCACCGCCTGGGTCGTTGCCAGGTTCCCCGCACTCAGGATGACGAATTGCCGCTCCCCCGGGATGCCCAGGGTGTGCATCTTGCCGTAGCAACTCACCTGGTCCGAACCCGCGTTGGTCCGGGAGTCCGAAGCAAAAACCAAACCGGCATCAACGGAAATACCCACACAATAGGTCATCGCGACGGCCCTCAGCCATTAGCAGAAACACACAGTTTAAGGCAAGAAGCGGACCAGCGGGTCTGGCATTGAACAGGCCTTTACCTGGGCTTAGTCGATAGCCCGGGGCCAGGTGTGAAATCGATGAAGAGGGGCAGTGCCGCACCCAAATGGGGCAGCCGGCCAGATCCCGGAGCACCTTAGAGGATCGGGGCCTCGGGAGCGAAGAGGCGGGGCGGCTTGGGGCTCCTTTGTCAGGGCCTGGCGTTTTGGATCTAGGCCGCCTGGGCGCGCGCCCTGGACGCGGCGAAGCGAAACCGCAGTCGACGTAACAGTGGCAGACGATCGACGAAGAGTTTGCCCACCAGGTGGTCCATCTCGTGTTGCAGACAGACGGCGGACATGCCTTCGAGATCACGCTCAAAGGCCTCGCCGCTCCGATCGCGGGCCCGAACACGCACCTGCGTCGCCCGGACCACGTTGCCGACGACCCCGGGCACGGAGAGACAGCTCTCCTCCACCAGACCGGGCGCCGTGCTGGCCAGGATCTCGGGGTTGATGTAAATCTCGGGCTCCGCCTTACCCCCGGAGAGATCGATCACCAGCACCTGGCGGCGATCGCCGGTCTGGGGCGCGGCAAGACCAATGCCTTTCGAGGCCCGCAAGGTCTCGCAGAGATCATCGACCAGACGGCCCAAGCTGGCGTCAAACGCCTCCACGGGTTGCGAGGTTAAACGCAGCCGTGGGTCAGGGTATTCCAGGATTGCAAGGAGAGCCATGTCCGCGCCCTAACCCACCGAGCTGCCAGGAGCATCAACGGCTTGAGGTACCGGCGCCACGCCATCAAGGGCATGCCGGCTGTCGGCGGTTGGCACCCCCACCCGGATTGCCGCTTTATGCCGGAAAAGGGGCAGCGCGGCCAGGATGGTGACCAGCAGCAAGAGGATTTCAATCCCGTACACGAAGATATAGCCGCTGGCGGTCCCGACCAGGCCCCAAGGCCCCTCGCCCGCGCCGAGCACGGCATTGATGACATCCCGCAGGGTGCCGCTGAGGGCCATGCCGAGACCCGCCGCGGTCGCCTGCACGGCTCCCCAGGCGCCCAAGGCGAGACCGGCCTGATGGCGGGGGGCGCGATTCATCGTCGCGGTCAGGGTGCCATGACCGAAGAGAGCACCCCCGAAACCAATCAGGAAATTGCCGACCAGGAAGAGACCCGTGCCCCCAAGGGGGGCGGCCAGGATCACCAGGGCAAAGGCGGGTAGCCCAATCATGGCGCCGATATTGGCGATGCGATAGGGATCCGCGCCACGACTCAGGACCCGCGAAGCCCAACCGAAGCCGAGCAGACCACCCAGGGCCAGCAAGGCCGTCAGTTTGGTCGTCGCGCCCACGGTGAGATGGAGCACCTGGCCGCCAAAGGGCTCAAGCAGGATGTCCGCCATGCCGAAGGCCATGGTGCCGAGGCCGACGACCACGAGACGCCGCAGGGCCTGCTCCCCTTGGAGAAAACTCGCCCACGACTCGCGGAAGCTAGGGTCGGCGGCGGGTGGCGGGGCTCCCCGGAGGGGGCGGCGCGTCTCCTGCTTCCACATGGCGATGAGATTCAGCAGCATGGTCGCGACAGCGGCGCCCTGGATCACTTGAATCAGGCGGCCCGGGGAGAAGTTCGCCAAGGCGGCGCCAAAGATCAGGGAACTGACAATCATGCCAAGGAGCAACATGACGTACATCAGGCCGACGACCTTGGGATGTGACTCCGGGGGCGTCAGGTCCGTCGCCAGGGCAAGCCCGGCGGTCTGCACAATATGCACCCCCGCGCCGACCAGGAGAAAAGCCAGACCGGCGGAGACCAGACCGATCCAGATCGGGGCGTTGGCGGCCTGTAATTTTCCCGCCAGCACCAGCAGCGCGAAGGGCATGATCGCAAAGCCACCAAACTGCAGCATGGTGCCATTCCAGATGAAAGGCACGCGCCGCCAGCCCAGTTCGCAGCGGTGGGTATCGGAGCGGAAGCCGATCAGGGCGCGGAAGGGTGCGAAAATCAGCGGCATGGCGAGCATGATGCCCACCAGCGACGCCGGTACGCCGAGCTCCACAATCATGACGCGATTGAGGGTCCCGACCAACAGGACCAGGGCCATACCGACGGAAACTTGAAACAGCGACAGCCGCAACAGCCGGCCGAGGGGGAGGTCGGGCGTAGCGACGTCCGCGAAAGGAAGGAAACGCGGGCCAAGGGAAACCCACGACGCCATCAGTTTGTAGCCGATGCGGTTCACGCAGGTGATAATTCCTTAATAAACAACACGGGGCCGGGATTGGCCGCTCCCGACCCCCTTGACAGCCTCCCGAGAGAGAGGCTGACGGTCCTAGCCACCCCAGTAGGCGGCAAACCACTTCGCATGCGTCAGGATCTCGTAGTGAACGAGCAGGGCAATAACCGTGACCGAACCCAACAACAGCGGCAAGCCGACCGTGGGTTTAACAACACACCAAATTCTACCTTGGTTCATGATTTTCTCCTCAGCCTAGCCAGGGGGTCAGAACTGCCGCCAGCACATGCGCGACCAGGGCGATCATAAAGAAGACCCGGGCGCCATCGATGACGTGCTTATGCAGCTCTTCCGATTCCTTGATAGTGAGGCCGGTAGGCCATACCCGGTCCGGATCGTTCAGATCAGTTGCCATATGCATTCTCCTAAGACAAGAAGAGGTTTCAAACAACCTCAGTGTCGTGCGAACCCCGCACGGAGGGTTGCCATCAGCAGCATTCGGCGGCTCCTCGCTGAGGGGAAGCCTCTTCCGCCCTGTGCAGGAATCTTACAAACGCCCCTCAGGGTTGTCAACATGATTTGTCTATTAAAAGTGTCAAGTTTTGTTGACACTGACCGACGATCAGGCACCACCAGGTGACCCGCACGGCAGGGGTGGCCATGCAGGGACAGGGACGCCATCATTGAACTGAGTCTGGGATCGGAACCGGCACTCCTTGGGGGGAACGCCAGGAAGGGCGTTACCCCCAAGGCAAGGAAACTCAGTGCTGCTTGGTCAGCAGGGGGAGACCAAAGAAGGACGAAAGCGGAGCCGGATTTTGCATTCCCAGCGGCAAACCGAAGCTGGATTCTCCCGTGCCCACCTTATCCAGGAGGGTATCGAGGCCGAGCAGCGAGGACAGGGGGGCCGCCTTACTACTCAGCAGTCGGTAGCCAAAGGAGAGCTCAATGCTCGATCCGGAAAACTTGCTGATCATGGTGGGTTCCGATCCCTCGCAACTCGACAGCAAGGGGATACCCAGGAAGTCCGAGAAGGGGGCGGGCTCGTTGCACTTCAGCACCGGCCACTGCAGGGCCGTGGACAGGGGGGCACCCGCCTCCTCCCAAGCAGCCGCGGTCATCGGCGGCGCCAGTAGTTCGGTATCGACCGGCCCACAACTATCCAGAATATTGATGGCGGCCTGGCCGAAGCCGAAGGCGGCGCGCACCAATACGATCGACCGTCCACGCTTCAGGCTTTGTACTAAAACCTTGGCATCGTCACCCAGCGTAAACCCTAATACCCGTTCGCCGTCGGCGCCAGGCGTCACCATGAGGATGGCGTTATTGGGGAAACCATCCTCCTTGAGCTTCTCGACGGCGGTGAGCGCCTGCTGTTCGGTTTCGTACATCCGTACGTAGGTCATGATGGCTCTCCAGAAGAGGTTGCGGGGAGATTTTGCTTTGGCGGCAGGGCGTATCCACCCGCGCCGCACAGTCGCACACTCACTTCAGCATACTCCTCGCGACGAACCCAGGGAAACGCTGGTTTGATTCAATTCGCCACTATCGCCTAATTGAAAATCAACTGGTTAAAAATAAATTTTTCGGCCAGAAACCGAATCAAGCACCGATTTCCAAGAAAACGCCAGAACCCGGGAGCCGGCAATTTAGGTCGGAACCTGAAATACCTCAAGCGAAAACCCAGGCAATTGGCTTTCGCGATTCCTGGTTAATTGCCTGAAAAGCCACCGCCGGCATCTAACTCGGATAAATCAACAAGGGTCGGGTTTAGCCGCGCCCGACCCCTATAGGCAGCCTCCAGCTCGGAGAGGCCGCGAGATCTAACCACCCCAATAGGCGGCGAACCACTTGACGTTGGAGAGGATCTCGTAATGCACCAGCAAGGCGATCACGGTAACCGAGCCCAGCAAGAGCGGCAGGCCAACCGTGGGCTTAACGACACACCAAATTCTACCCTGGTTCATGATTTTCTCCTCAGCCAAGCCACGGGGT
>JADZBU010000033.1 GCA_020851955.1 Chromatiaceae bacterium | reverse complement strand
TCTCGACCATCGGCGCCGGCATCGCGGTGGGACCCATCGGTGCCGCCTCCCTGGCCGCCATCACCGAGAAGCCGGAGAATCTGGGCCGGACCCTCATCTACCTGGGCCTGGCGGAGGGTATCGCCATCTACGGCCTGGTGGTCAGCATCCTGCTGCTGAACAAGATCCCCTAGTCGCCGGGAAATCAGGGCCATGGCCAGCGAGACGAACAACGGACAGGCCACCCGCATGCTCTTTCTGGGCGACGAGAGCCTCGCGGACGGCTTCCGCATGATCGGCTTCGAGACCCACCCGGACCCGAGCCACGAGGAGGTGGACCAGCTCTTCCAGGACCTCATCCGCCGCGGCGACAAGGCCTTCGCCATCGTGGAGGAGACCCTGATGCGGGCCAAGATTCCGGGCCTGGAGCGGGTACGCGCCGAGGGCGGACGTATCGTCGTAACCGCCGTGCCGCGCCTGAAGGGGCCCCACCGCCTGGCCAGCGACGTGGCCGATCGCCTCGACGCCATGTTCGGCAAGGCCGCGGGGGCGACATGACCACCCCCTCCTCCCCGGCGGGTCCGCCGCGACCAGGCCCCCTCCTTTTTGGAATCGCACCCCTAGCCAAACTTGCACGGGATTCATCGTGAACCAGGTAGAAGAACTCGAACGGGCCCTCATCGCCCGCGCCGAACGACTCGCCAGCGCTTACCGGGAAATGACCCAGCGCAGCCGCGACACCATCCTGCGCGAGGCGGCGGAGCGCCTGCGACTGCGCGAGCAACGCGAGGAATCCATCGCCCGCTCCCTGGGCGAACGGGCCTTCCGCCAGCAGGTCCAGGCCAGCGAACTGCGGATGCAGAGCCAGCTCGACCGGGTGCGCTGGAACCTGGTGACGGACGTGGAGGGCCGACTGCGCGAGCGGTTGCAAGCCTATATGACGGACGAGGCGGCCTACAACCTGACCCTGGAGCAGTATCTGATTCAGGCCGCGGCGGCGATCGAGGCCGAGGAACTGGTGGTGGAGGTCAATGCCCGGGACCGCCAGCGCCTGGCGCCCCAATGGGAGGCCCTCGCCCACCGCATCGCGCCGGACAAGCAATTGCGCCTGGCGGAACATCCCATCCCTTGCCTGGGCGGCGCGCGCGTCGCGAGCGCGGACAACCGCATCCGGGTCGACAACACCTTCGAGGGCCGACTGGAACGGCTGCGCGCCCGGATCCAGCAGGTCATCCTGGAGCGGCTGCTGCCTGGCGGCCTCGACACCGGCAACCTCTTCGGCGGCTGACATCATGAGCGAACCCACCCGCACCGGCTATATCCGCGAGATCAATGGCCCCATCGTCACCATCGTCCTGCCCGGCGTCCGGAATGGCGAGCAGGTCCGGATCGGCGAACTGGGGCTGTTCGGGGAGGTCATCTCCCTGCGCGGCCAGGAGGCCATCGTCCAGACCTACGAATCCACCGACGGCGTGCGCCCCGGCGAACCCGCCACCGGCCTGGGCTGGCCCCTGTCGGTGGAACTGGGCCCCGGGCTGCTCGGCGGCATTTTCGACGGTGTCCAACGCCCCCTGGAAAAGATCGCCCTCCAATGTGGCGATTACATCAATCGCGGCCTGAACATCGCGGCCCTGGACCGCGCCCGGATCTGGGAGTTCGAACCCAATCCCCAGCTGGAGCCCGGCCAGAAAATTGGCCCCGGCACCGTCCTCGGCACGGTCCAGGAGACCCAGACCATTCTGCACCGCATCCTGGTGCCCCCGACCCTGAGCGGCGAACTGGAAGAGATCGCTCCCGCCGGGGATTATGACCTGGAAAAGACCATCGGCCGGCTGCGCGACGCCCAGGGCCATAGCCATCGCCTCAAGCTCTTCCACCGCTGGCCCGTGCGCAAGCCCCGCCCCTACCTGCGGCGCGATGACGGCATCGCCCCCCTCATCACGGGCCAGCGCGTGATCGACAGCTTCTTCCCCCAACTCAAGGGCGGCAAGGGGGCGGTCCCCGGGCCCTTCGGCGCCGGCAAGACGGTGGTGCAGCAGCAGGTGGCCCGCTGGTCGAACGCCGACATCGTCATCTATGTCGGTTGCGGCGAGCGTGGCAACGAGCTGGTTGACGTGCTGGAGACCTTCCCCCAGCTCGACGACCCCTACTCCGGCCGCAAGCTCATGGAGCGCACCCTGCTGGTGGCCAACACCTCTAACATGCCGGTGGTGGCGCGGGAGGCCTCGGTCTATGTTGGCATCACCATGGCCGAGTATTACCGCGACATGGGCTATGACGTCGTCATGCTGGCGGACTCCACCAGCCGGTGGGCCGAGGCCCTGCGCGAGGTCTCGGGCCGCCTCGGCCAGATGCCGGTGGAGGAAGGCTACCCGGCCTACCTGGCCTCGCGCCTGGCCGCCGTTTACGAGCGCGCTGGCCGGGTCGAGACCCACGGCGCGGGCTCCGGCTCCGTGACCCTGATCGGCGCCGTCTCGCCCCCGGGCGGCGACTTCTCCGAGCCGGTCACCAGCCACACCAAGGATATCATTGAGACCTTCTGGGCCTTGTCCAAGGAGCTGGCGGACGCCCGCCACTACCCCAGCATCGATTGGGTGACCAGCTTCTCCGGTCATGTCCACACCGCCGCGGAGTGGTGGCACAAGGAGATCAGCCGCGACTGGGAGCGCCGCCGCACCGAGGCCCTGGCCCTGCTGGCCCGGGACGCCGAGCTGTCGCGCATCGTCAACCTGGTGGGCCCCGAGGCCCTGTCCTCCGCCCAGCGCTGGGAGTTGGAGGGGGCGGCCCTCATCAAGGAGGGCGTGCTCCAGCAGAGCGCCCTCGACGAGGTGGACACCTTCTGCTCGCCACGCAAGCAGTTCGCCCTGCTCGACCTGGTGATCTTTATCTTCAAGCGCGGCGCCACCCTGATCGAACTGGGCGTGCCGGTGCAGGAGCTGCAACAACTGCCCCTCATGGCCCGGGCACGGCGCTGCAAGTCCATGTTCAACAGCGAGCAGGTGGACCAGATCGAGGCCCTGCGGGAAGAGGTCGGACGCGTCTTCGAGAAGATGCGCCTGGAATACGCCAAGCCCGACGAGGCCGCCACCAACGCATAGGCTGGGAATTCGCCATGAGCATCAAAGAATACCGCACCGCCGCCGAGGCCCGCGGCGGCCTGCTGGTCATGAAACGCACCCCCGGGGTCGCCTTTGGCGACCGGGTCCTGATCCGGGATCACGCCGGCACCCGACGCAATGGCCAGGTCATCCGCGCCGCCGACGAGGAGACCCTGATTCTGGTCTTCGAAGGCACGGATGACCTGGACCTGGAGTCCACCTGGGTGCGCTTTCTGGACGAACCGGTGGAGATAGCCCTGTCGCCGGAGCTGCTGGGCCGGGTCTTCAACGGTCTGGGGGAGCCCAAGGATGACCGGCCGCCGATCCTGTCCAACATACGCCGCCCCGTCACCGGGGCCGCCATCAATCCGGCGGCGCGCACCTATCCACGCGAGTTCATCCAGACTGGCATTTCCACTATTGACGGCCTCAATAGCCTGGTGCGGGGCCAGAAGCTGCCGATCTTCTCGGGCTCGGGTCTGCCCCACAACCGCCTGGCCGCCCAGATCGTCCGCCAGGCCCGCCTCAAGGACGAGGACACCAGCTTCTCCGTCGTCTTCGCGGCCATGGGCGTCTCCTACGCCGACGCCAAGTTCTTCCGCGACGAGTTCGCCAGTTCCGGCGTGCTGCGCAACGTGGTCATGTTCATCAACCTGGCGGACGACCCGCCGGTGGAGCGCCTGACCCTGCCCCGCACCGCCCTCACCGCCGCCGAATACCTGGCCTATGACCTCGACCGCCACGTCCTGGTGGTCATGACCGACATGACTTACTACGCCGAGGCCCTGCGCGAGGTGGCCACCGCCAAGGGCGACGTCCCCGCCCGCAAGGGCTATCCCGGCTACCTCTACTCGGACCTCGCCGAGATCTACGAGCGCTGCGGGCGCATCCACCAGCGCCACGGCTCCATCACCATGATGCCGGTGGTGTCCATGCCCTCGGACGACATCACCCACCCCATCCCGGACCTGACGGGCTACATCACCGAGGGCCAGATCGTCCTGTCCCGGGAGTTGCACAACCAGGGCATCTACCCCCCGGTGCACATCTCGCCGAGCCTGTCGCGCCTCATGAAGGATGGCATCGGCAAGGACGACACCCGCGAGGACCACCCCCGAGTCGCCGCCCAGCTTTACGCCCTCTATGCCCGCGCCCTGGAGACCCGCAACCTGGCCTCCATCATCGGCGCCGATGAACTGTCGGAGCGCGACAAGCGCTTCCTGCGCTTCGCCGACGCCTTCGACCAGCGCTTCGTCGGCCAGGGCGAGGCCGAGGACCGCTCCATCGAGGCCACCCTCAACCTGGCCTGGGAACTCATGTCCAGCTTCCCGCGCGACATGCTGACCCGCCTGAGCGAGACCGACCTGGCCAAGTACCACCAGGGCTCCGATTGATGGCCGGGCGGACGGACTGACATGGCCCAACAACTCATCAAGGTCCCGCCGACCAAGAACACCCTGCTGAAGCTCAAGAAGCAGGTCAAGTTTCTGGAAGAGGGCCACGACCTGCTCGAACGTAAGCGCGAGCTGCTGACCCGCCTGGTCTATGAGCGCATCGGCGAGTACCGGCGGCTGCGCCAGGAGGCGGAGGCGGCCGTGGCGGAGGCCTACCGATGCCTGTCCATCACCCATCTGCGCATGGGCAGTCGCGGCATCAATCAGGCCGCCCTGGGCTCCGAGCTGGCCCTGCGGGTCGATATCCTGCCGCGCCGCAGCCTGGGGG